>JBLIOL010000206.1:0-10254 GCA_047639615.1 Planctomycetota bacterium | reverse complement strand
TGGCCCGTGGTCTTGGTGAACTACTTCTACGGCCTAGCCAAGGTCGCCCTACGTCAGGCTCACCCAGACATCTACCCAGGCTGCTACCTCCGCGCCTGAGCCCTCTTCGCCCCTGCGCCCCCCGGCCAGAGGCCGGCTCCGGCGCGCCCGAGCCTCAGCACCGGTGGGCCTCCTTGCCGCTCCCCTGCAACCCTGACCCTCCCTTCTCCAGCCTCCGGCCTACGCCGGTGGATTGTGGCTGATGCAGGGTCCGCGGGATTGTGCCGCAGCGGAACCAAGGTCTGGTGGGTGGGTTGGCTGGGTTTCGGGGCCTGCTTCGGTGTGGAGGTACGCTCGTTCGTGGTTCCTTTCCCTCGCGCCAAGGCGCCAGACATTCAGATGATGTTGATCGCTCGGGCCTTGCTGGTGTCGCTAGGAGGAATGTTGACGGGGCAGGAGCCCTCGCCCGCGGGGCAGGGTTCTAATCCGGACTACTTCGGGTCTACGGCTTTGATCCTGCCGGATTGCAACGGCGACGGATTGGCTGACCTCGCAGTGACTGGACGCGATGAGCTAGGCAACCGATGCCTGTGGATCGTCTCCCGCAAGAAGAACGAGGTTTTGGTGCGGTACACCAAGGATGTGGCCAAGGGGCACGCGGAGATCAGTGGGATTTGGAGCTGCGTCGTGGATCGGGATGGGGACGGGAGGCTGGACTTGCACGTGGGGGGCGGGGACCACGAGGCTGGAGTCTTCACCATGTTGGTCGATTCAAGGGACCCTGGCAGGGTGCTGCATACCTGGGGCCGGGAGTTCGTCGCGCTCGTGCCGCGTTGGAAGAGCGACATGGAGAAGGATGCTGTGTTGCTCAAGGACGACGCGGCGGGGGAGTATGCGTTCAAGTTGGTCACCCTTGAAGATGAGCCCCGAGTCCTCGCGGATTGGGTCTTGACGCCTCCGAAGGGCGTGTTTGAAAGGCCGCGCGAGACGTGTATCTCGAACGTCGCGTTGGGTGGATCCAGGTGCTTCATTAGCATTACTGAACACAGTGGCGCGACGGGGTATCTACTTGACCTGGAGAGCGGAAAATTACTCTCCAGCGTACGCCTGGTCGAGGGACCTGACTCCTTGAGCGGGGCCGCCAGTCGCTTGAGCGATTGGAATCTCGATGGAACGCCCGACATTGTCGTCGGCGGCATATCGCATTCCCCCCCGTACAAGAAAGAGGTGTATGTCGAGGTCCTATCAGGTACGGACTGGTCAAGCCTGGCTCGATGGACGCTAAACGACGTTTGCTCCGGCCCGGTAATTGGGAGGAGGGTTTACGGGATCAACAGTTGGAGGGGGTCCTTCAGTCTGTTCGGATTCAGTTTGCGAGTGCTGGGCCGCGGGAAGGGAATGCAGATTCTGGCCGGGGACCAGGAACTCAGCGGGACGGGTTGCACCGTGAGTCTCACCCACGCGGGGGCCAAGATCCTGAAGTCCGAGAGCATGAAATTTGGCTTCGGGGGCAGGATCGCAGGGGGCGGTGATTGGAACGGCGATGGGGTCGAGGACATCGTCCTCTCCTCGGAATACAACTGCGGCTACGGCTCGCCGAAGGGCGCTGTTGAGATTCGGGACGGGAAGACAGGGCTGTTGCTCAAGGTCCTGCGCCGGGCCAAGCTCAGCCAGCGCTAGGGCGGGGCCGAGGTATGACCCCAGGCGCCTGAACTCGGCGGCTCTGGCTGGCTTCCAGGCCCTCCCGGCTCCCAGGGCAGGTCCCCGGGGGCAAAAAAACTGGGCTGGGGGCTCGACAGGGGGGGCTGAGGCGCTATCTTTCCCGCCCAAGCGTTACCCCGTGGTGTAATTGGCAACACATCTGGTTTTGGTCCAGACATTTCAGGTTCGAGTCCTGGCGGGGTAACCATTCACCATCTTGGGTGGATATAGCGGCTGTGGTCGGGTTGAGCGAGGCTCCCCACCACAGACCTAAGGCTTTGCCGGAAGCTTGTATGGGTGCGGGCGTCATTGAGTTGGCCGTCTTCCCAACCACCTTTCCCGGTTTGCCATGTATCGACGCCTGCTGTCCGCTCTTGCTGCTCTGACCCTCTTAGCGGTGCCGCTCCAGGCACAAGCCATGGTCCAGCTGACCTTTGCGGACCTGGCCATTCAGCCCGACGTGCAGGGGCCGCCCAAGTTGCCTATGCCGCTGCGTTTGGAGCTGGAGCTGAGCGGGATGATCAAGGGTGAGGCACGCAAGGTCAGTTTGGATCTGCAGCTCGCTCCCGGCACTACCGCTGCTGACCTGGCGGAGGTCGTGACCATGCGCTTCAAGCTTGCTGGCTTCGACATCCTGGCACCCTCGGCCGATCGCCGCGAGAAGACCACGCGCGGCACGCTCTTCATTCAGGATGCGCTGCAGGTGAACCTGCGACTGATGGGGCCCGTGCGCGGGACATTGACCACTAGCGAGGGTCCGCCGCAGAGCCTGCGCGTGCGCGTGCCTGCGGCTCATGTGAAGGCCGGCAAGCTGCTGCTTACGGGGACGGCCAAGCATCCGCACCAGGACACCCTGGAGCTGCTCGACCTGTCGGTGGACCTCAAGGTGAAGGACAACGCTGCGGCGATTCTGGAGCGTTTGCACGAGGCCTCCATGGAATTGGGCCTGCTCTCTGGTCGGCCCGGCGGCAACTCCTGGCAACCGGTTCGCACCACTAAGGGCGGCTTGGTGACCGGCCTGACGATCTCAGTGATCGGTGGCGGCGACTGGCGCGTGGAGCTCGAGCTCCCGAAGACCAACTAGCGCCGGCGCACGAACTCGGGATCGAGGTAGCGCGCGCCTAGCTCGCGGGCGCGGGCGATCTCGTCCTCGCTGGGTACGCCGGATTCGAGACGCAGGCCGAGGGTGCGCGTGAAGGCCTCGCGTACGACGGCGGCGAGTTGCGCGGTGTCGAGGTCGACGCCGGAGCCTGAGAGGGTCGCGATCTCGCCCTCGAGAGGCGTCGTGCCGAGCTTGATCGAGCCGTGGTGCAGCACGCGTCCTGCCGTGCGGCGTTGGGCGGAGCCGATGCCCTTGGCGCCGTCCCAGATGATGTCCAGGGGCGTGGACTTGTGGAAGCACATGCCCGTGTCGTCGCGGTCTGAAGTCACGGCCTGATCGCGGCACATGCCGGCGCGTAGGCCGAGGGTGCTGAGGGCGCCCACGAGGGCGGCGTGGATGCGCTCGTAACTCTTGGCTACGGGGCCCTGGAAGATGGGGTGATCCTGCTCGGCGGAGAGCGAGAAGGTCAGCTCGTGCTGGTGGTGGATGGCGCCACCGCCGGTTACGCGGCGCACCACGGCGCCAGCGCTGTCGGTGCTGGGCACATCATCGAAGCGCTGGAAGTAGCCCAGGCTCAAGGTGTCCGGCGACCAGGTATAGAAGCGCAAAGTTGGGGCGCTGCCCGGCTCCAACAGGGCCTCGTCGAGGCCCATGTTGAAGCTGGGTTCAGCGCCCCACGTGGTGATCACTCTCCAGGGATCGGATGCGTTCATGCCGGGCCCCGGTGATGACACCTAGTGGGCTGTGACATGCGTTCGGATCACTTGTTCGAGCCCGATTCGCGTGCTGGTAAGACGTGGCGCCACAGGCGTAGCCGTAGTTACGTCAAGGAGCCGCAACGCAGCCAGCGCGTGAATGGGGCCGAAGAAGTGGTTCGAACGCATGACACGCCGCACTTAGTGCGTTGCGGCGATGTGCTTCTCGTAGCCTTCTGCGTCGAGCAGGTGGCCGAGATCGGTGGAGGTGGGCTTGATGCGGATCAGCCAACCCTTATTCCACGGGTCCACGCCGAGGACTTCGAGGTGCTCTTCCATGTCCTTGTTGATCTCGATGATCTCGCCGCCAACGGGGGCGTTGAGGTCGGAGACGGCCTTGACGGATTCGATCTCGCCGAAGGTCTCGCCTTGCTCGACCACGAGGCCAACCTCGGGGAGGTCGCAGTAGACGAGGTCGCCTTCATTGCCGTTGGAGAGTTCCTCTACGGCGAAGTCGGTGATGCCGACCAGGATGGTGTCGCCGTCGAGCTTGGCCCACTCGTGGCTGTCTTGGTATTTGCGGTCGTCGGGGCGCATGGGATTACTTGCGTTTGCGGGAGTAGAAGGGGAGGTCGGTCACGGTGCACTCTTGGCGCTTGCCGCGAATATCTAGTTCCACCCGCTGGCCAGCGACGGCCAGTTCGAGCGGGAGGTAAGCGGAGCCGATGTTGGTTCCCACGGTGGGGGACACGGCTCCAGAACAGACGCTACCCACCAGGGTCTCGCCGTTGTACAGGGGGTAGCCTTCGCGCGGGACGCGCTTGCCTGCGGTGGTCAGACCGACGAGCTTGCGACTGGGGTTCTCTTTAACGGCGGCTAGGGCAGCGCGGCCGATCCAGTCGCCTTTCTCCTCCTTGAAGGAGATGCCGAAGTTCAGCCCGGCTTCGATGGGGTTGTGCTCTTCGTCGATCTCGTGACCGTAGAGCGGCATGCCCGCTTCGAGGCGCAGGGTGTCGCGCGCGCCGAGGCCGATGGGGGCCAGCTCGCCTTCTTCGGCGTGCTCGAGTAGGGCGTTCCAAACGTCCGCGCCGCGCTCGGCCGGGAAGTAGAACTCGAAGCCGTCCTCGCCCGTGTAGCCCGTGCGCGAGATGCGTACGTTCGGCATGTCGAGCAGGGTGCCGAAGCCGGACTTGTAGTAGCCGATGCTACCCACGTCGATGTCCTTCACAATGCGCTGCAGCACGGCGACGGAGTGCTGACCCTGCAGGGCGAGCATGGCCAGGCTGTCGGTTTGGTTCTCGATCTGCACGTCCATGCCTTGGGCGTGCTCGGTGATCCAAGCTAGGTCGCGCTCGGCGTTGCCGGCGTTGACCACCATGAAGACGTCGTCCGTGCCGCGGTAGACCAGGATGTCGTCGATGGGGTTGCCGTCGGGCTTGCAGAGCAGGCCGTAACGGATCGAGTCGATCGGGATCTTGGCGCAGAAGCAGGTGGCGACCTTGTCGACCAGGGCCACGGCGTCGGGGCCGGTCAGGCGGAAGCGACCCATGTGTCCCAAATCGAACAGTCCGCAGCGCTCGCGGACTTGCTTGACCTCATCGAGAATCGGGCCGTACTGGACCGGCATGTGCCAGCCGCCGAATTCCACAAGCTTGGCGCCGGCGGCGGCGTGGACAGCGTGCAGGGTGGTTTCGCGAAGGGGGGAGCTCACTGGAAACTGGGGGCTGGGGCGGGCCTCTATGGTTGGAGACCGGGATAGGAAGGTTGCCCCTGTTCGCTCGGCTCCCGAGGGAGTGAGTGTCCAGGTGAGCCCAGTGGGCCCGGGTCCATGGTGCCTGAGAGTTTCGCACCTTGCGGTGCTTGCCCCTTCGGCGTTCGGCAGGGCCATCAATAAAGGGCCCCCGAAGCTCTCCCCGGGTCTGGTGGTCGATTGGGCGGAGAGTTTAGGCCTCCTTCCGCCGCTTGTCACCGCCAATCAGGGGCCCAATCACAGCTGGCGTCTCTGGGTGAGAGCCGCGCGAGCGAACGCGCTATAGGTGGAAAGAATGGCCCTCTGGAATGATGCAAGTCCTTGCGGCACAGAAGTTTGAGTTCGTCCGACCGCGTCCTACAGGAGGGGTAGTTTTGAACTGGAGAAGGTGCCTGTAGGCGCCGTCAAACATGCTACGACCGACACTATCCATCCTAATTGGCCTCGCCAGCGCCAGTTCCGCCCTCTCGCAAGACCCCTTCCAGCCTGGAATGCGCTGGATCCGCGGGGCGACTCCGCTGGAGGCTTGGATTCCTAGCAGCGTCGGTTTCGCCGCGGACGACGCGCTCGTCTTCGGTACGGCCAAGGGCCAGAACGGTCATCGCTTCCTGCTGGACGCCCACGACCAAGGCGCAGCCGATGTGCGCCGCGAGGTCGACCTACCTGCTGGGACGCTTCAGTCGCGCACGCTTGGCGCGCAGAACGGCAACCTCTTCTCCATGACTCAGGTGGAGACCCAGAATGGCGCGCAGCGCACCACCGAGGTCAGCCTCTTTCAGCCCGAGAGCTTGGCTCCCGGTCAACCGATGGTTCCCACCTGGACGCACAGCATGGGTTTGCTGAGCACCGGCGTGGCGCGCATCGTCGCCGATGGTGAAGGCAACCTGGTGGCCTGTGCTCTGTACCTGCCCGCCGCCGGCAACGTGGTGGTCGACGTGCTCGTGGCTAGCACAGGCGCGCTCTACTCGCGCAGCTTTCACCAGGGTGTCACCCTCGACGAGTTCGTCATGTCCGCCGACGGCCGGCGCCTGGCTTTGACCAGCGGTCCCGACCTGTTCGTCTTGGATCGCAGTGGCGCGGTGCTCTTCCACGAGAACCGCGGCGTGGCAACGGCTGCGCTGGCACTCTCCGGCGATGGCTTGACCATGGCTGCGGGCCGACCCGGCGCCTTGGAGGTGTACACCGAAGACTTTGGCTTCTGGAGCTTAGCTGCTCAGCTTCCGGCGCACCCCCAGTCAAACCAAAGCGGCGATTGGATGCCGACGCAAGTCGCACTGAGTCATAACGGCGCAACCCTGGCCATGGGCCTGTGGAAGTTCACCAACGGCTATGACGCCGCCTTCGAGATCTGGCAAGCGAAGACTCAGACCCGCACCCAGCGCCTGCTGCAGGCGAGCGCAGGCAACGGCTTGCAGAACTTGCCCAGTGCGATCTCTATGACCGCCAACGGCAAGCGCGTCGCCTTCGGTACCTGGGGCAACGGCGTGGACCCCGAGCTACTGCTCATGGACAGGACGCAAGGTGCGCCGGTTCTGGAAGTGGACCTGCCCGGCAGCGTGCGCGGCTTGGATCTGGATGCCACTGGAACGCGCGTCGTCCTCTCTCATAAGGACACCCACAACAACGTGCTCTCGAACACTGGCGGCGTGCGCCTCTATGACACAGGCGAGCGTCAACTCCAACAGCTGGGCGTGGCAGAGCTCGGCGGCAACCTGCACCTGGCAGCGAAGCGCCAGAACTCCCTGATCAGCATGTTCCTAGTGGGTACCGAGAGTGCTCCCGTGCAAGTGGGGGGCGTGTTGGGCAAGCTGCTGCTCGATCGCTCGACCCTGACGATTCAATTGGTGCCCTCGGATGCCAACGGTCGCGCAGACCTCGACATCAACGTGCCTCAGGATCCCGCTTGGGTCGGAACACCGTTCGCAGTTCAGGCGGCTTTCCGCTTACCTCACCGCACGGCGCTTTCCAAACACCTAGCAAGGCCGCTCTTGCTGGATTGAGTTTCGACACGGACTGCGTGTCCCATTCGCTAGTCCGGATTCTTAAGGGCCGGCTCCCTCTGCGGGGGAGCCGGCCCTGTTCGTGTGTCATGAGTGGACGAGATTCCAATCAAAAGTCAGTGACTGAAGGAGCCCCTCAAGGGCTGAGGGCTTTGGGCCGATAGCTGGACCGGTCCTTCCCGCGAACCCCCATGCGGCGCAGGACCCGTTCCAACCCCGTCTGGCGCTGCCGCGCATCCCCCGGTCCCTCCCTGAAAATGTCCCTCATTACCCGCTTCGGTGGCTTCACTCTTGCCGCCCTGTCCGTCCTGGCTTCTGGGTGCAGCTCATCCTCCGATGCTGCCCCCACGGCTGCCCTTCTCTCAGTCGTTCAGGACCTTGGGATCGATGCCACCGGTGCCACCACCGTCTTGAGCTTCGATCGTAACCCTGGGACCATCACCGGCGCCAAGGTGCGTATCACGGGTACCCAAGCGGTGGTGAGCGCGACTCAGAACGGGACTTCGGTCACCGTCGTCTGGGACGAGCGAGTCACCACGGCGTTCAGCGTGCGCATCCTGGAGAGCATCGATAGCACCGGCAACTCGGTGCAGGTCACTACCAGTGACTCGACTCCGCCCACCTTCGCGGTCAACTCCGCGACTCAGGACACCGGGGACGCCCTGCTGGGTGGCGATCAGATCGTGATCGGCTTCAGCGGGGTGAACATCGTTGAGGCCGCGGCGGAGGACGACGCCAACTGGACCCTTGCCACCAATGGCAACAACCTGGACCTGTCGGACTCCACGCTGACCTTTAATGCGGGCGCCCAAACCCTGACCATGGACCTGGGCGTGAGTGCGAACATTCACGCTTCCTTCACTCTGACCCCCGGCGCGGGTGTCATCGGCGTTTCCGAGGTCTCCCTTGGGGGCGGCTCGTTGGTGGCAGCAGCTACCGGCGACAACACGGCACCGACGCTGACCTCTTCGGAGCAGCGCATCGCCATCTCCGCCTCCGGCGACGTGGTGGACTTCATCTTCAACGAGCCCATGGACCCCTTGGCCTCGAACGCTGGCAACTTCACGGTCAACGACCATGGCGGCGCCCCGGCCCAGACCATCGTCTTCGGTGTCACCCAAGTGGACGCCGTGACCTTGCGCGTGATCTATAGCGCTCCCGTCGTACCGGGCCTGGATACCCTGGATCACACGGGCCTCGTGGATGCACACGGCAACGCCATCGCTGGCGCCACCGTGGCCATCGGCAACGGGGAAGCTTCCGCCAACGCTTATACGGGCGTGGTCGCGACCACCGTCGCAGGCGTCTCTGGTGACAGCATCACCGTGACCACCAGCGGTGCCCTCGATCCGGACTTCGCCACCGATCCGACCCTCTGGTCCATCGACGTGGACGGCGGCGCGCTGACTATGGCCGATCACGTGCTGACCTACGACCTGGCTACGCGCACCTTGACGGTTGCGCTGCAGGGTTTGGACATGCGTAACGGCGATGCGGTCGATGTGACCGGCACTGGCCTGACGGACGTCGACGGTGACAACTTCACCGCTGCGGCTACCTCCGTGAACGCTGGCGGCGACGCCGGCGCTCCGAGCCTCCTGACAATTACCCAGAACCGGGATGCCGACGGCAGCGGCAAAACGGTTGATGTGGCCTTCGACGAGGACTTGCACGGCACCGAGGCACAGACGACGACTAACTACACCTTCGCTCCGGTGGTGGTGATCGATAGCGCAACCCTGCAGCCCGATGGCAGCACGGTGCGCTTGGTGGTTCAGGACGTGATCGTTCCCGGTGACTACACCCTGAACGTCTCCGCTAACGTGGACGACCTGGCCGGCAACACCATGGGGGCTCCCTCCGGTGCCACCGCCATCGTCTCCACCGACGTGACCGACCCCGGCATCCAGCTGGCCCAGGCCGCTGCGATCGAAGGCGCCGACAACGACACCATCGTCGTGCTCTTCAATGACGACATGATCGAAGCCGAGGTCGAGACCCTGGCTAACTGGTCCCTCGAGTCCCCGGTCGGCACCACGATCACCCTGGCAGCCGAGGCGGTTTCCTACGACGCGGACAGCCGTGTCGTAACCCTGACCCTCGACGCCGGCGATCAGTACCTGGTGGGTGCTGACGACTTCCAAGTCAGCATGAGCACCATGCGCGACCTGGCTGGTAATAGCATCGACATGACCGCTGCCAATGGCACCGTGTCGGCTGAGAGCAACCGCCCCTCGGTTTCCTTGGCCTACGTGGATCCGGGCGATAACACCAAGTTAGAGGTGCGCTTCTCGGAGCCCTGCGGCCCCTTCGACGATCTCTACCACCCGACCAACAACGCCACCGGTACTCACTTCTTCCTACTGAAGACGAACGTGGGCGTGATCAAAGGTCACCCCCTGAGCTCCACCTCCACCCACGGTGGTCTTGGCGTGACGATCGACTACGGCTTCGTGATCACCGCGGGTGACACTGTGGACGTCATCGGTCTGACCGACCTGGCTGGCAACCTAATGTTCCCCGCGGACGGTGAGGTCATCGCCACTCGCAACACGACCTTGCCCAGCATTGCTGGCGGCCCCGCCGTCACCGCCGTCTCCGGCGAGATGAACGACACCATCGTGATCACCTTTGCGGTGGATATGAGCCCCTGGCGTCTGCTGAGCGCTTCCAACTACAACGTGGTCACGAACCCCGGCGGTTTGGTTGTGGACCTGACCGGCGCGAGCTTGGAGCAAACGGACACCGACGAGGTCACCATGACCCTGGCTGCCGGCGCCAACCGCGACCTGCAGGGTGCGACCAACTATGACGTGAGCCTGCTGCTCCTGGGAGATCCCCTGCGCAGCGCGCACGGTGAGGCCTTGGCCGCTCAGGACGACCAGACGGTCGCTGTGGCCGGTGACATCACCACCGGGCCCTCTCAGGGCGGCTCCTTAGCTGTGGTCGACGTGAACACTGCCAACACCCTGGTGATTGTCTTTGACGAGGCTGTGGATGCAACCGCTTCCACGGTGCCCGCCAACT
>JBLIOL010000205.1:0-10304 GCA_047639615.1 Planctomycetota bacterium | reverse complement strand
CGGCCGAGCCCTTGCTGGGCTCGGCCGCGCCGAAGATGCTCGCGTCGCGCTCGAGCGCACGATCGAGCTCGCTCCCTGGCTTGACCGTGCGGCCCGTGCCCTGAAGCAGCTGTAAGGCTCAGTCCATGTGCGCGATCACGCGCTCATCGCCCATCTGCAGGGAGAGCGCCATCTTGCGCGCAGCCCGACCGAAGATGACCTCGTAAGCACGCAAGGTGCCCTTCATAGTCACACGCCGCACGAAGTCGATCGGCGCCCAGTAGCGCAAGCCGCCGAGGCCTTGGGCACGAGCATAGATCGCCGCCTGCTCCGCCACCATGTACTCACTCCAGAGCATGTACATGATCAGATAGACGCGGCTCAACCAGACCTGCTTGATGGCCGGCTTGACCATCGGCATCAAGAAGGGGAAGCGCACCACGATCGGCATCAGCTTGTGCAGGTTCTCGATCTCGCGCTTGTTGTCGAACTCGATCGAACTGGTGCGGTTGAACTTGACCGGGAAATCGTCGTACGCCGCAACGGCGTAGCCCATCTCCTTGGTCATGTCCGCGATGTCGAACATGGGGTACGGCTGCATGATCGAGACCAGCGGGTGGTCCACCTTGCAACGAATGTTAAGACGCACGGTGTCGAGCTCGTCCTCGAGGGTCGCACCCGGGCCGCCGAGCATGTTCAGAGATCCGAGACGGATACCGTGCTTCTTGATCCAAGCCGAGGAATCCTCGAGTTGCTGAAGGGTGGTGTTCTTGCGGAAGACGGCGTTACGCACGTAGTCGTTGGCCGACTCGAAGGCGATGCGCGCATAGACGCAGCCGGCCTTCTTCAGGATTTCGATATGACGCTCCTTGGTCATATTCGCCATCAGGATGCAGTCGAAGGGCAGCCCAATTTCCTTGGGGTACTTCTCGCAGAACTCCGTCAGCCACTTGCCCGACAGATTGAAGATGTCGTCCAGGAAGTGAACGAACTTCAGGTTGTACTTATCGCGCACATCCTTGATCTCGGCGATCACGTGATCGACCGAACGCTTGCGCACGTACTTGGCGTTGGTGGCCGAGTAGACCTTCTTCTTGAGCGCGTGGTGGAAGCAGAAGGAGCAGTTCATCGGGCAGCCGCGCTGGGTCACGAAGACCTTGCGATCCGAGTCCCTGTACATGGAGCCTGCGTCGTAGACCACCGAGCGATCGGGGAAGCCTAGGGCGTCCAAGTCTTGCGCCGGCCCGCGCTGACCGTTGACCAGGATCTCGCCGCTGGTCTTGTCGCGGAACCACATGTTCTCGATCTTGGTGTAGTCCTCGCCCTTCTCCAGCGCGTCCAGCAGCTCGGGGAAACACTCCTCGCCTTCGCCGCGACAGATCGCGTCCAAGTGATCGTTCAGCTCCAACACCTCGGGCGTGTAGGTCGCGTGCGGACCGCCCATGATGGTGAAGGTGTCCGGCAGAACCTCTTTGACCTTCTTGTTGATGTCCAAGAAGTACAGGTGCATGCCTGTAGTGACGGAGTACGCCACCACATCCGGGTTGTATTCCTTGAGTTGCTCGATCCAGTCCTTGTCGGGCAGGAAGAGCGCCTTGGTCTCGTGGCCGGCAGCCTTGATGGCTGTGGAGAGCCACATGATTCCGAGCATCTCCTGGGGGAGGTACTCGCCGAGAAATAAGACCTTCATGACTGTGCTCTGTGCCGCTTAAGGCGCTAACCGCGGGAGAGTCGCGGGAAAATCAACCTGACCTCAACGTGAGGTCGGTCCGGAGTATATCGGGCTCTAGAGGGTCCGGGCCGTGGAAGGACTCCGTCTTTGATTCAGAATCTCCCGCAAGTCGCCCGCTGGCGTGTCTCATAGCTGGCTAGAGCTCCATGCCCGCCGCCTTGGCAAGCGCCTGCTCCACCTGACTGAAAGTGCCCTCACGTGTGAAATCCACAGCACGGCGAAGCCCCTCTTGCGCGTAGGACTGCGCAAGATCGGGATCCCCAAGCAGCCGCTTGAGGGCCTCACGCAGGGTATCGGGGTCGCGCGGGTCCGCTAGCAGCCCATTTACCCCGTCCTCCACCACCTCCGGATTTCCACACACGCCGCTGGCGACGATAGGGGTCCCGAGGGCCTGCACTTCGAGCAGGGTGTGGGAGAGTCCTTCGTACTCCGAATTGAGCACAAAAACCTCGGCAGCACGGATGTAGAGCGGGATCTCAGAGTGAGGCACGTTGCCCAGGAAATGCACGCGTGACTCGATGCCGAGCTCGATGCCCAGGGCGGTCCACTCCTCGAGCATGTCGCCATCGCCAGCCACCAGCAGCTGCACGTCGTCGGGCAAACCCACCATGGCGCGCATGATTCCATCCACACGCTTCCAGTTCATCAGCCGACAAATGGTCAACAGATAGCGCGGCTTCGGGTTCAGGCCGAGTTGCTCGCGCGCCGCCGTACGCGAGGCCGTAACACTGCCGGGCTCCGGACCGTGGTAGCCGTTGAATATGCGCTGCACCTTCTCCGCCGGCACGCCATGGTTCTGGATCAGGATCTGCCGCAGGAACTCGGAGCAGGAGATGATGTGCTTGCAGCCACCCCACCAACGCCGCTGCAGGAAGCGCACCAGTCCGACCTTCCAGCCGTAGCTCTTCTGCTGATAGGTAACGATGTCATCCCCGCCGCACCATCCCTTGCGGTGGGCGATCTCCCAGGAGCCGTCCACCATGATGCGGATCACCGTTGGAGCGCCAGCCAAGCGCGCCGCGAGCACGTGCAGCAGAGCGAGGTGCTCGTTGATGTAGACCACATCCTGTCCGCGCGCCTCGCGCCAGACGATGCGGAAGGCCTTCAGGTAGCGCACCAGAAGGTTGCCGCGACTGATTGCGATCACCGGGAATGGATGGCCCTTCGGCTCCGGGTCGGAGCAGAAGGCCACCACCTTCACCTCGTGGCCACGCTCCTGCAGGAAGCGCGCCACCGAGGGCACGTACACCGCCGGCCCGCCCAGGTCGGGCGGAAAGACGGGCGAGGTGACGAGGACGCGCATAGGACGGAGGAAGCCTACCCCGCTCTATACGGTGGGCACGTTGTCCCGGTGCTCCACGCGTTCGGCCTCGATGGCCTTGAGGCGCTCGAGGGTCACTTCAGGAGTCGGGTACTCGCCGGTGAAGCACGCGTTGCAGAACTTCTGCAGCTTGTCATTACCCCAGCTCGCAGCTGCGTTCATGGCTTCGCGGTCCAAGTAGAGCAGGTGGTCTACGGTCAGGCTCTCGCCGACCTCCGCCACCGTGCGACCGTCGGCGATGAACTCCTTCTTGCTGGCCATGTCGATGCCGTAGGGGCAGGGAGCCACCAGCGGCGGACTGGTCACACCGAAGTAGACCTCTTTCGCGCCGGCTTCGCGCGCCATGGCGACGATGCGCCGGGAGGTATTGCCGCGAACCACCGAATCATCCACGAGTAGGACCTTCTTGCCCTCAAACTCGATCGGGATGGTGTTCAGCTTGCGGCGGATCGAATCGCTGCGACTCTTCTGGTCGGGCATGATGAAGGTCCGCCCGATGTAGCGGTTCTTGACCAAGCCTTCGCGGTACGGAACACCTAGCTCGAGCGCCACGGCCAATGCCGCATCACGCGCTGAATCCGGAACCGGAATCACCACATCCGGCATGGGAGCGCCCGACTCGCGCCACTGCTTGCCGAGTGCCTGGCCGAAGCGCTGGCGGGTCTTGTAGACCGAGGCCTCGTCCAGGAAAGAGTCCGGGCGGGCGAAGTAGACCCACTCGAAGATGCACGGGGTGTGCTCGTTGCTCGAGAGCTTGCGCTGGTGAATCTTGCGATCCATGTCCACGAAGAGCGCTTCACCCGGGCCGATGGCGAGCGTGCGCTCGTAGCCATTCACGTCGAGCACCACGCTCTCGGAAGCACAGGCGTAGGACTTGCCGCCTTCGTCCTCGCGCTCGCCGAAGCAGATGGGCTTGATGCCGTAGGGGTCGCGGAAGCAGACCATGCCGACGTCCGCGATCATGGCGCAGACGGAATACGCGCCATGGACTTCCTTGTAGACCTTCTCGACCGCGTAGAACACATCGTCCACGTCGACCGTGCCCTTGTCTTTGTAGCGCTCGGCGAGGCCCTGCTGGAAGACGTACAGGATCACCTCAAGATCGCAGGAGGAGTTTAGGCGCGTGCCCTTATCAAGGAAACGCGTCTCGTGCAGCTCCACGAAGTTGGTCACGTTGCCGTTGTGCACCATGGCCGTCCCGAGCGGGAAGGTGTGGTGGAAGGGCTGCGCGTCCTCGTCCGAGTTGCCACCCACGGTTGGGTAGCGCACGTGCCCGAGCCCAAGGTTGCCCTTTAGGCGGGTCATGTTGTCTTCGTTGAAGACCTCAACCACCAGGCCGAAGCCCTTCTTCACCTTGAAGCGATCGGTGAAGGTGGTGATCCCGGCGGCGTCTTGCCCGCGGTGCTGAACGGCCAGTAGGCCCTCGTAGATCTGATGGGCAACGTCGGTACCTTCCGGTCCGAAAATGCCAATGAAGCCGCACATGTCGTGGAGAGCTCGCTGCAGGTCGGGGACGACGATGGGACTGGGAGCCAGACCCGAGAGCCGGCAGGATAATCCGCCTCCCGGGCCCCTACAACCGCCGCCCGCCGTTCTTGTTGTGAGGCGCCGAAAGGAGCTAGGCGAGGGCCCGGGATACGATCTCGGAGGTGTTTTTGCTCAGCCCGTCCTGGTCCTGAATACGCTTCAGCTCGGCCCCCATCAGGGCCTGGCGGGCCGCGTCGTAGCGCTTCCAGGTGTTGAAACCACCCACCAAACGCGCGGCGATCTGGGGGTTCTTGCCATCGAGGGCGATCACCTGGTCGGCCAGGAAGCGGTAGCCCATGCCGTCGCGCTGGTGGAAGCCGGTGGGGTTAGCCTGACCAAACGCGCCCAGCAGGGCCCGCACACGGTTGGGATTTCGGAGGCTGAAGTCCGGGTGCCCCGCCAGATCCAAGACGCGCTGGGCCGCCCCGGGCAGGCGCGAGCAGGCCTGCAGGGTGAACCACTTATCTAGCACAAGGGGGTCATCCTTCCAGCGGCCGTAGAACTCGGCCAGGGCGGTTTCCCGCTGGGGCACATCCAGCCCCACCAGGCAGCTCAGGGCCGCCATGGTGTCGGTCATATTGTCCGCCGCAGCCAGCTCCGCTGCGGCTAACTCGGCCCCACGCGCCTCATCGGCGACAGCCAGATAGAACAGGACCGTGCCGTGCAGGCGCCGGCGATCGATCTCGCCCTTGTCCGCCACGTACGCTCCGCTGGACTTGGTGGCAGCGAAGATGGTGTCGATTTCCGCCGCGCAGGCCTGGGCCAGGGAGCGGCGCACGAACTTGCGCGCCGCGTAGAGCGCGTCCGGATCGATCACATCCATGGCCTGGGAGAGCACGCGCTCGCCGGGCAAGGCCAGCATCAGTGCGCGCGTCGAGCCGTCCAAGTGCTCATCGATGAGCACCGCACGGAAGGCCTCCACCAGAGCGCTCTCCACACTCCAGTTCGCTTCGCCCGCGGCATCGCCGGCGAGCTTGAGAATCGCATCCCCGTAGAGCGTCTGACCCGAGTCCCAACGGGTGAAAGCATCCGTATCGTGAGCCATCAGGTGCGCCAGGTCCGACTGCGGACGGGTGTAGCGCAGGAGCACCGGCGCCGAGAAGGCGCGCAGCAAGGAAGCCACGGGCTGTGCTGCGACCCGAGTGAAGCGCACGCAGGTCTCGAGCTGCACGAGCTCGATCACGCGCTCCAGCTCACCGCCGCCGGCCTCACCCTCCACGTGCAAGGCAAGCGGCGCCCCATCGGGAGCGAGCAACCCCATTCGAATGGGCATGTGCATGGCCCGGAAGCGGCTCGCGTCCTGACCAGCCGGCGCTTTCTGCCGGAAGGTCAATTCGTAGGTCTGCGCCGCAGCGTCGTAGCTGCTCTCCACTTCGAGCACGGGCGTACCCGCCTGCAGGTACCAGTTCTCAAACTGCTCGAAATCACGCCCAGCGGACGACGCCATGGCATCACGAAAGTCGTCGCATGCAACGGCCTGGCCATCGTGCCGCTCGAAGTACAGGTCCGTGCCTTTGCGGAAGCCGTCCACTCCGAGCAAGGTGCGGTACATGCGGATCACCTCCGCGCCCTTCTGGTACACGGTAGAGGTGTAGAAGTTGTCCATCTCGATGTACGACTCGGGACGGATCGGGTGCGCCATGGGGCCCGCATCCTCCATGAACTGCGCGCTGCGCAAGCCAGCTACATCGTCGATGCGCTTGACCGACGGACTCGTGCGCCAGGCGCTGAACTCCTGATCGCGGTAGACGGTCAGGCCCTCCTTGAGAGTCAGCTGGAACCAATCGCGGCAGGTGATGCGGTTGCCGGTCCAGTTGTGGAAGTACTCGTGGCCGATGACGCTCTCGATGGCCTCGTAATCGGAGTCCGTGGCCGTGTCAGGCCGCGCCAGCACGTACTTCGAGTTGAAGACGTTCAGGCCCTTGTTTTCCATGGCGCCCATGTTGAAGTCGTTGACCGCCACGATCATGTAGACATCCAGATCGTACTCGCGACCGAAGGCCTCCTCGTCCCAGGTCATGGAGTGCATCAACGACTGCAACGCGTGCTCGCAAGCATCCTTGTTGCGCGGCTCAACCCAGATTTCGCAACGCACATCGCGCCCCGACATGGTGGTAAAGGTGCCGCCGTGGCAGTGCAGGTCGCCGGCGACCAAGGCGAAGAGGTACGAGGGCTTCTTGAATGGATCCTGCCAGACGACTTTGTGGCGTCCATCGGGCAGAGACTCATCGCTGACCTTGTTGCCATTGGAGAGCATCACCGGGCAGGTGGCTGCATCGGCGCTAATGCTCACCTCATAGACGGCCATCACATCCGGGCGATCCAGGAACCAAGTGATGCGTCGGAAGCCCTCGGCCTCGCACTGGGTGCAGTAGTTGCCGCTGGTCTTGTACAGACCCGAGAGTGCCGTGTTGGACTCGGGCTTGATGCGCACCTCGGTGGTCAGCACAAACTCCGCCGGCAGATCGCCCAGGGTCAGCTGATCCCCATCGATGCTGTAGCCGGAGCCGGCTTCACGCACATCGTTACCCACCTGAACAAGCAAGGTCTCTAGCTCCTCACCATCGAGCACCAGGGGCCGGTCGTGCTCCCCGTTACGGCGCACGCTCAGGGTTGCGCCCACCGTGCTACTGCCATCGTGCAGGTCGAAGTCGAGCCAAACCGTGTCGATCCAATAGTCGGGCTGGCGGTAGTCCTTGCGGTACTTCGGGGCGGGGCCTGTGGATGATTCGGTAGCGACGTCGGTTTTCATAGTGAGCCTGGGCGGTGCGGCGGCCCAGGCTACTACTGCGCTTCGATCCAGGCCACCACTTCGGCCGCGCTAAGCACCGGATCCTGCACATCGAAACTCGCCGCGTACTGCTTGCCCTTCTCGCTGCGGCGGTAGAGCGGGTCGTAGTAGTGCTCCAGCAGCACCTGAACCAGCTCCGCCTCGCGGCGCTCATCGAGCAGCCGAGGTAAGTCATGGGTTCCGTCCATGCGCGCCTCCAGGGCCTCTAATTGCTCGCGCAACTTCGGCCGCGCTTCCGGGCGCGCCAAATAGTCCTCCATCAGCACCCGTCCGCGCACCTCGGGCGAAGCGGTCAGCTCGATATTGGTAGCGCCCTGCAGCGCAGCCCACATGGGTCCGGGAATGATCACATCCCCCACCTTGCGGCTCTCGCCCTCGTACACCACCGGCCCATCGAAACCGGCGCGCACGCGCGCCGCCAGGTTCGTATCGAACTCCTTCTGGCTCACCGGTTGCAGGCCAACCATGCCGAGTAGGGAACTGCGGTGTCCCGCGCAGCCTTCCAGGTCGATCGTCCAGCTCGGCCGCAGGCGCTCGATCTCGCGCAGGACCAATGTCTTGCCCACGCCAGTCAATCCGCGCAGGGCGAAGGCCGGCGGGGACTGAAACGCCGCTAACTCCTGGATCACCCGCGCGCGATAAGCGCGGTAACCCTCGAACAAGCCCACCGCACGCTCGAGCCCCAGGCTGCGCATCAGCGCCACCACACTGCGCGAGCGCAAGCCCCCGCGCCAGCAGTGCAGCACCACCGGTCGCTCCAGATCCAAGTCCAATGCCTCCGGAGCAAGGTCGCGCTCCATGGCTGCGATTCCGGCCGCCGTCATCTCGCGCACGCGCTTGGCCAGGTCCACCTTCGGCGGCTCCCAGCCCACGTGCCCAGCGATCTCCGCCACCAGCGCTTCCACGCGCTGCGTCACCAACTCGCGCCCTTCACTGAAGGCCTCCTCCGGCGAGTGCTGGCTATAGAGCAAGCCCACCAGCGCGCGCCCCTCATCGCTGAGCAGCGGCACGTTGACCGCACCGGGCAGATGATCCACCGCGAACTCCGCCGGCGTGCGCAGATCTATCACCACAGCCCCCGGCGCCTTTAGGAGCTGATCCGCCGTCATCATCGGCACCTGTGCCGCAATGGAGCGCTGGTTGGAATCCATGGGCCGGACGATACGCCCACGCCGAAGCTGTATGGTCATAAACCCATGAACCAGGTTCGCATTCGCCCTATCGAGGCCTCCGACGCGGCGTCCCTCTTCGAGGCGGCGACCGAATCGATCGCCGAAGTGCACCCCTGGCTCCCCTGGTGTCGCCCCGGCTACCAGCAATCCGAAGCCGCGGGCTGGGTGGCCCTCCAACTAGGCCACTGGCTCACGCGCACCGAATTCCAGTTCGCCATCGTCGCAGCCGACGGGCGCTTCCTCGGTGGCTGCGGCATCAACGCCATCAACAGCGAGCACCGCTGCGCCAACCTGGGCTATTGGGTACGCACCTCCGCCCTAGGCCTCGGCGCCGCCACCCGCGCTACCCGCTTAGCACGCGACTGGGCCATGAAGAACACCGGCCTCGAGCGCCTGGAGATCATCGCCGCCGTAGACAATCTACCCAGCCTCCGCGTAGCCGAAAAAGCCGGCGCCACCCACGAAGGCACCCTCCGCGCCCGACTCTGCATTCACGGCCAGAGCCACGACGCGCAGGTCTACTCCTTCACTCGCTAACCAACCATACGGAGCCGCACCAATCGCCACCGTTTTCACCCCTGCTCCGAAACACTTCTGTGACGAGGGCAAAACGGCCGCGAGTGGTGCGGCTCCCTAGGGTCGATTCAATCCTTAGCGCCGAAGGCCCAGAGCGTGCGCTCCGTGCGCAGGTAGACCTTGCCGTCCACAATGGCCGGGGTCGCGAAGAGGCCTTCGCCGAAGTCTGCCTGGTGCACGATCTCGAGCTCATCAGAGTCGGCCTTCAGGATATAGAGAGTGCCCTCGGCAGAGCCCAGGATCACATGACCGAAGGCGCCGACAGGCGACATGTAGTACTCGGAGCGATCCTCCAAACGCTCGCGATCCAAGATGCGCTTACCACTCTCCGCATCCAGGCACGAGACCATACCGCCGGCCTTCACGAGCCAGACGCGTCCACCGTAGAGCAACGGTGAAGCCACGTAGGGCAGTCCGCGCGACCACTTCCAGCGCACATGGGTTTCGGTGACATCGCCAGACCCTCCGCGCGCGATAGCGAGCATGACGTTCTTGCCAGGGGGCTTGGATCTCGAGTCGTCGCCGACCACCTCACCCTCGTCCAAGGTGCCGTTCTCGTCTTCGTCCAAGAACGCGAAGGCATCCTTGAAGCGACTCTCCGGAATCTCGTCGAGGACCAAGATCCCGTCGCCGTTCGCATCCATGCGCTTAAAGATCAACTTCGGGTCGGCCACCTCCGCGTCGCTAAGTTCGAGCGAGCGACCGAAACCAGCCTCCCAGAAGGAGCGTCCACTGGAGTTGCCCGTACTCCAACCAGCGAAGTACAAGCTCTCCGCATCCATGGTCGGAGTCGTGCAGTTGAAGATCGTGACCCCGGTCACATTCCAGAGCGGCTTGCCATTGCTCGGGTCGAAGGAGCACACCTGCCCCGTCCCCCCAACGATCAGCTCCGTGCGCCCGGCGTTCTTCCACAGAAAGGGTGAACCGTGCGACTCGATGAATCCGAAGCGATCGATCTTCCAAGCCTCGCTGCCATCCTCGGCGTCGAAGGCGAAGATGGCAGCCTCCGGTGCTCCGTCGCGCACCAAGATCACCTTGCCATCGGCGAGCAGCGGCGAGAGCCCAACACCGAACCCGTTGCCAGGGTGTGGGAAGCGCTTCTCCCAAAGCAACTGCCCATCCAGATCCAGGGCCACCAACCCATACGTCGCCAGGTAAGCAAAGACCCGCTCCCCATCCGTACAGGGAGTCGGCAGCGCCGGCACA
>JBLIOL010000204.1:0-10325 GCA_047639615.1 Planctomycetota bacterium | reverse complement strand
GTCGTCGTTCAGCATGTGACGCATGCTGTGCAGCATGTTGCCGCCCTTGTAGTACATGTCGCTCGAGCCCGAATGGTTGAGCCCATACTCACCGATGATCGTATCCTTGTTGCCGATCAAGGCGCGGCATCCGATCACGTAGTCCTGAGCTTCCTGCTCGGTGAAGTGATACTCCACGAAGAGGCACTCCGCGTAGTTGGCGAAGCTCTCATGAATCCACATGTCGGCCGCATCACACATGGAGATGTTGTTGCCGAACCACTCATGGGCGGTCTCGTGTACGACGATGAAGTCGAACTTTAGTCCCACGCCAGTCTTGCTCAGATCGCGGCCACGATAGCCGTTCTCAAAGCCGTTGCCGTAGGTCACGGAACTCTGGTGCTCCATGCCGAGGTAGGGCACGACTACCAGCTTGTAGCTGTCCTCGTAGAAGGGGTACTTGCCGAACCAATGCTCGAAAGCCGCTAGCGTGCGCGGTACTTCCTTGAAATGCTCGCGCGCGATTTCGACCTGGTGTTCGAGCACCCAGTACTCCGTATCGAGCCGGCCGAACTCGCCCGTGTAGACGCCACCCATGGAGACGTACTTGCCGATGTTCACGTTGACCCCATAGTTATTGATGGGGTTCGTGACGCGCCAATGGAAGCTGCGCGTGTGTTCGCTAGCGTTCTGCTTGGTGGACAGCAAGCGGCCGTTGGAGACAGCGGTCAGCTCCTCCGGCACGGTCACGTGGATGTCCATGCCGCGGTCCGGCTCGTCGTAGCCGTGATCCTTGTTGGGCCACCAAACGCTCGCGCCCAGCCCCTGGCAGGTGGTGGCAATGAACGGATTCCCGCGCTCGTCGGTATCCCAAGAGAAGCCCCCGCTCCAGGGCGGATTCTCGCTCTCGAGGGGCAAGCCACCGTAGAAGACCTCGATGCGTTCCTCCACGCCAGCGGCGAGCGGCGTGCCAAAGTCCACCCAGTAGACATTGCCCTCACGCTCGAAGCTGAGCTCGTTCTCCCCGTGGGTCACGCGCCTGATTTCCAGAGGCGGCTGCAGGTCTACCTGCATGCGCTGACCCGCACTCAGGGTCTTGAAGGTGATCCCGTTCGAGCCTTCTATACTCTTGGCCTGCGGCCGCACGCGCAGGCGCAACTCGTAGTGCTGCACATCCCACCACTCGCGCTCGGCGGTGATCGAGCCGCGAAGCTGATCCTGGCGGGTGAAGCCCTCGGGCACGGTGTCCTGCGCGGCGCACGACACGAGCGCAGACAGAGCGACTGCGGCCAAGGGAAGGATCGAGACGTGGAGGAAGCGCATGGAATCTGGGGGAGGCAGGAGTGACGAAGGCCCTAAGCTACCCTGCACCCCCGAGGGTGCGGCGAGATTACGCATGTCTCGTACAGTAGCCACCCAACCAAGCCCCAAGGAACCACCATGTCCATGGCCACCAAGCTCGCCCGCGGGGCGCTGCTGACTATCGCTACCCTGTGTCTGGCCCCAATCGGCGCCGGCCAAGAGCACGAGCAAGCGCCCGCCGCCAAAGCCCAGCCCAGCGCCATCGCACAGGTCGCCAGCGCCGTCGCGAAGGCCCAGCACGATAATCGCCGCGCTTTCATCCTGTGGAGCGAGCACACCGTGGGCGATGACCCGCTCAAGGCCGTGCTGCGCGCCAATCGCAAGCTGTCCAAGCTGATGCAATACGAGTACGTGCGGACCTGGGTAGGCGCCAAGGATGAGGGCGTGCGCGCCCTCGCCAGCCGACTCGGGGTGGACATGATGGCTGGCCTTCCGGCGGTCACGTTGCTCGATGGCAAGGGTCAGAAGCTGACCCACCTGCTGCTGGCCGATTGGCAGGACGCGGGCAAGTTCAATCCCGAGCGCATCGAAGCCACCCTGCTCAAGTACAAGCCCAAGCCCCAGGATGCGGAGGTCCTCTACAAGTCCGTGCAGGAGCAAGCCAAGCAGAGCGGCAAGCGCCTGCTCGTGCACCTCGGCGCGCCCTGGTGAGGCTGGTGCGGGCGCCTCGAAGCCTACTTCGAGCGCCCCAAGGTCAGCAGTCTGCTGGCCAAGGACTACATCCTCTTCAAGATCGACGTGGACCGCATGCAGCACGGCGCCGAGGTTGCCCTGCGCCTACGCGGCACCGACAAAGGCGGCATCCCGTGGTTTGTGATCCTAGACGGCGACGGCAAGGCCATCACCAACAGCGACGCCCCCGCCGGCAACGTCGGATGCCCCATCTCCCCGGCGGAAGCAACCTGGTTCTTCGGCATGCTCCAACGCACCCAACTGAGCCTCAGCGCTAAGGACTTCGCAGTGCTCAAGAGCGAACACGCACTGTTCGCGAAGCCCTACCTGCGCTAGATCGCTCAGTACTTCCCTACGTGGCAGACCCACACCCGGGTCTGCCGCGGGATTCTGCAGCGCGTGTAGGCGGCTTGTGCTAGCGTGCGTTTGGACCTGGCAGTCCCACCACTTTGGAGCACCCCATGGTCCTTCGCTCACTCGCGTTCGCTGCCTTCCTCGCCTGCCCTGCTCTCGTCTCGGACGCATGCGCCGCGGATGTATGGGTCGATCCCATCAACGGCGACGACGCCAATGGAGGCACCAGTGAAGCTGATGCTTGGCGCACGGTCACCTATGCCCTCGTCCAGTTGGGCCCGGTCGCCGGACCTGAAGTGGACGTGGTCCACGTACTTCCCGGTCAGTACAACCTAGCCGGGGGCGAGAATTTTCCGCTTGTCCTGCGCGACAAGGTTCGGCTTGAGGGTCAGGGCCACGCGGGGATCATCATCTTCAGTGGCCAGATTACGATCGGAGAGGACCAGGAATCGACGAGCTGGGAAACGGGCCTTACGAACCTGACCCTCGATTCACCAGGGATCGGCGTCAAGCTCCGAGTAGAACCGGGAAACCCCGCGATCCGCCGGGCAACGCTGAGGTCCGTGACCTTCCGCGAGAAGAGTACCGGCGTACGCTGCCGCATCAACGAACCTGCCATGGATGCTAGTGGAGTTCGGCTGGATGACTGCACCTTCGAAGACTGCACGATCGGTCTAAGTATCCGCAGCAGGTATGGCGCGCACACCCAACTCAGCATGCGCGACAGTCGGATGCTCTGGTCGAGCGGTTACAACACCAATCTGGTGGGCTACGCCGAGGAAGGCGGGATACTCGACCTTGAGTTTGAGCACTGCCAATTCGTGATCGGCGATCAAGCCACGTACGGGTTCATCGTTCGTGACTATCAAACTGGCAACACTTCCCTGCGCATGTTTGACTGCGCCCTGGTCTCTCCTTGCCTTTCGACCTACGGTATTTTCGCAGATGGCAGCGTCCACCTCGAGCGCTGCACACTTGCTGGTCATGACACCGCTCTCAATGCCTACGGCACAACAGACGTACTCATCCGCGACTGTGTCTTCGGCGACAACGACACCGACCTCTGGTCCATCCCTGGCGCTCACTTCCAAGTGGAGAACACGATCATCGATGACCCCATGGCCCTCGGTCATAGCGGTAACTTCGCCGCCAGCCCTAATTTCGTAGACCCATTCAGCGGCGACTACCGCTTGGCCCACGGATCCGCTGGCTTGGATTGCTTGCCGCCGCTCGACACGTTGGATCTAGACGGAGTCCCGCGCAATCAAGACGGCGACCTCGACAGCATCGGCATGCGCGACATCGGTGCCTACGAGACTCGCACTCTCTTTGGCCCGAGCTCCGCCGCTCTAGGCGCTCCTCTCACCTTCGAGCTACAAGGCTTCGACGGCGAGTTCGCACTCCTCTACCTCTCGCGTGTCCCCACAAGCGCCCCCTGGCAATCCCCCTTCGGAGCAGCCTGGCTGACGCCCGGCACCTTGAGCCACGTACAAGACACAATCACGAGCGGAGCGACCCTCACACAAGTGACCACCACGGCCCCCGCGCATGCCGCCCTCGCCGGCACAACCCTCGGCTTCCAAGCGCTCATGCGCAGCCCCGCATCCCCCACCGGCGCCGCCTGGTCGAGCCCTGTACTTGTGACTCTTCAATAGGCCCATGCAATTCCCCAGCCTCGCAGCATTCGGGCTAGCTCTCGCCCTACTCGCCCCCAGCGCCACCGCCCAGACCACCTGGTACGTGGATGTGGCGAACACCTCGCCGGGTACCGGCACCCAGACGGACCCCTACTCCTCGATTCAAGCTGCGGTCGATGCAGCCACGACCCTAGACGGCGACCTGCTCAGCGTTGCCCTGGGCGACTATCCGGAGAGTGTGGATTTCGCCGGCAAGGCGATCACGATTGAAGGCCAGGCGGACGCCTCCGGAACACAGTACCCCGTGATCAAGCCACCGACGGGGACCGGCGTTCTGATCGCCTCCGGCGAAGGCCCTGGGAGTGTGCTGCGCCACATGCGGATCAACGGCGGCAGCGGAACGCTGATCAACAGTGCGCTAACCGGCGGCGGCATCCTCATTCGCAATAGCTCCCCGACTTTTCAAGACGTGGTAGTCCGCAACAGTGACGCACGCCGAGGTGGTGGCATCGCCATCATCGAGGGCGCGGCGCCTTCTTTCGAGCAGGTGACAGTGCGCGCCTGCCATGCGAAACAAGGAGGTGGTGTTCTGATTGAGAACGCGTCCTTGAACTGGGATGGAGGCATCCTGCTCAACAACCAAACCTACTCTTATGGTTTTCAAAACTCTCCGGGCGGCGGCCTCGCCAGCCTGCGCTCGAGCGTAACTCTCCGGAACCTAGATGTCCTTGGAAACGGCAGCCAGGGTTATTCGCGTGAGGGAGGGGGTGTGTATTGCGGCCCGAACTCAACGCTTGAGGTCTTTGATACTCAGTTCACCGACCAGGTTGCTTCCTACGGTGGCGCCGGGTTTGGCCCAGCCGTGTACACACGCTGCGCCTTCGATGCCAACTTGGCCTACCAGAGCGGCGGAGCCATCTACGGAGGCACTGCACTGGATTGCCACTTCGACTACAACCGCTCCAAAAAGAATGGAGGAGCCGCCTCCTGGAGCCAGCTTTCAGGCTGTCTCTTGGAACGCAACTACAACAACTTCTTCGTCACCACCGGTCCCGGCGGCGGAGCGTTCATGAGCGACTTGGTCGACTGTGTGGTCCAGAACAACAGGGCGATAGTCGGCGGTGGTATCTACGGCGGATCGGCGCTACGCACGGTGTTCATCGACAACCGCGTATCGGTGCTCTCTGGCGTCGGTGGCGTCGGTGGAGCTGCGGCTCTCGCCGACCTCGAACACTGCGAGTTCTTCGGCAATAGGGCCCAGCGCGGCGCCGCAGTCTGGCTCGGTGGAGCACCTGCGGGCTACCCCTCGGCCGGCCCAGGCAGCGCGACCCACTGCACCTTCAGTCGCAACCCCACCCGCGGAACATCGTCGACCCCCTACAACGAGACCATGTTCCTCGGCGCGCTCGCGGGCCCGGTCACCCACTGCATCTTCGAGTTCAGCCGCAAGGCAGACATCACCGCGCCCATGGGTGGCGACGTCACCTGGTGTTGCCTCGGCAAGGCCTTTCCTGGTATCGGAAACTTTGTCGCTAGCCCGATGCTCGCAAGTCAAATCGCCTACGACGCCCACCTGCTTCCCGCTTCACCTTGCATCGACGCCGGTGACCCCAGCGCCCCTCTCGATCCCGACGGCAGCGTGGTGGACATAGGGGCACGAGCCTTTGATCCCGCCTACACAACCGAGCCGGTCCTGTTTTGCCCGGGCGTGATCTATTCCTCAAGCTGCCCAGCGAATTCGACCACCAACATGACCGGCCATCTGTCCGGAAGTGGAGTAGGCCAGGCCGTGTATCACGTAGACGGTCTTGAGAGCGCCACCCTTGGATTCCTATCCCTGGGGTTGAATGCGTACTTCACGCCCATTGTCGACTCCGCAAACCTCTGCGTGAGCACTATGCGGCGCGTGGGCCCGATGCAAGTCAGCGTGCCCTCCAGCAACTGCACCGGCACCCTCGACTTCCCCATACCGTCCGCGGAAGTCTTCGGGCTCGCCGGCACGCTCGTCTACGTACAGGCTGTCTTGAAGCCGGGCATTCAGTGGCGAACCGTCGACGCCTACGAGTTGCTGGTCCAGCAGTAGGCAGCAGCCTTACTGGAATAGCACTTCCACCGCGTCGGTGAAGTTCGTCGTCAAGCCGATACTGGTCAGCGTGTCGCGGTGCCAGCATTGGAAGTACCAGGTGTCGCCGGCCATCACGGTCACGTTGCCTGTCGGCGGCTCGGGGAAGTTGCCGAGCGGCAGCTGAACGCTGTACATGCCACCGGCGATCTGCCCCACTTGGCCCGCGGCTCGGAAGCTGGCCATGTTGCCGATCACGCACAGGTTGCCCTGGCTGCCGCTCGGGTTCGTGATCAAGCCTTGGGTTCGACTAGCAACGAACATGGCGAACTCGCCATCCGGTACTTGCGTCGCCGTGAGCGTGAAGTCGTCATCGAGTGCCACGTCGCTGCCGGTAGCGCGCAGGATTCCAGGCAGTCCGGTGCTGTTGATAACGGCCGGGTCGCAGTAGGTAGTACCGAGTCCCCCACCGCTGCAGTTGATCCAGGCATCAAGCTCCGCTTGATCGATGGCGTGACGATAGATGCGGAAGTCATCCATCACATTGCCATTGAGCATGTTGGTGGTGTAGGTCATGACCTTGAAGTCGGCCGCGGTTCCCACCAGGTTGATCGGCGCGCTCTGGGGCACCGTGATCACATTCACTCCGTCCACATAGCCGCGAACTTCAGGCACAGTGTTGTCGTAGACCCAGGCTACGTGAGTGGGCGCGCTGGCGAGGGCGCCACCCGGCAGGATCACATCGTCCTGAAGCGTGCGCATCATGATGCCGTCCACGCCCGCCGCCCCAGCGGAGAAGCAACGCATGCCACCGGTGCTCTGGCTGCCGAAGTAGTACTGGAAGCCGTTGCTCCCGCCGGTCAGGTCCAGGTGCATGCCGATGGTCCAGCTATCCATGCCCAGGTCGACGGTCCAGCCCGCGTCGATCTCTGCTGCGCTGTCCGATTGCGCGGCCCCGGCGCTGGCGTTGGTGCAGCTGTTACCGGTCACAAAGCTAACGCCACCCACTACGGTGCCATCGCCTACGCCGGGCACTGCCGAGTTACTAGCAGTGCCATTGTCGAAGGTGTAGTGAATGATCTCGGGCCCCTGCGCTGCGGCCATGCCGCTGAGTAGGACGAGAGTGTTGAGACGAAATAGAGAGATGCGCATGCTGAGCAAACCCTGTAGAAGAGTGGAGGATGGGGTCAGTGAGCTGGAGATGCTCACTCCCTCAACCTAGCATCCCTTGGGGATTCCTGTTTGCAACCCACGCCGGAAGCACCGTCCTGGAGCCTACTCCTAAGCAATCGGCTGTAAGCGTCGCACCCGCGCTATGGCTACAGAGGTTCCTTTTTCGGCGTCCCGGGAAGGCGCGGGTACATGCGCGGGGTGGTCTCTTCCTTCTGCACGCGCACCAGAACCAATTCGTTCTCGAAAGACTCCGGGTAGGCGGGGATTAGATCCAAGTCGCCCGCGCCCAGCTTGAGCATGGCATCGCTACTCGTCTCCAGCTCCTCCACCACCTTGGGCCCCTTCATGGCGAGCATCACGCCGCCCACCCGAAGCAGAGGCAGGGAGTACTCGAGCACCATATTCATGGGGCCGACCGCGCGACTGGTCGCCAGGTCGTAGGTCTCACGGTGCTTGCGTTCTTGCCCAAGGTTCTCGATGCGGTCCGCATGCAGCTCGACGTTCTCCAACTGCAGAGCTTCCACCACCGAGCGCAGGAAGTTGATCTTCTTGCCCGTGGAATCCACCAAGGAAAAGTGCACGTCGGGACGCGCGATTGCCAAGGGCAGACCCGGCAGGCCGGCTCCGGTCCCGATGTCGATAGCGCGAGCACCTGGTGCTAGCTCCAGCACCGGCAAGGGCGTCAGGCTGTCAATGATCAGGCGCCGCCAGGCCGGATCCAATTCACGGATCGCGGTCAGGTTGAAGCTCTTGTTGGCCTCGAGCAGGAGTTCCAAGTAGGCCTCGAGGCGCTCGAGAACGGCGCTGTCGAGGGTCAGGCCTAGTGTGGCGAGGTCTTGTTGTACGAAGTCAGGTATCACGGGCGCACAGGGTACGCACTCCGGCCAGCGAGTGGTCCGTGGGACAGGTTCTTTGCCTGATGGCAGTTTAGCTAGAGTGAGCCCCATGCGCCTTCTCCCCCTGTTGCTGGTCGGAACCCTATTCATGCTGGAGCTTCAAGCTCAGGACCCTGCCGCGGCAAGCCCGGGCCCGCCGGCGCTGACCCACGGCCCTATGCTCGGAGACCTGCGCCCCGCCAGCGTTCGGATTTGGGCACGCCTCGATGGACCCGGTGAACGCCAGCTGCGGATTGTCGATGAAGAGGGCCAGGAGGTCTTTCGCCAAAGCGCCCGCGCCAGGGCCGAACATGATTTCGTGCTCACCTGGCTCGCGCCGGGGTTGCTACCAGCCAGCACCTACCGCTACGGAATCGGCCCCAAGGAGCACAGCTTCCGTACGCCTCCGAAGAGTGACGCGCCCGCCAAGGTCAGCCTAGCCTTTGGCTCCTGTGCGGACGACCGCAAGTATCCCTCTCAACCGATCTGGCAGGCCATTGAGCGCAGTGGTGCGCAGGCCATGGTCACCCTCGGCGACACGCCCTACATCGACAGCACCGACGTGCTCGTGCAGCGCGCGCGCTACCGCGCGCTCTACGCAGTCCCCGAGCTGCGCGCCCTGCAAGCCAAGCTGCCGTTCTACGGCACGTGGGACGATCACGACTTCGGCCGCAACGACACCGACGGTCGCCTGCCGGGCAAGCGCGGCTCACGCCAGGGCTTCATGGAGTACCACCTACAACCCACCTACGGCCAAGGCGGCGCAGGCATCTACAGCAGTTTCCGCTGGGGTCCTGTCGAGGTTTTCTTGCTGGATGCGCGCTGGTTTGCCGCCACCACCAAGTCGCCCTTCGCGCCTGCCCAACCATCCCTGCTCGGAGCCAGCCAATGGCGCTGGCTCAAGCATGGACTCAAGCACTCAACAGCGGACTTCAAGCTGCTCGCCACGGGCATGATTTGGAACGGATCCGTGCGTCCCACAAAGACCGACCACTGGGGCACCTACGCCCACGAACGAAAGGAGCTCGTGCGCTTCCTAGCCTCCGAAAGCATCGACGGGGTCGTGCTCGTGGGCGGGGACATCCACCGCTCGCGCGTGGTCAACCACGCCACCGCGGACGTGCTCGGGTACGACCTCTTGGAGGTCATTACCTCGCCCTTGGCCAACCGCGTCATCGCCGCCGCCAATCAACCCCATCCAGGTTTGGAATGGGATGGTGACCCGACGCAGTCCTTCGCGCTCTTCAATGCCGACACCACCGGTGCAGAGCCCAGCCTTGAGGTGCGCTTCTTGGACCACGAAGACCGCACCCTCTACCGGCTTGTGCGATCTGGGCAGCAACTGCGCGCCAAGTAAGGGAATCCCGTGCGGGTTCAGGAGAATTGAGAACCCCTAGGGAGAGCCGCCTCGGATTGAGGAGACCAGACCCGGCCCTCCCATGAAGAAGATCACCCTCGCACCCTGGCTGCTCATAAGCCTGCTCGCGCCCGCCACCGCCCAAAGCACATGGTTCGTGGATGTGACCAGCCAGCCCCCCGGAGATGGGTCGGCGGGCATGCCCTACAGCTCCATCCAGTACGCCATCGACGAGGGCGGCACGCTCTCCGGCGACACGCTCTCGATCGCGCCAGGCATCTACGCGGAGAACCTGGTGCTAGCTGGCAAGGCCCTGCACCTAACAGGTGAGCAGGGCCCTGCGAGCACCCTCGTGGATGCCGGCCACAGCGCGCCGGCCTTGCGCGTGGAAGGCGCGGCCAGCGCCGGCAGCAGCGTGCGCGGGCTCTCGCTCCTGAACGGCGACGGATCGGCACTCGGCTTCGGCGGCGGTTTGCAGGCCCTGGAAACCGACCTGCTACTGGCCGATTGCATCTTGCGCGGAGCGGAGTTCGCCGGCGAAGCCGCGGGCTTCTACTCGCGCGACTCCGAGCTACGACTCGAGCGCGTGGAGGTGCTCGACAACGGCAGCTTCTTCATCACGCCCGTTTTTGAAGCGGGCGGCGGATTCGTGGATGGCGGGCGACTCCTGGCCGCTGACTGCCGCTTCCAGAACAACCACGCCTTCTTTGGCGTGGGCGGCTTGCGCACCCGCAACGCCAGCGTGCGATTGACGCGGGTCAGCTTCGAGGGCAACACCGCCGGCTTCGGCAACGGCGGCGGCGCCTCCTTTGAACAGTCCAACGTAAGCCTGCACGACTGCGACTTCCGCGGCT
>JBLIOL010000203.1:0-10348 GCA_047639615.1 Planctomycetota bacterium | reverse complement strand
GTTGAGTGCTTGCCGGTTTCCTCGATGGCGGAGACGTGCATGGTCGGGTGGCCGCCGAGGCCGGTGAGGATTTCACCGGCGCGTTGGGCGTGGGCTAGGGCCTCCGTGGCTTGGCCCTGCATGAACTCCACGATGGGGATGCGATAGGGCCCCGTAACCATGAGCGAGTAGTGCGTGAAGCGCAGAACTCCTCCTAGCTCCATGGCCACAATCTCATCAAGCAACTGGAGGATTTTGGGGTCCTGATCGATCATGCGCCTATTGTGGCGATCCCTGCTCAGAAGCAACCTTGGGTACAAAAAACCTGAACCCTTGTTGCGAATGCGTCTCATTCGCCTAGACTTCGCCGGTCGTCGCAGACGACACTACCTCCATGGGATCCAAGTCCAAGAAAGCCGAGAAGGCCAAGCAGCCCCTGAAGAAGGTCTGCTGCGAAAAACCGCCCCGGAAGCGCTGCAAGCGCTGTCCGAAGCTGGGCTGCGCCCCGCGTTAGCGCCCTGGAGCCCGGTTCCTAGCCTGCTTGTGGCCACTTGGAGCCAATGGAAGCGGCTGACCAGGTAGAGGCGGGGATCCGCCGGCTACCGCCGCTGGCTGGTTCACCAGCCGAATCGGGGCAGAACCCGGCGATGAGTGGGAGAGCCATCCACCGTTGCTGAGGAGTAGACGATCTGGAGCCGGCCGAAGGCCGGGGCAGGGGCTGGAGAAGGCCGGGGCAAGGGCTGGAGAAGGGGGGAGTGGAGGGCGCGGGGCGCAGGAGGGATCGCCTGGTGCTGAGGGTTGGGCGCGCCGGAGCACCAGCGAACAGCCCTCCCGCCCCTCTGCAACCCCGACCCTCCCATCGCCAGCCTCCGGCCAGCGGCCGAGTGCCGCCGGTTCCGACCTTCCACCTCCCGCGCGCAGCACCTGCGCCAGCATCATCCCGCCAGCGTGCGGCTTGCCTGTCCGACTACCGGACTTCTGCCGCCTTGGGCTGTGTAGCGTCAGCCCGGCGCAGCCAACTGCGGCGGCCCAGGGTGAATGTCCACTGGGGCCGATCTGCGGAGAGCTCCGAGCCAGCCAGCTGACGCGTACTGGGCTGCTCCTCCGCCTTGCGAAAACCCAGCCCGCTTAGCAAACCTGCCGAGCGCTCATTACCCACGATCACATCCGCCGTGAGCAAGCTCGCCCCGAGATGCTCGAAGGCCAGCCAAATGGCCAACCCCACCGCCTGCTTGCCGAGCCCCGCGCCCTGGAACTCGGGCAGGATCCAATAGGCAAGGTCGCCCACGAAGTTATGGCCGCGAAAGCACAGGGCTAGCTCCCCTACTGGCGCGCCGCCTTGCGGATCGAGCAGGGCGAAGACGTAGTCCACGCCCGCCGCCAAGTCCTCCTGCGAACGCCAGTCGCCCCAGCGCGCCGCCATGTCCTGCTCGTTCACGGGACCGTCCCAGTGCAGCCACTCGTATAGATCCTTAGCGCCAGCCAAGCGCCCGTGAATCGCGCGCCCTAGCTCCGGCGTCGCGGGAGCCAGAATCACCAGCGACCCTCCCACCCGCGCATGCTCAAGAATCGGCTGGTCCATCAGTCTCCGCCTTACTGCGGGTGAGCGAGGTCCAAGGCGTGGAGCATGTCCATCAAGCCCGCGGCCAAGCGCATCTCGCCACCGCAGTAGTTGGCGCCCTGCACCTCGGTGCGGGTGGAGAGGTAGCCGAAGGGCCGGCGGTAGTGCTCGCGCGTGCTAGCCAAGACCGCTACGAAGCGCGCGCGCAATTCGGTCAAGGGCATCCCCCCCGGCGCTTCGGCGAAGCGCCGGTCGTAGAGCGTGGCGAATCCGGTGACCATGTTCTGCGGCACGCCCTTGGTATCCCCCACCTGCAGGTGAGCCTTGGGATCGAAGGCCTTGACAGTCACATCGCCCCAGGCACCGCCGTCGTATTGCTGGCCTTTCCAGTGCATGCGTAGGCCGTCGCATAGCAAGGGCGCGAGCTCCGGAACGATGCTGGCGTCGAGCGTGGCCGCCTGGGCAAATATGCGCCAGCAACGCACTTGGTCCGCGGCGATATTGCCACCGAAACGAAGGGCATCGCGCCAACGGGGGCCGTAGTAGCGCCAACCGGAGAGGGCCAATTCGCGGAATAGCGGCAGCTCTGGGTAGGCTTGCCAGAGTTGCATGCCGCGCCCGCCATAGTGACCGAAGTTGTCGTCGAAACCCGGGTCGATCTCGTGCCACTCGCCCACCCAAGTGTGGGTGAAGAGCAACTGGGCTAGGGCATCGATGATCACGACCGGGGGCTGCGCCTGACCTTCCATACGCGCCACTTCGGCCAGAGCGGCCGGCACGTCGAGCCGGCGCAGAGCCGGGTAGCTACCGATAGGCGCAGCGGTGCTCGGCACGAACTTGGCAGATAGCTGGCCATCGGGCTGCGGCCCGTGCTCGCGCAAGGTCGCCGCCATGCGGCTTGCTGCAGTGGCCGCTAGCTCGCGCAGGTCATCCGGTAGTCCAGGCGCACCATGCTCGGCCAGGTCCACCAAGTAGGCCAAGTGCGTGTGCGGCTCCACCGGGCCAGCTTCGATGGGCTCGTCCGTTGTGCAATCGAAGCGGCGCGGTAGGCCCGTGTTCGGATCGAGGCTCTTGGTGAGTAGTTCCCGCGCCAGGGCAGTATGGGCCTCGGCGGCGCCTGGTACGCCCGCTCGTGCGCAACCCAGAAAGAGGTCAGCCACTACGGAGTGCTGGCCCTGGAGATCGATCAGAGCTTCGCCGCTGAGCACGTCGAAGAAGGCCGCGGCATAGGCCGTGTGCTTCGGTCCGCGGCGATCGGCGGCGTGCTTGGTCCAAAGCTCGATAACCCACTGCAGTTCTTGCACCAAGTCCGCGCGCAGGTCGGCGGGGCTGGGCAGGGGCAGGTCGACGCTGCAGGCGGCCGCGCGCCAACGTGCGCCCGCAGCGCCGCGGCCTTCGAGGCGGACTACGAGGCGCGGCACCACGGGAGCACCGAAGGCCTGGGCAAGGCGCGCGGCATCCACCTGCACCAACTCGTCCTCGGCCTGCGGCGAGCCGACCTCGATACGTGCCTCGTGCCCGGCGCCGTCGCGGAAGACGAGCACGCCCGCTCCGCTGATGCGCACCTGGAACTGCACGCTCGCGGCCTGCGCCGCGGGAAAGGCCAAGGGCTGCTCGGCCCAGTCCGCACCGGCCGTCAGCAGCTCGCCCGGCTGGCCAGCGGCGCCCTGCAGCAGGACCTGGCCACGCGAGCTGCGCCACCAGGACAGCGGTCTGGCCGGACCAGCGCCAGGGTCCTTGATAAAGGAGCCGCCGTACAGCAACTCCACGCGCTGTATCTGGACCACTGGCGACTGGACCACTGGCGACTGGGGCCCGGGTGACTGCAGCCCGGCCTTCGCTCGCAAGGGCACGGCGAGCAGCAAGCACAGGCTGCCTGCGAGCCACATGCGCTGGACGGGACGGTTTGGAAGGACTTGGAGAGTTACGGCCATGGTTGCCCCCGCAATCCTGCTCGCCTCAATCGGCGGCCTAAGCGCTGGGAGAATCCTCTTATAGCGCCTTGAGCGTCCCGCCACATCGTTTGCCACGTAGACCGAGCCCCGCCAGTGACCAGCTATCCCGTAGTCGAACTCCTTGGAGACGGCATCTCCGCCGAACTCTCCATCAGCGTCCACACCCTGGTGGATGCCCTGCCCTTCGATCTGGAGTTCCATCCGATCGACCTCAGCCACGAATCGCGGCTCGAGCACGGTGAGGCGATCTTCGATCAAGCCGTCGAGGCCTGCCTGAAGCTCGGCACGGCCTTCAAGTACCCCACCGCCACCACCCTGGAGAGCCCCAACCGCGTGCTGCGCTCGCGCCTGGGCTTCTCGGTGATCCACCGCCCGGTCTGCACCATCCCCGGCATCAAGACCAACTTCACCAAGACCAACTTCACCGAGACCATCGACATCGATGTGGTGCGCATCGCCACCGGCGGCACCTACGAGGATCCGGGTCGTCGCATCGGATCGGACACGGCCGTCTCCCTGCGCGTGATCGAACGCCACCCGGCCATGCACGCCGGGCGCTTCGCCTTCAAATTGGCCCAGATCCGCGGCATGAATGTGTGTTCCACGAGTAAGTACACCATCCAATTAGCCACCGACGGTTTGTTCGAGGAGGTCGTTGGGCAGATAGCTGAGGACTACCCGGCGACGCCCTATCGGCGCGAGTTGTTCGACGCGCTGTTGGCCGGGATCATCATGAACCCGGAGCGCTACGGCGTGATCGTTTGCCCGAACGAATACGGCGACTTCCTGTCGGACTCGGCCTGCGGCCTGATCGGCTCAGTGGGTCTGGGCGATAGCGCGTCCTACTCATTCGATGAGCAGGGCAAAATCGTCACCGCCATGTTCGGTCCCTCCGGCGGAACCGCGCCCGACATCGCTGGTCAGAACTTGGCCAACCCCACGGCCGCGCTCTTGGCCCTGGCCAACATGCTGCGTCACTTGGGCGAGACGGATAACTCAAGGGCTCTGCGCGGCGCGCTCATGGGCGCTATCGCCGATGGCGCCAAGACCCGCGACATCGGCGGCGACCTGTCGACCACGGAGTTCACCGCGGAAGTGGCCGCACGCACGACCGCTGCCCTGTAGGGGGCCCTGCGGACGGGCGCTACGCGGCTCGCCTCAGGCGCTCGTCCAGGTATTGGCCCACGTAGCGGCGCATGGCTGTAGCCGTACCGGAAGCCTCCGAACCGCCCTCTACATCGAACTGTAAACCTAGGTACTTGGAGCGCCCCTGGGGAACCAGTCGCACCACGCGCGCCTGGCCCTCGATCGGTTGTTTGTTGCCAGGGAGTTCCAAGGAGAAGCTCACGTCGTCGCCCTGTTTCAAACCAGCTGCGAGCACCGTGTCCACCCACGCGCCAAGCCCGACCACGGACAGGTCGAAGACCTTGCCGGTGACGCGCGTCCCGCGCACTTTGATGCGCAGGGTAGGCTCCTTGCCCTCGGGCCGCACGCGTTCGCTATTGCGGCGATTGAAGTAGCGACCGAGCTCGTCCTGTAGCTGTGCGTAGAGCTGGCCCGGGTTGATGAACTCGACCCCGACGTTGGACATGCCGTTGTCCTCGGCCCGATCGACCACGCGCACCATGGCCGGCGTCACGACCTCCCAGCCCTCATGCGGATGGATAATGCGCATGCCGACCACGTGGTTCTCTTCCAGCCCAGGAATGTCCATACGCGAAACGCGGATGCAAGCGCCCTGAATACACAGGTCGAGCAGGCGCCCGCGCACGATTTTATCGATAGGCGGCTCTAGCTGCAGGACCGTGCAGTCCTCAACCTGGCCGGTCTCGCCATCACTGGACCACGGTTCCAGGCTAACGGTCAGGTCCGACCGGTCCCCGGGCTCCACGCGAATCGCCATGCGGCGATCGGATGAGAGCACCTCCTCCACGACCTCGGGAGCAATGCCAGGAGCTTTCTTCTTGGATCGGCGGAAGAACATGTGTGTGTGACAGGGGCTAAGAACGCGTACCACGTCCTTTTCGGCGGGAAGCTGGGGGCAAGCTTGAGCCCAGCCCGAGAATCGGGAGGATCCGGGGGGCCCGCTCGTCCCTGCCCACCCCACCGTGCCTAGCCCCCCGCCCGCCCAACCAGCCCACAGCCAAGCCAGGGCCGTGCCCTCACGGGTCTGGAGCAGCACCGCCTGGATGGCCCTGGGCCGCCTTTGGGGCTCGGCATGCACCCTGGCCATGCTCTGGACGGTCTCCGGGCCACTGGGCTCGGCCGGCTTCGGGCAGCTGACTTTCTATCTGGCGCTATTCATGGTGCTGGATGCCCTCGTGGATCTGGGCACGGGCCAAGCCACGGTGCAGATCACGGCCAACCAGCCCGAGGCCGTGCCGAGAGTCCTAGCCCGCGCGCGTCGCACGCGCCTAATACTCGGCGTCCTGGTGGCCCTGGCTACCGGCCTGCTGGCATTCGCAATGGACGAGCCAGGAGCCGGCTGGATCGCACTCGCTGCGCTCTACCCGATCACGCACACGCTCGAGCTCTCGACCGTGGTGCTGCGCAATCAGATCCGTTGGGAGCGGCTCGTACTCGTGCGCGCAGTAGCGTCGGCCATCTCGCTCGGGTTGGTGGTGCTCTTGATCCAACTGGGTGAGCAGCGCCCGACCGTAATCCTCGCCGCAGTCGCTACCGGCAGCTCCCTGGGCAACCTCGGCCTGCACCTGATCTCGCGCCCCTTCCTGCCCAAGAGCGGCAACTGGACGCCGGTTCCCGCCGGGCCCTTCCTGCGCTTGGCCTTGCCCATGGGCCTAGCCGCCCTCTGCCAACAGCTCTACTTCTGGCAGGACAACTTCTTCCTGCGTACCTACTGGGACGACGCCACCCTCGGCCCCTACAACCTGGCCGTGCGCTGCATGTCCTACGGCATCTTGCTTGCGGTCTACGCTAGCTCGGCCGCCATGCCCTGGCTCACGCGCGAGCACCACGCCGGACACCTGGGCGATGCCCTGGCGCGCATCACCATTCCGCTCTTGGCCCTGGCTGCCTTTAGCGTGGGCCTGGTCTGGCCCCACGGCGAGGCGATCCTAGGTCTCTTCGGTGAGGAGTTCCGCGTGGCCGGCCCGAGCCTGCGCTGGCTGCTGCTCGCGGCGCTCGGCGTCTACCTGGGCGCGCCCTGGCTGACAGGGGTGGTTGCTCTAGGTCGCGGCCGCTCCGTGCTGGGCATCGCCGCCCTTGCCCTACTCGTAAACCTGCTCGGGAACCTGGCCTGGGTGCCATCAGAAGCTGGCCTAGGAGCCGCTCGAGCCACATTCCTGACCGAGATCAGCGTAGCACTGCTGGCCTGCATCGAGCTGCGCCGCGCCGGGGTCTCCGTCCTAGGCCGGCAGCGTCCCCTGGCTCGAGCGGCCGCTCTGATCGCCGCCGCGAACATCTTCTGGCTCGGTCGCTGGACCGGCCTGCTCTTCTAGCCATACTCTCCGCGTGCGCATCGGAATGGACTATCGCCCGGCCCTCGTCAATCGCGAGGGCATTGGCCGCTACACGCGGGAGCTTGTGCGTGGCATGGTCGAGCTCGGCTTCGACGGCAACCTCGGGCTCTTCGGCTACACGCTCAAGGGACTCTGCGTGCCGCGTGCCGAATTGGGCATCGCCGAGTCACGCGCCGAGCTGCTGCGCCTACGCATTCCCTCGCGTTGGATCCCGAAGCTCCTGGCGCGCCGCGGCCAAGGCGTCGACGACCTGGTCGGCGGCTGCGAGATCTACCACCACACCCAGCCCAACCGCTTGCCCGTGCGCCGCGCGCGCCAGGTAGCGACCATCTTCGATTGCATCTGGGCCACAGACGCCCTGCGCGAGGACGGCCCCGGCTTCGTGGATCACGAAGTCGCGAAGCGCATGCGCGACACGGCCCAGGCCTACGTCAAAGATGCCGCGCGCGTGCTCGTCCCCACCGAGTTCGTGGGCGCCGACGTGGTCATGACCCTCGGCGTGCACCCGGGCAAGGTCATGGTCACCTCGCTCGGTTGCGACCACGTGGTGCGGCACCTGCCTCCGGGCGGATTCGAAGCACCCGCCGAGCCCTTCATCCTGACGGTCTCGCGGGTGGATGCGCGCAAGAACCACGTGCGCATTCTGGCCGCCTTCGAACGCCTCGTCGAGCAAGGTCTCAGCAAGCGCTGGATCGTCGTCGGCCCCAAGGGCCACGGCTGCGAACACTTCGAGCGCGCTCTCAAACAGTCGCCCGCGCGCAAGTACGTGACCTGGATCAAGAACGCCAGCGACGCCCAAGTGGTCAAGCTCTACTGGCAGGCCAAGCTGCTGATCTGGCCCTCCCTAGCCGAGGGCTTCGGCCTGCCACCGCTCGAAGCCATGGCCTGCGGCACGCCCGTAATCACCAGCCCGGTAACCTCCCTCCCGGAAGTCTGCGGCGAAGCGGCTCTCTACGTGGACCCCATGAGCGTGGAACGCATCCACGCCGCCATGGAGCGCGTCCTGACCGAGCCCGAGTACGCCGCCGACATGCGCAACCAAGGCCTAGCCCAAGCGCGCAAGTTCACCTGGCGCCAATGCGCCAAGGACACCCTACTCGCCTACCGCGCCGCCGCCGACGGCGACGGCGCACCCGCGCGCATGCAGGGCTTGTTCTAGTCAGCGTCCTTCGCGCCGGCGTTGGTCACGCGCCAGAACGCGAACAGGGCAAAGGCGCAGGCCGCGACCGTGGCGCCGACAAAGGGGCCGGTCCAGCTGTCGCCTACGAAGTTCTCGATGCCACGAACGGCGAGGCCGGCGACGGCAACGGCCATTAGTGACTCGCCGGCGATGACGCCGGAGGAGAAGAGCACGCCGCGTTGGAGCTTGCGCTCGATTTCGTCGCCGTCCTTGGCTCCACGGGTGGCGAAGTGCGCGATCAGGCCGCCTGCGAGAATCGGGATGGCCAGGCCGAAGGGCAGGTACATGCCGACGGCGATGGGCATCAGGTAGGCGCGGAAGCTGGACTTGCGGCGCACTAAGTAGGCGTCGGTGATCAGGATCAGCACGCCGACCACAGCGCCGATGCCGATCAGGTTCCAGGGTAGGGTGCCTGCGCCGGTGAAGCCCTCTGCCAGGCTCTTGATCAGGCCCGCTTGCGGGGCGGAGAGCTCGCGCCCGCCGATGCCGCCGGGGGTGCCCTTGTGCAATAGGGACAGAATCGGCTGCATGACGCCGGCGGCCACGGTCACGCCCAGTACTTGCATGATCTGCTGCCGGTAGGGCGTCGCCCCCACCAAGCTGCCCGTCTTGAGGTCGTTGCACACATCGCCGGCGGTGCAAGCCACGCAGCAAACAACCGCGGCTACGCCAATGATCGCCACCATGGCGGGCGTGCCCTCGTTGTAGCCGAAGAGCGTCAGGAGCCCGCCCGTGGCGAGCACCGTGGTGATCGCCATGCCCGAGACCGGGCTGTTCGAGTTGCCGACGAGACCGACGATGTAGCTAGCCACCGCAGTGAAGAAGAAAGCCATCACAACCATGACGATGGTCGCCACGACGGTGATGCCCACGTTGCCCGTGAAGTGGTAGTAGAGCACGCTGACCAGACCGACGGCCAAGAGCACCAGGCCCAAGATGACCTTGCTGGGAATGTCGCGATCGTGCTCCTCTTGGACCTCGTCCGAGGTGAAGCGCGAAACCAATTCAGTCACGGCGCGCACCAAGCCATGGCGCACGGCGACGATGGAGGACAGTCCGCCCACCACCATGGCGCCGACACCCACGTAGCGCACTTGGCTCGACCACAGGCTCCAGGCCGCGTCCACGGGCTCGCCGCCGGTGGCTTCCAGCACGCTGGTGGCATCGAATATGGGCATGGCGATCAACCAGGAGATCGCACCCCCGATGAAGATCAGGAGCGCCACGTTCAGGCGCACGATCAAGCCAACTGCCACCAGCATGGGCGACACATTGCCACCGATGTAGTGCAGGCGACTTCCGGAACTGGTGGCCCACTCGAGGCTTGAGGAGATGACCTCAAAGAGCTTCTCCGCGATCTTGAATAGGGCGCCCAGGGCACCGCCCATGAGCAGCGCGCGCGCCGCCGTGCTATCCGCACCCGACTCGTCCCCCGCCTCGAGCACCGCCGCGCAGGCGATGCCCTCCGGATAGGAGAGCTCCTCGTTGTCCACCACGAACACGCGCCGCATGGGGATCATGAACAGGATCCCGAGCAAGCCGCCGGTGAAGGCGATGCCGGTCACGGTCCAGAAGTCGAACTCGGTCCAGTAGCCCACCATGACCAAGGCCGGCATGGTGAAGATGATGCCGGCCGCCAAGCTCTCGCCGGCCGAGGCGCAGGTCTGCACCTGGTTGGCCTCGAGCACCGTGCCGCCCTTCAGGATCATGCGGAAGAAGAGCATGGCCATGACCGCTGCCGGGATCGAAGCCGAGACGGTCATGCCCGCCTTGAGCCCTACGTAGACGTTGGCCGCGCCCATCACCACCGAGAGGATCACCCCGGCGATAACGACCCTCACAGTCAGCTCGGGCATGCCCCTGCGTCGTGCATGGATGGCGGCCGGGGACTGATCCTTGGGCTTGGCGGAGCTTGTCATGGGCCAGAGCCTACCCCATGCAGGCGTGACCATACTGTGACCATACTGAGCCGCACCAATCGCCGCCGTTTTCTACCGCATCCCCATACAAAGCCAAGACAATCGCCGCCGTGTATCCGACAGTCCAAACAGAGACGATTGTTGTCGCTCTGTATGACGATTGGGAAGAAAACGGCGGCGATTGGTGCGGCTCAGTATGGTCGGTGCGGCTCAGTATGGTCGCGGGGGGGGGGGGGGCGCCCCGGGCCCCCCCCGCCCCCCCCACACCGCGCGCC
>JBLIOL010000202.1:0-10358 GCA_047639615.1 Planctomycetota bacterium | reverse complement strand
ACGCGGCTCGCCACGTAGGGCCGCAGGGCAGCCTGGCGCAAGGCGCGGGTTAGGTCATGCTCGCGGTCGCCCACCACGATCACATGCACGGGCGGGTGGTAGAGCAGGTCCACGGCGCGACCGTAGTCGGCGATGAAGTGGCCGTAGCGTCGGTAGCTGGGCGCGAAGGCAGCCAGGATCTGGCGCGAGCGTTCGCGCAGGTCTTCGCGGCCGAGCAGGTGCCCGAGGCGCATGAGCGCGCTGGCGAAGATGGCGTTGGCCGGCAGGGTCTCGTTGCGCTCGCCCGGCGCGCCTTGGGGGGTGCGGTCTTGCAGGCGTTCGAAGAGACTGCCGGTGGGGGAGCTGTGCTCAGCCAGCGTGTACTCGGCCAAGGCCAGAGCAGGCGCCAGGAAGCGGTTTTCGCCGGCGTAGTGCACGGCCTCGACCATGGCTCGCAGAAGCGTCGCTTGATCCAGCAGCAGGCCGCTGAGGTTCGGCGCGCCATCCCAGTAGTTGTGCACGCCGGAACGCTTGTCGATCAGCTCATCGCACAGGAAATCGAGGGTGGTCACGGCGGTCTGGGTCCAGCTCTCGCGCTCGAGCACCAGGCCGCCCTTCAGTAGCGCGCAGACCACGTGAGCATTGCGCTCGGTGACGATGCGCGGATCGCACTCGGGCGCTTTGCGCGCGGCGCGCGCCTTGCGTGAGCTGAGGTGGAAGTACTCCGGGTCCTCGTCCTGACTCGCGCGGAAGGCGCCCGTCTCCGCATCCAGCAAGGTGTCCTGCATCCAGTCGACGATGCCTTCGGCGGTCTTCGCGAAGGCCGCGTCGCCGAGTACCTGGTAGGCCTCCACATAGGCCATCAAGCGTTGAGCGTTGGAGCCCAGCATCTTCTGGTGGTGGGGCTCGCTCCAATCCGCGCGGCGTGCGTAACGGAAGAAGCCGCCCTCCACGGAGTCGTAGATCGGACTGGCCTGCATGTGTCGCAGGGTGCGCGTTACCAGTTCGAGGGTGGGCGCATCACCGGTTTGGCTCCAACGCACCATGGCGAAGTGCAGGGCCTCGGGGTGGGGGAACTTCTGGCGCTTGCCCCAGCCGCCGTACTCCGGATCGGAGGCCGCCAGTAGCATGGCTTGTACGTCATCGACGATGGCCAGGGAGAGCCCGTCATCGGGCTGGGCCGTGTCCTTCCCGGCCGGGTCTTCGTCAGCGCCCTGGATCAGTGCGCGGGCCGTCTTGAGCAGCGCGTCGGCACTCAGCGCGCCGGCGCGATGCAGCACACGTCGATCGCCGCTCAGCCAGACCAGGCTCGGCCAGCCGCCGCCGCGGAACTCGCGGTCGACCTCGGGGTGTTCATCCTTGTCCACCTGCACGCACACGAAGCTCTCGGAGAGCAGCGTCTTGACGCGCTCATCCTGAAGGGGACCCGCTTGGAATTGGGCGCTGAAGCGGCACCAGGCTGCGCTCAGGACCAGGAAAACCGGCGTGCCGCGCTCCTGCGCTCGGGCGAAGGTCGCCTCGTTCCATGGGTGCCAATGCATTGGGGGCTCGGGTAGATACCCGAGCCCCCAAGCTATCGACCATGTGCCCGGGGGGTAGGAGGGAATTCCCAACCGTCGCCCCGGGGATAGGATCGACTACAGAACGCGCTCAGGAATGGCGGGAAGCTCAACTGTTGTCCAGTCGACCTTCTCGCAGTCCTCGTAGAGCGTGTCGAGCCCGTAGAACTCGCGCGCCTCGGGCTGCAGCAGGTGAATGACCACGTCGCCGTAGTCGAGTAGCACCCACCAGCCCAGGTCCGCACCTTCGGCGCGGGCGTGACGTTCCCCGGCGGCCTTCAGGCGAACGTGGAGTTCGTCGTAGAGGGCGCGTACATGGGGGCGGCTGGTGCCTGTGACTACCACGAAGTAGTCGGCGACTTTGATTTGATCGCCCACGTCGTAGACGTGGATGTCCTCACCTTTCTTGTCGTGGGCGAGGGAGGCCGCAGCAGCGGCTAGAGAGCGGGAGTCGATTGGAAGGTCCTCCGAAATAGGATCCGCCGGCGTGGCCGAGCCTCTGATGAGACTCGTCCGCACCGGCGGAGTATTCTAGGCAAAAAGCGGTCGGCGCATTACGCCAGGAACCAGGGCAGGAACACCAAGGCCACCACGGTCATCAGTTTGACCAGGATGTTCAGTGAGGGGCCGGACGTGTCCTTGAAGGGGTCGCCGACGGTGTCGCCGACCACAGCTGCGGCGTGGGCATCCGAGCCCTTGCCGCCTTCGCCACCGTTCTCGATGAACTTCTTGGCGTTGTCCCAGACGCCACCGGCGTTGGACATGAAGATGGCCATCATGATGCCGCTCACAAGAGCGCCAGCAAGCATGCCGCCGAGAGCGTCAACTCCGACGAACTTGCCCATCAGGATGGGAGCGGCGATGGCCAGGATGCCGGGCAGCACCATCTGGCGCAGGGAACCCTTGGTGGAGATCGCCACGCAGCGGGCGGCGTCGGGCTTGACGGTGCCTGCCAGGATGCCGGGCTCCTCGCGGAACTGACGACGAATCTCTTCCACCATGTCGAAGGCTGCCTTGCCCACGGCGCGCATGGTCATGGCGCTGAAGAGGAAGGGCAGAGCGCCACCGATCAGCATGCCGATCATGACCATCGGCTGGGAGATGTTGAGCACCAGGCCGCCAGCGGTACCGGGCTCGGCTGCCAGGCAGTACGCGCTGAAGAGTGCCAGGGCGGTGAGTGCGGCGGAGCCGATCGCGAAGCCCTTGCCGATGGCAGCGGTGGTGTTACCCACGGCGTCCAGGGCGTCGGTGCTCTTGCGCACGGACTCGTCCATCTTGGCCATCTCGGCCAGGCCGCCGGCGTTGTCGGCCACAGGGCCGAAAGCGTCGATGCCCAGGGAGTAGCCCAGGGTGGAGAGCATGCCGACCGCGGACAGGGCGACGCCGTAGACGCCAGCCTGATCGTAGGACACGAAGATCGCGAGGCAGATCAGGACCACGGGCAGGGCGACCGACTCCATGCCGGTGGCGAGGCCGTGGATGATGTTGGTGGCAGCACCGGTGTTGGACTGCTTGGCGATGTACTGGGCGGGCTTGCCCTCCATGGCCGTGTAGTACTCGGTGACCTTGCCGATCAGCACGCCGGCAACAAGACCAGCGAGGATGGCGTAGAAGAGGGCCGGGCCAGCGGCCTTGCCGTTGCTGAGCAGCTCGGGCAGGTCGAGGGCGCCACCGAAGAGCACGCCGGCGGTACCGGCGAGGGTCACGATGGAGGCCACGATCAGGCCGCGGAAGAGGGCCGAGTGCAGGCCGTGCTCGTCCTTGCTCTTGACAAAGAAGGTGCCGACGAAGGAACCGAAGATGCCGATGAAGGCCACGGTCAGGGGCAGCATGGCGACCCCGGTGCTGTTGGCGGAGTAGGCGAAGACGCCAAGGGTCATGGCTGCGATGATCGAACCCACGTAGGACTCGAACAGGTCAGCACCCATGCCGGCCACGTCGCCCACGTTGTCGCCAACGTTGTCAGCGATGGTGCCGGGGTTGCGCGGGTCATCCTCGGGGATGCCGGCTTCGATCTTGCCCACCAGGTCGGCGCCGACGTCGGCAGCCTTGGTGAAGATGCCGCCGCCTACGCGAGCGAAGAGGGCGATCGAGGAAGCGCCGAAGGAGAAGCCCAGCACGTTGGCGAGGACCGCTTGGTCGATGACGCCGTCAGTGGCGTAGGCGAAGGTGAAGCCCACCACGCCGAGCAGGCCGAGGCCGACCACGCACATGCCCATGACGATGCCGGAGGCGAAGGAGACCTCGAGGGCCTCGTTCAAACTCTTGGTGGCAGCTTGGCAGGTACGCACCGCGGCGCGCGTGGCCGTGTGCATGCCGATCCAGCCTGCAATCCCCGACGCGAGGGCGCCGGTGACGAAGGCGAGCGCCGTTAGCGGGCCGAGTCCGGGAACGTCAACCGAGTAGATGGCGCCAGCGACGGCAACTACGAAGAAGAAGAGCCAGGTGTATTCCGCGCGCAGGAAGGCGGCGGCGCCTTCTTGGACCAGCTTGGAGATGTCTTGCATCTCCTGCGTGCCGGCGTCGCGTTGCATGATGCCCTTGTATTTCACAAAGGCGATCACGAGGGCAAACACGGCGGAGGCGCCGGCGATGTATAGGACTACGTCTGTCATGACCGCTTCGGGGATTCGATCCCGAATGGGAGGCCTAGGGAAAGGCGTCCGGGGAGAAGGCTGGGGGATGGATCAGGACCCAAGAGACCCCGCTTAGGGTCCCTTCATCCTGACTTGGAGGCCCAATAGAATAGGGACCTTGCAGCCGGCGTCAACCTGTGGCGCCCGGGTCCTTGGGAGGCTCAATCGGAGACGAACTCGTGGAATCGGTCTGGATCTCGCCTGAATCGTCTGTTTTGTCGGGCTCAGGGGCATCTAGAGCCGCTGCTTGACGATCTCGTCTTCGGCTCATCATGCGCGCTCCAGCGAAAGCTAGGCCCAGCAGCAGCACGAAACCCAGGGTCTCGGTCGAATTCTGCACCGTGGCCTCTAGCACGCCGATCTTGGTGCCGAAGGCCCTGCCGAGCAGCACATACATGGGCACCATCAGCGCCGCCGCCGTGGCGTCATGGAGCATGAAGCGCGCGTAGCTCATGCGCGCCGTGCCCGCTGTGAAGAAGCATGGCAGCCGCAGACCGGGCAGGAAGCGCGTGGTGAAGATGGCCCAACCGCCGTGGGTGCGTACCTTCTCTTCGATCAGCGCAAAGCGCTCCGGGTGCAGCGCCTTGGCGAAGAACGGGATCTTCAGCGCCTTCGGGCCCAGGAGGCGGCCTAGCCAGAAGGGGATCGAGTCGCCGATCAGCGTGGCCACCCAGCAGGTAGCGATGATCGGGAAGAGCTCCACCTGTCCGCGGTAGAGCAGATAGCCCGACCCGGTCATGGTGACTTCCTCGGGCACGGGCAAGCCCGCACCTGCTCCCACTAGGATCAGGAAGGGACCCCAATAGCCCAGACGCTTGAACACGTCTGAAATCATGCTTTCTGCCAGGAGAGCGAACACTGCGTGGGATCCTACGGTCCGCGCGTCAAATGCGCAGAACTACCGTCCAGAAGCGCGCTCGGTGGCCTGATGTCGCACATCGTGCACGCGCTGTGCGGCGAGGGGGTGGCCTAGGGCCTCGGCTTCTTCCAGGTCACTCAGGGCTGCTACGGAGGCTGCTGTCGTGCCGCCAGGCCAGGGCAGGGGCTCCTCTGGGTCCGCCGCGAGCTCCGCGACGAAGAACCCCAGAATCTGTCCGCGCAAGACTAAGAGCGAGGCCCGCGCACGGCTGCGCTCGGCGCCCTCGGCCAGCACCTCGAGCCCCGCCTGCATCCAAGCCACGCGCGCCTGCGGGTCGGGCTCGAACAGCGCGCCGCCGCGCTCGAAGATCATGTGCGAGCCAAGGCGCACCCAACCGTAGGGGGAGAGCGGATCCAGAGCCAGAGCCCGCTCCGCGCGCAGGTAGGCCAACTCGAACTCGCCGTCGGCCACGGCCGCATCGAAGCGCACCCATTCCGCGCTAGCTGCCAGCGTTGCCACAGGTCCTAAGAGTCGCGCGCCGAGGCCGTGCTCGGTGCTCGCGCTCGTTTGCCGCGCCGCACCCGGCCAAGGCGCGAGCAGGCCCAAGGCCAAAATCCAAAGCACCACTCTCATGCGGACACGCTCCAACTACGCAGCCCAAGCCGGCCCAGTAGCAAGCCACCAAGAATCCACAGCAAGCTGCTCAGCCAAGGCCTGATTCCCACGGCCTGGTCCATGCGCCCTTCGCCCATGAGCGCCAGTGCCGGTCGCAAGTCGCTCCACGGCAACCACGCGCCGCTGCCCAAGGCGCTCTCCAGCACCAAGGGCAGGACCAGTGCGCAACCCGCCGCCGGCCCCGTGCCCATCCATGCGCCGCAGCCCATGGCGAGCACCACCAAGACCGCAAGGGCGCGCACGCAGCGCAGCCAGAGATCTGTAAAGCGCGCCGAGTTGGAGCCCTCGCGCCCGAACACCTGCACGCTGTTCGCTCCGGGCACGAGCACCGCACCCTCGCCCGCGTTGTGCAAACCCACGGCTACCCTGCCACTGCCCCGCGGTAGCTCGACTTCGATCCATGCCGGTCCCTGCAGCACTAAACTAGCTTCGTTCGTACTTCCGTCGCGCACTAAGGCCAAGCGCACGTCGCGCACCCGTCCGCCGCCTGCCGCAGGCATTACCCGCATTCGCAAGCGTCCAGACTGCGGATACTGCACTCCATCCAACGCGAACTGCAAAGTCTCCTGCGGCGATACCAGTGCGGCGGCGCCCAGTTCATGCACGAGCACGCAGCGGTCCGCTACCGCGGCGTTACGTTCCCAGGGGGTGAGGGCGGCGCCGGCTGCGGGCAGCGCCGAAACCAAAGCCACGCCCAGAGCCAATCCGGTTGCCGTCGCCGCCAACGCGCCACTGCGCGAAGCCCGCGGAGCTAGCCAATCCGCTTCCCCCCGGCGCCAACGGGGGATCACCCCCGCCCCGTGCAAGGCCAAAGCTGGCAGCAGGAATAGCAGCGTCAATTCCCAAAGTCCGCGGCGCAGCAGGGCGTGCTGCGCGGAAGGGTCTCCTCCGGCTGAATCCAATCCGTACACCAATGCCGCCAGGCCTAAGCAGCAAAGCACGCCGAACCCAATCCCCGAGCGCGCTACCCGCCGCGCTTCCAGCCTCGCTAGCGGGGCATACTCCAACGCACGTCTCACGCCTCGTCCCCGTACAATTCCGCCAGGCCGCGACTGCGCGGCCGAGTGCTGTGCAGCTCACCGCCGGCGCTTTCGATCCAAGCCTGGAGCTCCACCAGCCGGTCCGGCGCTAGCCCCGAGACCTCCAGCACCTGCCCCTCATCGGCGAGCAGCTCCTGCGCGGGTCCATGGCCCACCAGGCGTCCGCCAACCAGCACCGCCATGCTCTCGCAGTGAGCGTGAATATCGCCCACCAAGTGCGACGCCAGCACCAACGCTCCGCCGCGTGCGCGCTGCTCCGTCAGTAACTCGTCCAGCACTCGAAAGCCCGGCCCGTCCAAGCCTGCCGTCGGTTCATCCAAGAGCACCAGCTCTGGCTCTCCCAGGAACGCCTGCGCCAAGGCAAAGCGCCGCAACATGCCGCGCGAATACGTGCGCAAGGCCCGCTTCGCCGCCGCGCCCAAACCCACGCGCTCCAACTGCGCCGGCACACCTGTGCGCACCAACTCGCGCGGCAGCCCAGCCAAGGACGCCATCAATCCGAGCGCGCGCAAGCCGCTCAACTCCGCCGGGAAGGGCGCGTTCTCCGGACACCAGCCCACGCGCCGGCGCACACCATCGGAACCCGGGTCGCCGCCCAGCACACGCGCCTCCCCAGAGCTCGCCCGGTCCACGCCGGCCAAGATTCGCAGCAGCGTGCTCTTGCCCGATCCATTGGGGCCCACCAAGGCCAAGCTCTCGCCCGCCGGCAGCTCCAGCTCAATCCCATCCAGCACCGTCTGCTTGCGCAAACCCAGGCCGATCGCAAAGCGCCGGCCCACACCACGGAGCGCGAGTGCGGGGCTCGTTTGATCCATGGGGGAGAGCTTAGCGGAAGCCCCTGGCTCCCCGCAGGCGGGGGGCCGAGCGGGCGCTTGGCTCGCCACCTGAGCCCTCTCTCTTCTCTGATCGATCATATTTGATCGGTTATTCGGTTTTTAGTGCACTATTCAATCATGTGTGATCGAATAGATAGGGTGGGTGTCTCGTGAGGGACTCTCTCCGGTCAGGGCTGATCATGTGTGATCATATGTGATTGCTAATGGTTCGATCAGGCCGGTAATCGATCATATCTAATAGCATGAGCATCGACAGACTTACCCCCGACGAGGCAATCTTAGAGGAGCTCGGTACTCGGCTTGCCCGAACGCGCAAGCAGCAGGGTCGCTCCCAGCAGGCTCTGGCTCAGCAGGCGGGCATCGGCGTCGCCACCCTGCGCCGCATCGAGGACGGCCGCGACAGCCAGCTCGGGTCCTGGCTCAAGATCCTCAAGGCCCTTGGGCTAGAGAGCTCCATCGAGGGTCTGCTGCCCGCGAGCGTGGCCTCGCCGCGCGCCGAGGTCTTGGCTGGCAAGCCGCGCCGGCGCAGCAAGCGTTCCAAGCAGGCCTTCGAGTGGGGGGACGAGCGCCCTTGACCACCGCCACCGTCAAGCTCTGGGACACCACCATCGGCTACGTCTCCATGGACGCGGGCGAACGCTTCGCGCGTTTCGAGTACGAGCCCGAATTCGCGTCCTCCGGCATCGAGCTCGCACCGCTCACCATGCCCCTGGAAGCGCGTCGCATCTACCAGTTCCAAGAGCTAGCGCCGCGCACCTTTCATGGCCTTCCGGGTCTGCTCGCCGATAGCCTGCCCGACCGCTACGGCCACAAGCTGATCGATGTGTGGCTAGCGCGCACCGGTCGCAAGCGTGAAGACTTCAACGCCGTCGACCGCCTCTGCTATACCGGCTCCCGCGGAATGGGTGCCCTGGAGTTCGAACCATCCACCGGCGCCGCCGCGCCCGAGGACCGCGACCTCGAAATGCAGCAACTGGTCGAGCTAGCCTCACTCGCCTTCGCCAGCAAGCAAACCCTCGACACCGAACTCAGCGGCGAGCGCGGCGAGCAAGCCCTGCTCGACATCCTAAGCGTAGGCACCTCCGCCGGCGGCGCGCGCGCCAAGGCCGTCATCGCCTTCGACCCAAGGACCAAGCAAGTGCGCTCTGGCCAACTCCAACTGCCCGCTGGTTACGAGCACTGGCTGATCAAGTTCGACGGTGTCGCATTCAACGGCGACTGGGGCGTCGCCGATCCGCTCGGCTACGGCCTGCTCGAGTACAGCTACTCCCAAGTAGCCAAGGACTGCGGCATCCACATGACCGAGTGCGCCGTCCTATCGGAAAACGGCCGCAACCACTTCATGACCCGCCGCTTCGACCGCGACAGCGAAGGCTCGAAACACTTTATTCAAACCCTCGGCGCCCTGGCTCACTTCGACTACTACGACAGCGGTGCTCACTCCTACGAGCAGCTCTTCATGACCATGAAGCAACTGCACATGCCCAAGCAGGCCATGGAACAGCAGTTTCGCCGCACCGTCTTCAACCTCGTCGGCTGCAACCAAGACGACCACGTCAAGAACTTCGCCTTCCAGATGCAGCGCGACGGCACCTGGGCGCTAAGCCCCGCCTACGACCTCTGCCACGCCGAAGGCTCAGACTTCACCAAGCACCACCAACTAAGCCTCAACGCTAAGACAACCGGCTTCAACAAGTCCGACCTCAAGCACCTGGCCAGCTACGCCGGCCTGCCCCGCGGCCGCGAGGACCTGATCCTCGATCAAGTCCTAGAAGCCTTTGCCAAGTGGCCCGCGCTCAGCGCCGAGCTGGGCATCCCGAAGGCCTTGCGCGCCCACGTCCTGCGTACCTTGCGCATGAGCTGGTAGCTCCGTAGCTCACAGCACCACGCACAGCGCGTTAGTCGTCTTTCTCCGCCGGCTTACGCGTAAGATCGGCTGCTTCAGGGGGTGGCGTCAGCAATACGATGCTGCCCGTTGAGTCCTCGCTCACGAAGACGCGGCCATCCGCTAGCACAAGCACATCCTCCAGGGTGCCAAAGCCCGCAGCAAAGGTGCTGCGCTTGCCCTCAGCCGTGACGCGGCTGATGCGTCCATGGCCTGCACCGTCCACGTCTTCTTCGGCCACGTAGAGCGGGAAGCCTGGGTCCTCGTTCTCCGCGCTACGCGGGGTCCAGCAGAGGCCCTCGGGGGCAATCAGACCGCGCGCGAAGGGTTGCAGTTGACCGCTCTCTAGGTCGAAGCTGAGCAAGCCAACGGGGATCAGCACGCTCGCTAGCTCGTTGCAGATAATCAGGTGAGTGTCGCCCAGGCACAGTAGCTCTGCGAAGCTGAAGGGGATGCCCTGGTCCGTGCGCCTTACGGGGGGACCCCAGCCTTGATCTCCGCGGGTGAGCTCGAGGACGCGCGTACGCAGGGCGAACTTGTTGCTCTCTTGCTGCGCGGTGGACTCGGTCAGGAACAGACGGCCCTCCAGAAACACTACCCCCTCCGGTGCGCACAGATCCGTGGCCAGGACCTCGAGCTTGCCCTGCTGGTCGATGCGCAGAAGCCTTCCGCCTGGGATGTCCTCCACGACGAATAGATCACCATCCGGTCCAAGGCACAGACCCTCGGGCGATCGCAGTCCGCGCACCAGTACGTGCGCTTGTCCCGGTCCGTCGAAGCGCGTGATCTGGCCGCTGCCCTCTTCCACCACCAGCAAGCGGCCCTGCGCGTCCACGGCGAGGCCATCTGGGGCGCGTAGGCCACGGGCGTAGACCTGAGCGCTGTAGCC
>JBLIOL010000201.1:0-10385 GCA_047639615.1 Planctomycetota bacterium | reverse complement strand
ATGCTGAGGAAGCCGCGGAAGAAGAAGAAGAAGAGGAAGAGGAAGAGGAACTGACAAAGATCGACTTCGAAGGCCTCGACACGCGCATCCTGCACCTCGGCGCTAAGGGCATTAGCTTTGGCAACTTGGACGCCGGCGCGGAAGGCAAGCTCTACTACTTGAGCACTGCAGTGGATCGCTCCAGCGCCTTGGCCATGTACGACCTGAAGGAGCGCAAGGAGACCTCCCTCGCCAAGGGCGTGAGCGGCTTCGGCCTCTCCGCGGATCTCTCTCAGATGATCGTCGTCCAAGGCGGCAAGTTCCTGATCGCCGCGACGGGCGCACCCGTTGCGGCCGGCAAGGGCGTGCTCGCCAGCGACTCCCTCGAGGTCAAGATCGATCCCCGCGCCGAGTGGAAGCAGATTTTCCACGAGTCCTGGCGCATCAACCGCGACTACTTCTACGACCCCGACATGCACGGCGCCGACTGGCCCGCCATGCGCGCAAAGTACGCGGCCTTCCTGCCCCACCTGCGCTCCCGCACGGATCTCAATCGAGTGCAGACCTGGCTCTTCTCCGAGCTCGCCGTGGGCCACCACAACGTGGGCGGCGGCGACCTGCCGAGCAACTCCAATCGTGTCTCCGGCGGATTGCTAGGCGCCGATTACGAAGTGAATGCGGACCGTTACCGCTTCGCCAAGATCTATGGCGGACTCAACTGGAACCCCGGCCTGCGCTCGCCGCTGACCCAGCCTGGCGTCAATGTGAAGGTTGGTGAGTATCTCTTGGCAATCAACGGGACCCAGTTGCACGCCAGCAACAACCTGCACGAGCCCTTCGAGAACACCGTGGGCAAGACGGTTGAGCTAGAGGTTGGACCCAACGCTGATGGTTCCGAGTCGCGCACCATTCAGGTCAACCCCGTCGGCAACGACGGAGCCCTGCGCAACCGCGATTGGGTGGAAGGCAACTACCAGCGCGTCACCGAAGCCACGAACGGCCGCGTGGCCTACGTGCACGTGCCCGACACGGGCGGCGGTGGACACCAGTACTTCAAGCGCTACTTCTTCCCCCAAGCGGACCGTGACGCTCTGATCGTCGACGACCGTCACAACCGCGGTGGCCAGGTGGCTGACTATGTGATCGACCACATGCGGCGCCCCTACGTCGCTAGCTGGGCAACCCGCTACGGCAAGGATCTTGTCTCCCCGCGCGGGTCGATCGATGGGCCGAACGTGATGCTCATCAACGAGCACTCCAGCTCCGGCGGCGACCTATTGCCCTGGATGTTCCAGCACCTGGAGCTCGGCACCCTCGTGGGCCGGCGCACCTGGGGTGGACTGGTCGGCATGCTCGGCTTCCCGCCCTTGATGGACGGCGGTCGCATGACCTCCCCGAACATCGGGTTCTGGACCGAGGACGAGGGCTTTGCCGTGGAGAACGTCGGCGTCCCGCCCCACGTGGAGGTCAACATGTACCCCGCAGATTGCCTGAATGGTCGCGACCCGCAGCTGGAGCGAGCGATCGAGATCGCTCTCGAGCAGCTCGCCGCCAACCCGCCGAAGACCTACAAGAAGCCCGCGCTCCCCGTCCGCGTCCGGCGTTAGGTAGCCACTAGGCAGATGCCCCAGGGCACCCGATAGCCCCTGCCACCCCCCACTCACGGGGTGGCAGGGGCTTCTTCGTGCCCTGGCTCTGAGCTTGCAGGTCTTTTTCTTGAAATAATCAGCGTAGTTTCAAGAATAGCCACTGTGAGCCAATCCAAACGCAAGGTAATCAACCTAGGGCCGAAGGCAGCAACCGAGCTGTTCAAGCCTGCGCGCCTAGAGATCTACGAGTGCCTGCAGGTCGTCGGCCCTTCCAGTATCGCAGACCTAGCTAGCCGCCTGGCCAGGCCCGCAGACTCGCTCTACTACCACATCAAGAAGCTCGTGGCGATCGGCGTGATCGAAGCCGTGGGTGAGGATCAATCCGACAGCGAGGGACCTGGCCGCAAGGGCATGATCTACGCCCTGCCCGCGGCCAAGCTCAAGATCGACCTAGATCAGCGCTCCGCCAGGAGCCGCAAGGCTTGGTCCGGCGGCGCCGCTGCCGTGCTACGCCTGGCGCTGCGTGACTTCGACGCCGCCCTCGAGGCCAGCGTGGTCACCACCAAGGGCCCTCGGCGCAACCTCTACATGCAACGCACCAAGGTGCGCCTGAACACCGCCCAGTTGAAGGAAGTCAACACCCGCCTCGAGGAGCTTCACGACCTACTGGCCGGCTACGCCAAGAACACCAAGAACACCAAGGGCAACCTGCACGCCATCACGAGCGTGGTCAGCCCCTTGAGAGAGATTTGAAAACCATGCTGAACCACAAGATCAAGAGCTGTGCCCTCCTACTGCTCGCGCTGGCTTTCGCTAACTACGCAAGCGCGGCCCCCCTCTCGCTCCCGGATGCGCTCGGCACCGTCGCTCAAGAGCAGTCCCTCGCGGAGATCTTGAGCTCGGCGCGCAAGGCCGCTAAGCGCGAAGCGTGGGCGGCCACCGCGGCCGGTATCCAACTCAGCGGCCAGAGCGATGCTGGGTACGTCGATGCTCAGTTCAGCCTCACATTCGGAAAGCAAGGCCAGTACCGCTACACCAACCAAGGCGCCCTAGCCCAAACCGTCTGCTTCGATGGCAGCACGGCCAGCCTTCGGCAACGTTTCGGTCCGGCCATCACCATTGAGCAGGAGGAGCGCGACATGTGGAACCTGCTCCAGTGGATTCACTCCGGATTCTGGTGCGAGAGTGCAGCTGAAATTCAATTAAGGCTGCAGGGGAGTGAGACGCGGTACATTCGCCTGGAGGTCAGCTTCTCCAGCTCGAATTTGGTCGGCCAGCTCCTGCTCGACCCCGAGACATTCCTCCCGGCTCGACTCGAACGCACCACCACCGGCAGCACCGACGTCACCACCTTCGAGAACTACCAACTGGTGGCCGGCATTCCCATGGCCCACCTGGTTACCAGCGCGGGCAAGGGCAGCAGCTCCCGGCTGGTCGTGGAGAACGGCCAAGCAGCATCCAGCGACCCCGTCACCCCCTACACCCTCCCCAGCGGACCTGGTGCCGACACCACCTTCGACTCGCAAGTAGACGCCGAGGTCGAACTCAGGCGCGTGCGCACCGGACACCTCATCGTCCAGCCCCTCATCGAGGGCAAAAACATGGGTTGGTTCATCCTCGACTCCGGCGCCGGAATCATGTGCATCGATCCCAAGGTCGCCAACAGTCTCGACCTACCAAAGTTCGGTTCCGTACCTGCAATCGGCGTCTCCGGTCAAATCACCGCGAACTACCGGCAAGGCACTCACTTCGAGCTAGGCCCGCTGCAGATGCAGGACCCGCTCTACATCGAACTCGACCTGGCCTTCCTGGAAGCCCACTTCGGGGTCAAAATCGCGGGCATCTGCGGCTATGAATTCTTCGCCAGGTCCGTACTCGAGTTGGACCTCAAAGAGAACCAACTCGCCATCTACGACCCCGAGAGCTACACCCTGGCCGATGGAACCTGGTCCGAACTGCAGGTGATCAACAGCATCCCCTGCCTCACCTGTCGCTTCGAAGGCGATCGGTCTGGAATATTCAAACTCGACCTCGGGGACGCGAGCACCATCAGCTTCTTCACCCCAGCCGTCGAGGAGCTGAATCTCCTAGAGGGCCGCAAGGTCACGCCCACCCAGACCGGCGGCGTCGGCGGCAGCGGCACAGCCAGCGCCGGTACCGTCGATTGGTTCGAGGTCGGAGGCCACCGCACCAACAACCTACCCGTGGTCTTCAGCCACACGAAGGTCGGCGTCTTCTCCAGCACCTACGCCCTAGGCAACCTAGGGAGCAAGATGCTGGAGCCGTTCAGGATCACATTTGACTATCGCCACAAGCGCATATGCCTGCAGCCTCGGGAACTCTGATCTACAGGAAGTCGACGCTTAGGCCGTCCGTGAAGTTCGATGTGGCGCTGGGGTTCGCGTCGCGGAACCAGGCCTGGAAGTTCCAGGTCTCGCCGGCGAGCACGGGCACGGACGGGCTGAGGGGGATATCTGTGAGGTCCACCTGGAACTGCATGACTCCCAGCGGTCCACTGTTTTGGATCGAAGCGGTGAAGCGCGCGATAGTACCTCCGAGGCAGAGGTCGCCCTGGCTTCCGCCGGGTCCGACGATGAAAGCCTGATTCATGGAACCGAGGAAGTAGCCGAACTGATTCGCGGGCAGACCATTCGCGCGCAGCATGAGGTTGTTGTCCGCGGCGACGTTGCTGCCAAAGGCGCTCATGCTGCCGGGACCACCGCTCGAGTTCACTACAGCGGGTCCACAGTAGTTGGGGCCGATCGATAGCCCGGTCTCAACGGTCACGTTGTCGATGCCCACATCCCAGTTTTGGATGATCGCGAAGAAGGAGGGGTTGAGCCACCAGAACTCGACCCGGTCCACGTTGGTGATGATGTCGCTCCATTCCACACCGGGGCGGAAGTTCTCACCGTCGCCTGCCCAGCCGCCCTTCCAACCGGCCGGCACGGCGTCGGTGGACTGACTCGGAACGTCGAAGATGAAGCTCTTCCAGCCGTTGCCCTCCTGCGGGCCCTCGGGACCCACGTAGTAGGCGTAGTCATCGTCATCGAACTGAGGCGTACCCTTGGTATCGCGCAGCACCATCGAGAACTCGAAGCCGGTGTTGCCGAAGTTCACGCTGTTGGTGATGGCGTCCACGCTGATGCGCGTCACGCCGGCGGCGCGGAAGTCACCGGTGAAGGCGGAGGGGATGTTCTCGTCGTTCTGAACGATCGGCGCGAAGGAGGCTACGAAAGGGTTGTGCAGGTAGCCGCCGGGGTTGCCGCCGTTGGGCTCAACCACATCGGGGGTGGTGACGCCGAAGGACCAGCCATTCGGGTTGGTGCCGCTGTCGAAGTCGTCGTTGGCCTGGGCGGCGCTCGCGAGCAAGAGGGACGAGGTGAGAACGATGAGTGCTTTCATGGGAACGGGGCTCGAGTCGAGCGTGGTGGATTCTGGGGCTGGGGCCCACAGAAGAGTGGACCCGCTCGGCAGGACTTCTGATACCCGTTTTCCGGGAAACTATAATATGCGACCGAAAGCCTGACTCTACAAGGGGTTGCGTACGCTAGGATCACCAACACATGAGCAAGTCCAAGGCCCAAGCCCAAGCCAACCAGTCCCACAAAGTGGGCCTAGAGGAACGCGTGCGGGCTCTGGGGGCGCAGCTTGGCCTCACCTTGGCCGCTGCCATCGAGGGCTTGAATGCTGCCGATGAGGGCCCGCTCTCCCTTGGCAAACGGCTCGGCCTGGAGACCCCCCTGGCCAGCCGTCTGCTGCGCGCGGCGGCCCAGGAGAATCCCTTCGGCGTCCTGCACCATTCGCCTGGCCCAGCACCCCTGCGACGCTTCCAGAGAGCAGCCGCACGCCGCGGCAGTCTCGCCTCGGACAAGGTCAAAGGTCTCGAGCGCGCGATCGTGCAGTTCGAGCGCCTACTCAAGGACGACCTCGGCGACCTAACGGCCCTCTCCCAACTGCTCTCCGCCTGGCTCCCCGAAGCGCGCGCCGAGTTCGAGCTGCGCCGCAAGCAGAGCGCCTTCCGCGCCATGAGCGAGCTGCGCGGCGCCAGCGCCGAGCTCGACCTCTCCGCCTGCTTCATGCACCCCAGCGCCAACGGCACGCACCTGGACGTGGCCTGGGCCGTGGGCTCCCTCGGCCTCAAGCGCCTGCGCCCGGGCATCAACGTGCGCTTCTCCTCCCAGCGCGTCACGGGTTCGGATGACCCCGAGCGCCAACCCAGCTCCCTCGACGGCGCGCCCATCGCCGAAGGCGACCGCAGCACTCTGAACCCCTTCTGCCAGCGCCCGCCCGGCGTGTTCAGGGTGAACCAAGTGGGCGAGCTGCTGCAATACACCCTCGATTCCGAGGGCTACGGCTCGGGCTCCGAAGTGGACCTGCTCTTCGGCGAATTCAACCCGGCCGAAATCGAGCACCCCTTGCCGAAGGGCGCGAGCCGCCGTGGTTGGGCCTACTCCGATGTGGCCGTCCCCGCGCGCTCGCTGGTCTTCGACATGTTCCTACACGAGGATGTCTACCCGGGCATGGACCCCGAGCTGCTGCTCTACGACACCGCCATCCATGGCATCGCCGACGTGAACGATGAGAGCCGCGACGCCGATCGCATGGACCTGGTGGAGTCCCTGCGCCCGCTCGGTCTGAGCGACGCTGAGCTCAAGCTCAAGAGCTTCAAGCCCTACCCCCAGCTGGTGGAACATGTGTTCCACCAGCTGGCCTGGGACAGGCGCCGCTTCCGTGCCTACCGCGTCGAGATCGAGTACCCGCTCTACGGCATGCAGATCGCGATGGCCTACTCCAGCTCGACCGGCTTGTAGCCGCCCTTCGAGCGGAACCAGAGCGCGATCGCTCCGAAGACGATCAGCAGGATCAGCGGGAAGCGCACCGCGTAAAGAAGTACATCGCGACCGGCCTGCTCGCTGGCGTCGGCGTAGACCTCAGTGATGCGCCCTCTCTCGACGTCGTCCGTGATCGCAGCAATGAACTCGTCCTTCTCCTTGGGCATGATCGCCTCGTGGCTCATGCCCAAGAAGGACTTGTCTGCCGAGGCGGCAGTCGTGAGTTCGGGGGCGGAAACCACCACCTGCTCATGGATGGACTTGTCGAAAGCCACACCCAGGAGCTGCCCACCGATGATGCCTGCGGAGAGCAGCCCGATTGCGGAGACCGTGTTGAGGGTCAATGCACCACCACGCGGATAGCGCTCGGAGACGAAGCCCAATACGCAAGGCCAGTAGTAGGTCTGACCGATCGCGTAGAGCGTGAAGGCGATAAAGATGGCCGCGCCCGTGGCACTTGAGAGCCAGAAGAGCCCGATAGCGGAGAACACACCACTGACGCAGAGCAGCGCCGGCGGGTTGAAGATCTTGAGCACTCCACCGGCGAAGACCCGGAAGATCAACATGATGAAGGCCGAGAAGACCAAGGCGTAGGCCGCGTTGATCTCACGATCGGCAAGCACCGGGTTCATCAGGTTCTTGATCCATTGGTCGGTGCCAAGTTCCGCCGTGGCCACGGGGATCATCAGCAGGCACATGAGGAAGTAGAGCGGACGCCCGAGAGCCTTGACCCACAGGCCAAAGGCCGCGCCCAAGCCGAGTCCAATCAACAAGCTGACGTTGAACCAATTCTCGCCCGTCTGCCAGTACTCGAGCTGCTGCCCCTGATTGCCGATCTCGTAGGTCACGAGGAAGAAGGCCAGGAAGGCGCTCAGGAAGCCCACCTGCTGAAGCATCTCCTTGTACGGCACGCCGGCTTGCACGCGCTCATCCACGGGGAACTTGCAGGGGCCGTACATCAGCACATAGGCGACGGCGGGAAAGAGAATCCAGAGCGCGTGGTACTTCCAGGCCATGCCCATCTCGAGCGCCGAGCCGCCTTCCGGCCCGCCCACGATTCCATCGCTCCAGATGATCGCCAAGGTGCCTGCTACCAAGCCCGCGGGCCAGGCCGCGTGCAAGAGGGTCAGCCACTTGGTCTTCTCTTTCGGATAGACGGCCGCGCAGATCGGATTGATGACCGCCTCGACGATGCCATGTCCCAGGCCCGCGCAGATCGCGAAGCCGTAGAGCGCGCCATAACTTCCCGCGAAGAAGGTGCCGATTCCGCTCAGCGCCTGCAGCAAGAACGCCACGTACATGGGCATCTTGTAGCCCGTGCGGTCCACCACCAAGCTGAAGCCGATCATGGTGATCGCGATCGGCCAAAGCGAGGCGCCAAAGATCATGCCCACCTCGTGATTGGTCAGCTGGAACTCGGCGCTGTATTCACCGCCCATGGCGACGCGGAAGGAGAATCCCACGCCAGCCGCCATTAGGGAGAGAAAGCTCGCCCAAAACAGCAGGCGTTTTTCTCGGTCCGACAAATCACTAGCGTGCACAACTTCGGTCATGGGTTCTCCTCAAGGGGGGGGGGGGCGAGAACGGGAATCAACTCGTAGATAAGCTGACTCGGTATACCAAAGAGTTCGCAGACGTGTGGTTACCGCAGATAGGGATCGATACCGACGTCGTAGTAATGGGTGGTGGTTTCTTCGAAAACCCCATACAGCTCGGTGCACCAATCACCGGCATTGAATTCCTTTCCCTCCGGTGCGTTCCAGAGCTCAATACGTGCGCGCCGCTGCGCTTCATCCATTCCCCGCTCGAATCCCTGTCGATCGAGCACATGGGCGCGCAGGTAGGGCCCCGCCGCTGCCATCTCCGAGGCTAGGGAGACGCTCTCCTCCCCGGCGATGGAGCGATCGGTCTCACGATCCATGTAGCCCCGGGCAAAATACGCCGCCGCCGCGAAGTGCATGCAGACCTCATAGGACCGGCGCACATCGCCGCGCGCCCAGAGCGCGGCTGCTTGTTCCTCGGTCAGATCGTCGGATTCGCCCAGCACGCGGATGAAGTTTGCTTCCGTGGGCAGGAGCTCACTCAATTCGCCGTGCTCGAGCAACGAGAAGGGCGAACCCGAGTCCTCGTCGTAGAAAGACACAGACTCTTCGGACGTCGCCGCATCCACACCCAATTCGTCCTCTGCTGGTAGCTCCGCCTGAGCATCTGCCACCTCTATGATGCGCTTGCGCAAGCCCACGGGCGTCTGCAGCTCGACCTCTGCGCCCTCAGCCTCCGGCGCCGTATCAACGCTTGCCTCGGGAGTCAGAGCATCGACCGGCTCGGGATTCTCCGCACTGCATCCAGCACCGCCGGCCACAAATAGCAGCATCCCAGCCCAACCCGCTCGCCTCGCTTGCCACGCCATGCTCTCAGCCCTCAGTGTGCGGCCCGCGGGCCAGGAACAACGCCTAGGCCAGGCCCAACGCAGGCCACATGCCGGGGTTCATTCCCCAAGCTTTTTAGGCGGCCCGGGAGCAGGTTTACGCCTCGGGAAGTAGCGCCGGTCAGCCAGAGACGGCGGCAGGCAAGTCATCTCCTGCGCCGCATCAGGGTCATCGTGGGCGTAGCGATAGCCCTTGCCATAGCCCGCCTGCTTCATGAGATCGGTCGAGGCGTTGCGCAGATGCTTGGGCACGGGCTCAGCCGCGGTGCTCTCCACGTCGGACTCGGCCTGGGCCAGGGCCGTGTAGATCAGGTTGCTCTTGGGCGCGCGCGCCAGGTACACGGCGGCCTGCACCAGGGCCAACTTGCCCTCGGGATAACCCAGTCGATGAAAGGCATCTGCTGCATCGAGGGTCACGCGCAGGGCGAATGGATCCGCCAGCCCGATGTCCTCGGAAGCCATGCGAATCAAGCGCCGCGACAGGTAGTTGCCATCCTCGCCCGCGGCCATCATGCGCGTCAGCCAATACAGCGCCGCGTCCGGGTCCGAGTTGCGGATCGACTTGTGCAAGGCCGAGACCAGGTTGAAGTGCTCCTCGCCGGTCTTGTCGTAGTGCAAGAGCTTGCGCTGCAAGGCCGCCGCGAGCACATCGTGATCGACAGTCCCGCCCTCCCCCGCCAAGGCCGCGGCCGTCTCCAGGAGAGTCAGCGCACGCCGCCCATCGCCATCCGTGGCGTGCGCCATACGCAGCAAGGTCTCGTCGCTCACTTCAACGCTGCCGGCCAGGCCCTGATCCGCTTCGACCGCGCGGCGCAGCAAGCTGCAAACCTCCTCCGGCGCCAAGGGCTCCAGAAGCACCGTGCGGCAGCGCGAGAGCAGCGCGCTGATCACTTCGAAGGAGGGATTCTCCGTGGTCGCGCCCACGAGCAAGATATCCCCACGCTCCACATAGGGCAGGAAGGCGTCTTGCTGGGCCTTGTTGAAGCGGTGGATCTCGTCCACGAAGATCAGCGTGCGCCGATCTGCCCGCTTGCGCCGCTCGACAGCTTCAGCCATAACGCCGCGGATCTCCTTGATCCCGGACAAGACCGCCGAGTAAGGCACGAAGTGCAAGTCGCTCGCCGCCGCGATCAAGCGCGCGAGAGTGGTCTTACCGACGCCGGGCGGACCCCACAGCAAGAGGCTCTGAAAAGCGTTGCCCGTAAGCACCTGCGCCAGCACCTGGCCCTCGTCCAAGAGATGCCGCTGGCCCACGTACTCCTGCAGACTGCGCGGCCGCATGCGATCCGCCAGGGGCGCATCTGCCGCCGCCGGCTCGAGCGGATCGACGAGCTCCTCCTCGTGGCCAAAGAGCCCGCTCATGCTTGTTTCTCTGCACGCCCGGCAGCGAACAGTAGCAGCGAACCCGCCACCGTCACATTGAGAGACTCCACCTCGCCCGCCATGGCGATCGTGATCGGCTCCAGCCGCGTGCTCACCGCCGGCGCCACGCCCGTCTCACCGGTGACCCACAGGGCCAGTGCTCCCGACCAATCGAACTCACGCAGGCCCTTC
>JBLIOL010000200.1:0-10397 GCA_047639615.1 Planctomycetota bacterium | reverse complement strand
CCTGAGCCCCAAGCAATTCCACGACAGGGTTCTACGCCAGGGCCCGATCCCCGTGGCCCTGGTCAGAGCGAGCCTAGGCCTTGGCGAGCTGGGCCGGGATTGGAGCCCTGCAGGCTGGCGATTCCGACCCCGCCGATAGGCCCGGAGCCCGTAATTACAGGAAAATCACCCCACCAGAGGGCCCAGGAGTGGTCCCAAAGCTCCCAAGAGCCAGGATCAGCCCTAGGTATTTTCTCGAGGTCCGTCGCATACTCGCGCTTAGGCCCGTAGCCCTCGCTTACTCGCGCCTAGGCCCGGAGCCCTAGCTGCTCGCCACCAGCCCCCCCCCACGACGTGTTTCCGATTCTCACCAAATCCTCAGAGTCAGATCGGCCCCTCGCCAGGCCACATCTGATCCCGCCCATCGTGCGTGAACGCGGCCCCCATAGACTGCGCTTCGCCCGTACGGAAGCCGATCTCGATGCGGTCCGCCGCCTGCGCTTCCAGGTCTTCAATCTGGAGCTGGGCGAGGGCCTCGACGCCTCGTACCTATCCGGCAAGGACGAGGACCAGTTCGACGCCCAGTGCCAGCACCTCATGGTGGAACACGCGGCGGACGGCGTGGTCGGTACCTACCGCTTGCAGGTGGCCGAAACCGCCATGGCTGGCGAAGGCTTCTACTCCGCCAGTGAGTACGACTTCAGCGCCCTCCCGAACGCCATGCTGATGGCCTCCGTGGAAGCCGGCCGCGCCTGCGTGGCCAAGGGCCACCGCGACAAGCCCACCCTCTATCTCTTGTGGTGCGGCCTAATCGCCTACCTCAAGTTCCACAACAAGAAGGCCTTCTTCGGCTGCAGCTCGCTCACCAGCCAGGACCCCGCCGAGGGCCTGCGCTTCTACGACGAGCTCGAGGCTGACGGGCATGTCCACCCGGAGTACCGCGTGACGCCGCTGCCGGGCTTCACCTGCCTCGCCAAGGACACCAGCGGGCCCAAGGTCGAGATGCCGAAGCTATTCGGCATGTACCTACGCCACGGAGCAAGAGTGCTCGGCCCGCCCGCTATCGATCGCGAGTTCGGAACCATCGACTACCTGATCTACGTGGAGGCGACCCGGCGCCACTTCCGCCTGTTCGGTAGTCCTTGAAGAGCCTTCCCGGAATCCTGCGAGCCTGCCTGCGGCTGCCAATCCTGCCGCTGATCACCGTCCTCGCCACGCTCTCGTTGGCGGTCTGCATTCTGCTGCGCCAGGTCTGGCCCAAGCTAGGCTGGGGCCTCTTCCGAGCGACTATTCGCACCTGGGGCCGGTGCGTCCTAGTGGTCATGAATGTGCACGTAGAGGTGCGCGGTACGGCCCCGGTTCCGCCCTTCTTCCTGGTCTCCAACCATCTCTCCTACCTGGACATCCCGCTGCTGCACTCGCTGCTATCGGGACACTTCCTCTCCAAGGCCGAGATCTCCTCCTGGCCCATTGCCGGCCACATGGCGCGCGTGGCCGGCACTCTCTTCGTGGACCGCGAACGCGCCCGAGATCTGACCCGGGTGCTACCCGAGGTCGAGCAATTGCTACGTTCCGGAGGCGGAATTGTGATCTTTCCCGAGGGCACCAGCTCAGCCGGTAGCCACGTGCTGCCCTTCAAGCCAGCCCTCTTCGAGGTTGCTCTGCGCACCGGCATCGAGGTTTCGGTGGCCTCTCTATGCTATGAGACCCATCCCTCGGACCCGCACGCCGGCGAGACGGTCTGTTGGTGGGGAGACATGCCCTTTGGCTCCCATTTCCTTAGAATCCTCACGCTCAAGCGCATCCAGGCCCGAGTGACCTTCGCCCCCGAACAACTGGTGGACGAAGATCGCAAGCTGCTCAGCACGCGCGCTCTCGCGCTCGTCGAGCAGAACTTCGAGATCACCACCAACGCCTCGCTCATTGCCGGCAACCCCACCGGCACCCTATCCGACGCCCAATCCGACGCCCGAGTTTCATGACTTCCTTCGAGGCCCTGACCGTAGACAACGTTGAGCTCATAGCCCAAGGAGTCCACGTGCTCGAACGCGTCAACAGCGAGCTGTACGACCACAACCACCCCGAGTTGCACCTGTCCGGACCCGGAGCGCACATGCGCCACCTGCTCGACTTCTACAGCCAACTCCTGAGCGGAATCGAGACCGGCCGCGTGGACTACGACGCGCACCAGCGCGATCCGCGCATCGAGACCGAACCCGCCTACGCTGCAGGCCGCATGGGCGAGCTGATCGAAGGCTTGAACAACCTGCGCAGCGGCACGGTGGATGCCAGCACGGCCCTGCAGATCAAGCCTGACTCCGATGGCCGGAGCCCGGAGGACACCCCCTGGACCCACTCATCCCTCGAGCGCGAGTTGCAGGCGGTCATGTCCCACACGGTGCACCACGACGCACTGATCGCGGTCGCCCCACGCCCGGGTGAATTTGATCCCGGCGAAGAGTTCGGCGTTGCGCCATCGACCCTGCGTAACTTGCGGGAGCAACGTGAGTGTGTACGGTAAGTTGGCAGCACCGCGCGCCTGCTGAGAGCAGTACGGTGCCCGCGGGCTACGACCTGTTCTTCAACCGCGACGAGTCACGCGTGCGTGGCCCCGAGCGGCCCCCCGAGCAAATCAGCGAGCAAGGCGTGCAGTACCTAGCGCCCGCCGATAGCGACGCCGGCGGCACATGGGTCAGCGTCAACGAGTTCGGTCTTAGCGTGGGCCTACTGAATGGCTACACGGCGAGCAAGGGTGCCATCCGCGAGAGCTACATCAGTCGCGGACAGCTGGTGCGCGAATTGAGCGGTCTGCGCAGCCCGGCCGAGGTCATGACCAATATGACCAGCGAACGCCTTGCCGACTATCGCCCGCTGGTGCTCTTCGCCATCGGCCCCGACGGCGACGCCAAGCTCCTGCGCTGGGACGGCCTCTGTCTTGTGTTGATCGATCAAGCTGAGGCTCAGCTGCCCCTGAGTTCCTCCGGTTACGACCAACAGGCCGCCCGCGAGCGCCGCGCGCAACTGCTACGCGCCGCGCGCGCCCGTCATCCTCAAGACCCCGCCGCCGCCCTGCTGGACTTTCACACGGGCGCCGGCGTTCCGCCCGATGCCACCAGCGCCTGCATGTCGCGCGAGGACGCGGAGACGCGCAGCCTGGTACACATCGCAGTCAGCACCCAAGAAGTCAATCTGGCCTACGCCGGCGGACGTCCGGACCTCACCGCCCTGCAGGAGCCCCTGCACCTAGCGCGCCGCGAGTCCTAGGCATGACGCACACCTCCCAACGCAAGCGCGTGGCCTGGGCACTCGTACTGGGCTACCTCGGGCTGTTGCTGATCAGCCATGGGGTCTGGCTAACGAACGATTCCCCGATCGGCTTCCCCGCGGAGACGCTCGTCCTCGACCTGCCGGCCTTCGACAGCGACGGCCCAACGGACGGCGTGGTGCGCACCCCCTACGCGGACCAGGGACCGAGGGCTGCGCCCGCGGTGCTCTTGCTGCACGGCAGCCCCGGCAGCGGGAGCAACTTCGAGGATCTGCTGCCCCAGATGCCCGTCGACCTGCGCGTGCTTACCCTCGACCTGCCCGGCTTCGCCGCCGGTCGCGGTAGCGCCGGCGATGTATCGATCAAGGCCCACGCCCAAGCGGCCCTCGCCTTCCTCGACGAACGCGGCGTGCTGTCAGCGCACCTCATGGGCCACAGCATGGGCGGCGGCGTCGCCCTAGAGATCTACGCGCGCAACCCGGAGCGCGTGAAGTCGATCACCATGCTGGCCTCCATCGGAGTGCAGGAGCTGGAACTCTTCGGTAGCTACGAGCTCAACCACGCCATCCATGCCCTACAGCTCAGCGCGCTGCATGCCGCGCGCTGGCTGGTGCCGCACTTCGGACGCTTCGACCATCAGCCCATGAACCTGGGCTACGCGCACAACTTCTACGACACGGACCAGCGTCCCCTGCGCGGCGTGCTCGAGAGCCTCGAGGTGCCGCTATGGATCGTGCACGGGGAGCGCGATTTCCTGGTGCCCGTCGCCGCCGCGCGCGAACACCACCGCATCGTCCCCCATTCCGAATTCACCAGCCTGCCCGAGCGCAGTCACTTCCTGCCTTGGCTCTGGACCGAGCCCCTGGCCCAGGGGCTCACGGAATTCGTGACACGCGTAGAGAGCGGCCAAGCACTCACCCGCAGTCAGGCCAGCCCCGCGCGCCTGGCCGCCGCGGCCATCCCGTGGGATCCCGCCCAAGCACCGCCCTACTCGGGCTCCATGCTGCTGGTGATCCTCTTCCTTCTGGCCGCCTCGACCCTGGTCTCCGAAGACCTAGCCTGCATCGGCGCCGGCCTGCTCGTCTCCCAGGGCCGCTTGGGATTCCTGCATGCGAGCGCCGCCTGCTTCGTAGGCATTCTAGTAGGAGACCTGGGCCTGTTCCTGCTGGGCCGCTTCCTCGGCAGGCCCGCCATCAAGCGCCGGCCCCTGTGCTGGATGATCGACGAAGCACGCCTCGAGCGCGCGTCGGCTTGGTTCCGCCGCCAGGGAGCCACGGTGATCTTCCTCTCGCGCTTCACCCCCGGCCTGCGCCTGCCCACCTACTTCGCCGCCGGCGCCGCGCGCACGCGCTTGCGCACCTTCGCCTTCTACTTCGCCCTGGCCGGCCTGCTCTGGACCCCGGCCCTGGTGGGACTCGCCGCCTGGGCAGGATTGGAACTAGACACCGCAGCCGAACTCTTCAGCGGTTCCCTGTGGAAAGCCGGCCTAGCCATGGTGCTGGCCCTAATCCTGCTGCAGCGCTTGCTAGTACCAGCGTTGACCTGGAGCGGCCGGCGCAACCTGCTCGGCACCTGGCGCCGCTGGACGCGCTGGGAGTTCTGGCCGCCCTGGCTCTTCTACCCGCCGGTCGTTCTCTACGTGCTCTGGCTCGGGCTACGGCATCGCTCTATCGCACTCTTCACGGCCTCCAACCCCGGCATCCCCACGGGCGGTTTCGTGGGCGAGTCCAAGCACCAGATCCTGGCCGGTCTGGGCGACGTACCAGAGGTTGCGCGCTGGCTGCACGTCCTGACAGCGAACAGCCACGCTGAACGCGATCAGCAGGCCCAAAGCTTCATCGACGGGCAACAGCTGCACGCCCCCTGGGTGCTGAAGCCCGACGTGGGCCAACGCGGCTCAGGCGTGCAGGTGCTGCACAGCCGCGAAGAACTCAGCGCTGCCCTCGGGCAGCTCCAGGTGGATTCGATCCTGCAGGAATTCGCCCCGGGTCCGGAGTTCGGCCTGTTCTATGCGCGCCGTCCCAGCGAGAACGTCGGCCGCATTATCTCGACCACCGAGAAGCGCCTGCCCAAGCTCACCGGCGACGGTGTACACACTCTCGAGGAATTGATCCTGGCCGACCCGCGCGCCGTCGTGGTGTCGCGCATGTACTTTGAACTGCACGCCAAACGCCTCGGCGACGTGCTCGAAGTCGGCGAGGAGCTACAGATGGTGGAGCTTGGCACCCACTGCCGGGGTGCGGTCTTCCTGGACGGCGCGGCCCAACTGACGCCAGCCCTTGAGGCTGCCATGGACCGTATATCCAAGGGCTTCGAAGGTTTTGCCTTCGGTCGCTATGACGTACGCGTTCAAGACATGGATGCCTTCCCGGAGGGCCGTGGCTTCAAGATCCTCGAGCTCAACGGCGTGACCTCGGAAGCCACCCATATCTACGCACCGGGTACGCCCCTGCTCACCGCCTGGCGCACACTCTGCGATCAATGGCGCTTGGCCTACGAGATCGGCGCGGAACAACGCGAGCGCGGCGCCAAGGTCTGGGGCGCGCTCGAACTCTGGCACGCCTGGCGCGACTATCTAAAGCTGCAGCGCGGTCACGCCAAGAGCCCTAGTCATCATCTTCCGTAAGGTCGGGACGCTGCACCTCGGGTAGGTCGCGGATGGGGCTGCCGTTGTCGCGGAAGACACGCAGCCAGTGCTCCATATCCTGGTCGAAGCCATCGTCCGAGGCGAAGAAGGGTGCGACTACACGGGCTACCCCGCCCGCGTCGAGGAAGATCAACCAGCGCTTGCCCAGGTCGGCGCTGCCCGCTTGACGCGCTCGGCCCAGGGCGTCGTTCAGACCCAAGTGATGCACGATCACGCGCGGCGCCACCTCGAAGAGTTCGCTCCATTCCTGAGTCAGATTCGCCACCACATCCGGCTCCAACACATCCGGCAGGGCCACCACGATGGGCTGGGTGATCGCCTCGCGGCGCGCGGCCGCTGCTAGGCGTTCAGCTGCGGAGCGTGTCCGGGAGAGTAGGCGCTCGCTTCTCGACTTCGAATCAGGGGTGGGGATCCAGAGCATCAAGGTGCCCTGGGTGGAGTGCTCCAGGCCATGCACCGGCCGGTTCTGCAGGGTCCCGAAGGAGGGCGATTGGTTGCGGGTTAGGTCGAGTCCCACCGGCGCGAGTCCCGGGCGCCCGGCGGAGCGCGCGCGGTCCAGGCGCTGGATGGTGGGTGTGCCGAAACGGATCGCACCGGCCGATGTGGCGAAGCCGATGAAGCCTTCGATGGGCTCGCCCAAGGCCGAGTGATAGGTACCCAGGGGTTCGCCGTTGAGGAAGACCTGCACGGCTCCCCCATCCACCAGCAGTTCTAGATCAAAGGCGTTGCGTGGGCTTGGGAACTTGTACGCGCCCTTGGGGTTGGAACCCAGGGGCCCCTCCCGTGAACGCAATCCGCCCACACTCCAGTTCACCTTCTCGAAGACCGGGTCCGTATCGGACTCGCCGTTGGCGTACTTGTAGTCGCCGCCGGTGAAGTTCACCCGCACGTTGTTATCACGCCGGGTCCAGCCCAGCACGATCGAGCCCGAGGCCCAAGCCGTGGTGAAGCGCACGCGCGTGCGGATGCGGTAGGTACCGGGTACTTGGAAGGCCTCCGAACGCACGAAGGTCTTGCCACCGCCGCGACGATCTACGCGCCCGGTACCACGGCGCGCCTCGCGCCGGCCCAAGATCACGTCGCCGTATTCCTCAGCGAACCAGAGCTTCTCCTGGCGGTCCTTGTCGTAGCCAGTGAGCTCCTCCTCGACCCAACCGGCCTCGGCCATGGGGCGCGAGCTGAGGTCGAAGCCGCGCGCGACCTGGGTGGGCGTGGCGAGCTTCAGCTCCGGTTCGCCCAGCCAACGTGCCAAGCGCACGGCGTCACCCAGCATGGCGGCGGCGCTGGAAGGCAGGCGCTCCGCACCGAACTCCGTGGCGGCCTCTTCGAGTTTCTTGAGCAGGGCGCGCGTGCGCGGTAGCTTGTTCAGGAAGGGTGCTGGCCCTTCTGCGGGCCAGCCTGGGAAGCGCAGCTGACTGGCCATGACCCAAGCGCCATTAGGACGCTTCAGACCCGTTAGCAAGTTCGCGAGATGCTCTTCGGTAAAGGGCAAACGGCCATCCGTGGAGAGCGACCACAGGTAAGCGCGCGCTGCCACCTTCGACTGCTCCAAGTCCTCGAAGAGACGCCCCGCTTCGCGCGCGCCGCCATCCCCAAAATAGGGCTCGGCACGATTGCGCGTCCAGGTCCAGGTGGGTTCGTCATAGACGTAGGGCTGCGCGCCAACCGGGGGAGTCGCAGAGGTGTAGCGCTTACGCCAGGGTCCGGGTTCCTTCCAGTAGGCGCCCGAGAGGAACTCGTCGTAGACCTCAGCGAAAGCCTCCAGCCCCTCGGGCCGCCCCTGCTTGCCGTCGCAAAACCACTGTTCGAACTGCTTGACTCGCTGCTTGGCCCCATCCCGTGCGTTCTCCATGAAGCCTTGCAGGCGTTCCTGGTAGAGCCGCCGGCCCTCTTCGTCCTCCTCGGTGTTGAGGTAGACGTAGAGCGAGTAGCCAGCGGAGTAGTTGTCGCGGTAATCCTCGAGCTCGCCGCTGATCAGATCGCGCAGCTTCGGCAAGCGCCCGTAGCCGTCGAACCAGACGCCCTCGAGGGTGCCCACGTTCAGGTGGTTCTCCACGAACTCCGTCTCACGGCTGTGGCCGTAGGCGGCGCCGGTCCAACTGGCCTTGCCTTCGGTCAGCCAGGCGGGCTGGCCGGGATAGATGGCCCCGTCAAAGCGGTGCGTTAGCTCGTGGGTGAGCCCGTGGCCGAGTCCTTCGATGGTTCCGTGGGAGAAGCGGAAGACGGTGGTGTCGCCGCCCTGGAAACCGCCCACCCAGAAGAAGGGCGCACCCTCGGCTTCGAGGCCTTGGGCCTCGGGCACGATGCGCACCAGACCCGGGCGACCCTCGAAGGGATCCTGCCCATAGAAGTTCACCAGGCGCTGGTGATGACGCTCGATTGTGGCGGTCACCCCTTGCAAGGTCTCGAAGCCGCAGTCGGTCTCTACGCGGTAGAGACCTTCGGGCGAGATCGCGAGGCCCGGCACGCCGAAGCTGCGGTGTGCGCGGGTGAAAGCCTCGGCCTCTTCTAGGTCGAGCCAGTCGAGTTCCTCGAGGGTCCAGGGCTCGCCCTGCAACTTGCGCAGGCGGGTCCGTGCCCGCCCCATGAGTTGCCCGGCGGAGGCGCGCAGCCGGCCGGTGCCCGTGGGCCGCTCGCCTTGGAGATCCAGGAAGCCCGCCTGCACGCAGAGCCCATGCAAGGTGCGCGCAAGGAGCAAGCCCTCAGCGCTGCGGCCGCCGCCCACGAGGGACTTGGCCTGGCGTTCGAGGGCCTTGAGAGTCGGGCTACCGAAGGAGACGTCCAGCAGCAGGCGGCCGTCCGCCTGCCCTTGCAAGGAGGCCTCTAGCTCGGGATAGCCCTGGGCCAGATCGAGGGACAGGCGCCGCGCCCACCAGGCCAGCAGCAGGTCGTCTTCGCGGTCCGCGCCGGAGGCCGCACGCGCGGCAACGAAGGACTTGAGCTCGCCCACGGCCGCGGCCCGCGCCTGGGCCAGGGCCGCCGGCCTGGGATCGGCGGGCAGGAGCTTGCGCGCCTGGCTGGAAAGAGTCGCCCGCCCCGTAGCGTTGATTGCCGCCGCGTACCAGTGGCCTGCCCAGAGCATGCTCGCGTCACGGTCGCCATCCGCCAAGAGGATGCGCAACACGTTCTCGGCCAGGGCTTCGTCACCGGGCCGCCCCTGGAAGGCGCGCAGGTAGTGCTCGTAGGCCGCCTCGCTACGCCCATCGTCCTCGGCCTGTTTCGCAACGGCCAGGGCGGCCAGAACCGGATCCTGGGAGGCACCCAGCGGAGCGACCAAAAGGCCGCAGAGGATTAGGAAAGAGATCCGAGACATAGGTGATGGGCGGGGCGGCGGGTCGAACGGCGCCCTAGACTATGCGGCATGCACCGTCATTTGCGCACCCTCAGCCTTTACCTACTCCTGCTTAGCTCCTGCGCCATCGTCGGCAGCGATCACCGCATGCTGCGCTCCGTGGATGGCGAGCGCGTGGATATGCAGACCATGCTGGATGAGCTCGCGGATGCCGATGTGGTCTTCCTGGGCGAGGAGCACGACTCTGGCGTCGTCCACCGGCTGCAGTTCGAGGTCACGCGCGGCCTGCTGGAGCACCACGGGAAGCTGGCCGTCTCCATGGAGATGTTCGAGCGCGACGGGCAGGGCATGCTCGACCTCTACCTGGCGGGCGGCATCAGCGAAGAGCGCTTCCTCAAGCTCACGCGCCACTGGCCCAACTACGCGGATCACTACCGGCCCGTCATCGAGCTGGCGAAGAGCGAAGGCCTACCCGTGATCGCCGGCAACTGCTACCGACCGATCGCCTCGAAGATCGCTAAAAAAGGCCTCCACGCCGGCCTAGGCAGCCCTTGGGCCGCCCTGCGCGTGGACGTATCGCAAGGCGCCTACCTCGACAAGTTCATGCAGGCCATGGCCACCTCCCGCAAGGAGGGCGAGCCCGTGCCCGAACACGTGCTGCGCTTCTACGCATCCCAGTGCGTCAAGGACAGCACCATGGCCGAGAGCATCGCACTCTACTTCGATGAATTAGGCGAAGAGGCCGCCCCCGTGGTGCACTGGTGCGGACGCTTCCACTCCGACTTCGGCTTGGGCACGGTCGAGCGCCTGCGCAAGCTGCGCCCGGACCTGAAGATCATCGTGGTCAGCGGCTCCAAGGACGAGGACCTGGGCTCCGGCGCGGACGCGAGCGATCGCGAGCGCGCGGACTACCTCTGGTACGTACTCCCCGAGTAGCTACGGGAAGCTTGGCAGAGCCGCCAGCAGTCTCGCCAGGATGTCCTGGTGAGCTGGGTCGGCAACTAGGTTGTTCAGCTCGAAAGGATCCAGCTGCAGATCGTAGAGCGCAGGCCCAGTCAGGCTGTTCATCCACTTGTAGCGCCGGGTGCGAATGGCACGTTCCAGGGGTGTTCCACTGCTAAAGGAGTCGAACTTCTCTGCGTAGAGGAACTCGCGCTGGCCCAACTCGCCAACGTTGTAGAGCACGTCCACGAAGCTGATCGAGTCCTCCGCCG
>JBLIOL010000199.1:0-10437 GCA_047639615.1 Planctomycetota bacterium | reverse complement strand
GAACGCCGTTTTGCCCATTCTGGCGGCCTCCCTGCTCACGCGGGAGCCTTTGGTGCTCAAGGGAGCACCTCAATTGTCGGATGTGCACACCATGCTGGGCATCCTGCGCAACCTGGGGGCCGAGGGAGAATTGAGTGCCGATGGCACCCTCGAGATCTCCTGTGCTGGAGACGTGCGTGGCAAGGCCATGTGGGAGGACGTGCGCCAGATGCGCGGGTCCGTCTGCGTCATGGGGCCGCTGCTGGCGCGCCTGGGCCGGGTCGAGGTGAGCCTCCCAGGTGGCTGTGTCTTCGGCGTGCGGCCCATCGATGTACACCTCAAGGGCCTCGAAGCCCTGGGCGCGAAGGTTCACGTGGAGCACGGCTTTGTGGTGGCAGAAGCCCCCGAGGGCGGGCTGCGCGGAGCGACCATGTACCTGGGATCGGCCTTTGGGTCCTCCGTGCTAGGCACGGCCAACGTGCTCATGGCAGCCACCTTGGCCAAGGGCACCACGGTCATCCACGGCGCCGCCTGCGAGCCCGAGGTGGTTGACCTGTGCAACTGCCTGATCTCCATGGGCGCGAAAATTAGCGGCCACGGCTCGCCCACGCTCACGATTGAAGGGGTCGATGAGCTGCACGGCGCCGAGCATCACGTGATTCCGGACCGCATCGAAGTGGGCACCTACCTGTTGGCGGGGGCGCTCACCGGCGGCCGCGTACGGGTTAATGGCTGCCGTCCTGACCACTTGGCCTGTTTGCTCAACATGATGGGGCAGGCCGGCGTCGGCTACGAATCCGGCGAGGACTGGATCGAGACCGTAGAGCGCGGCTACGACGCTGAAGGCCTGCAGTCCACCGACATCTCCACCAACGTCTACCCGGGCTTCCCGACGGACCTGCAGGCCCAGTGGATGGCGCTCATGACCCGCGGGCATAGCTTCAGCATCATCACCGAGCGGATCTACCCGGACCGCTGGATGCACCTGCCCGAGCTCGAGCGCCTGGGGGCCGACCTGCGCCGCCAGAACGCCGCGGCGGTGGTCAAGGGTACCACCCAGCTCTCCGGAGCCCCGGTGACGGCCTCCGACCTGCGCGCCTCAGCCGCCCTGGTCATGGCCGGCCTGGTGGCCAAGGGCACCACAGAGGTGCACCGCGTCTACCACATCGACCGCGGCTACGAGCGCATCGAAGAGCGTATCGAGGCCCTCGGCGGAGCCATCCGCCGCGAGAGCGAATAACAGCAGTCCCTAGCTAGACTGGCGGGGCGGGGTCGGGTGTGCTAAAAGCCGCCCGGCCCCGCCCCTGCCTATTCCTCTCCAAATGTTCGAATCTCTCACCCAACGACTCACCCAGAGCTTCTCCCTCTTTCGCGGCAAACGCGAGCTGACGGACCAGAACATCGACGAGGGGCTCAAGCAGGTTCGCGCTGCCCTGCTCGAAGCGGACGTACAGTTCAAGCTCGCCAAGGAATTCACGGAGCGCGTCAAAGAGCGCGCCCTGGGCGACTCGCGCCTCAAGGGCGTAGAGGCCTCAGACCAGTTCGTTCACGCGGTCAACGCGGAGCTGGTGGACATGATGGGGCCCGAGGACGCGGCCCTGAACATGGCCAAGTCCGGGCCCACCGTGATCCTGATGGCCGGCCTGCAGGGCGCGGGTAAGACCACCACCTGCGCCAAGCTGGCCAAGCACCTGCGCGACAACCACGGCCGTCGCCCCTTGATGGTGGCCGCCGACGTCAAGCGCCCGGCAGCCGTCCAGCAGCTGCAGGTGCTCGGCAAGCAGATCGACGTGCCCGTCTTCCATCTGGAGGGCGCCACGCCCCCCAAGGTCTGCGCCGCCGGCGTGGCCGAGGCCCAGGCCAAGGGCTACGACTTGGTGATCCTCGACACCGCAGGCCGTCTGCACGTGGACGAGGAGCTGATGGGCGAGGTGGCTGAGATCGCCAAGCTCACCAAGCCGCACAACCAGGTGCTGGTGGTGGACGCCATGACCGGCCAAGACGCCGTGAACTCCGCCAAGGTGTTCCACGAGCGCCTAGAGCTCACGGGCGTGATCCTGACCAAGATGGACGGCGACGCCCGCGGCGGCGCCGCGGTCAGCCTCAAGGCGGTCACAGGCGCACCGATCCTCTTCCTCGGCATGGGGGAGAAGATCGGCGATCTAGATGCTTTCCACGCCGAGCGCATGGCGGGCCGCATCCTCGGCATGGGCGATGTGGTCGGCCTGGTCGAGACCGCCGCCGCTAACATCGACGAGAACGAGGCTCAGGCCAGCTTCGAGAAGATGGTCATGGGCTCCTTCACCCTGGAGGACATGCTCGGAATGCTGCGCATGGTGCGCAAGATGGGCCCCATGAAGAAGGTGCTGGGCATGATGCCCGGCATGAGCCAGCTGGGCGATATGGACGTGGACGACAGCCACTTCAACCGTATCGATGCGCTCTTCACTTCCATGACCCCGCGCGAGCGCATCCAGCCCGAAAGCCTGGACATGAGCCGCCGCCGGCGCGTGGCCAGGGGCGCTGGCCAGGAGGTCGGAGCCATTAACGATCTGCTCAAACGCTTCAAGGACATGAAGAAGATGATGAAGCAGATGAACAAGATGGGCCTGGGCTCCATGCTGGGCGGCAAGGGCAAGCGCGAGGCCCTGGCCGGCATGTCCGGCACCGGCGCCATGATGGATCCCAGCGCCGGAAAGGGCCCTGGAATGCTCGGAAGCATCGGTTCTAGCATCGGAAACATGTTTGGGGGCGGGGGCGGCATGCCCGAGATGCCCCCCGGCATGGACCCCACGGGGGCCCGTCCTATGGGCTCCTCGCCCACTCGCAAGAAAGGCAAAGCCGACGCGGATCGCAAACGAGACAAGGCAAAGGCCAAGGCTCGACGCAAAAACCGCCGGAAGAAGTAGACACTCAGGTGTCAGTCCGGTGGAATTCCGGGCTCGATCGGGCCGCCCGAGGCCCCACGGGTCCGCTCTGCCGGGTCCACCCCCCGATCACACTCACTCAAACCCCTTCGGACCGGCTTCTACCGGACCGCATCTAAGCCCATCCATGGCCGTTGTCATTCGCCTGAAGCGCACGGGTCGTCGTAACCGTCCCTGCTACCGCATCTCCGTCGCCGATTCCCGCTCACCCCGTGACGGCCGCGTGCTGGACAGCCTGGGTCTCTACGATCCGGTTGCCCCCAAGGCTGAGAACCAGTCCTCCGTGGACATCGAGAAGGCCCGTCAGTGGCTCAGCCAGGGCGCCCTGCCCTCCGAGACCGTTCGTTCGGTCTTCAAGCGTCACGGCGTCTTCATCGATTGGTCCTTGCCGACCCCCAAGCGTCGCAAGCGCACCAATCGCAAGGCATCCACCGCGACCACCAACGCGCGTAAGGCTGTCCAAAAAGTTCGTGCCGACCGTAAGGCCGTGCGTCAGAGCGAGCGTTCCGCTGCCAAGAAGGCCGCTGCGAACGCTGAGGCTTCCGGCTCCGACGAATAGTTGTTTCAGGGCTGTGGCCGATCCGTTTTCGGATAGGCCGCGGCTCGCTGTATTTCTAGCGGGACCGCCCTGGCTCGGGCGAGTGCAGCGGTCCCTTGCATTTCATTCAGGACGGTGTCGAGTTGCCCGGTAGGGCGCGCGCCGCGATCTAGGATTTCGACTGGCCCCGGTTGGAATCCACAACGCCGCAGGAGCGTGGCGTGGCTAAGCAATCCGACTTGATTCCGAAGCTGATCCAGGATGCCAAATCCAGGCAGTCCTATCCCGCGGGCCCCAAGGAAGGGCTCACCCTGCTAGAGCAAGGTGCGGTCGTGGTGCTCATGCGCCACATGACCCAATCCCAGGCGGAAGCCTCGGTGATTTGCTTACGCAACGGCTATGGCGACTGGAACGAGGCTCGTGTGAGCCAGTACCAGGAGCTCGCCGGTTTCTTGCGCACCAGCTCGCGCAAGAAGGGTGTCGAGCTACTGCGCGCGCTGACGCCGGCTGCGCGGGTGCTCAAGGACTACCTGCAGGACGTCTTCCAGAAGACCCATGGGCTTGATCTGGAGTTCCTGCGCGAGGACGAGCCCGCCGCGGTGAAGACCATGGGCGAGCTGACCGAGATTGGTCTGCCGGGCGCTGCCTACCTGATGTGGGTGGCTAATGGCCAAATCCCCGTCAGCCTGCAGATGGTCAAGCTCTTCGACAAGCTGGGCCTGATGACGCGGACTTCATCCCTGCGCAAGGCACGCATCGCCATCGAGCCGATGGTGCCCAAGGGCGGGGACCTGGCCTTCACCCTGGGCATCTTCGAGATCCTAGATCTTTGGGATCACCCGGACACGCCCTCCTTCGCGAGCATGCCGACGCTCAACGCCACGCCCTACGGCAAGAAGTCCCACGAGGACTTTCTGTCCGCGCGCGCCCGGGCCCAGGCTCAGGCCGAGCGCGAGGAAGCACGTCGCTTGATCTCCGAGGCCAAGGAAGCCGAGATCCAGGCCAAGGAAGACGAGAAGCGCCGCAAGAAAATCGAGGCTGTGGCCAAGAAGCGCGCGCGTGAGATGGAGCGCAAGCAGCGCATCATCGACCGCGAGAGCGAGGCCGAGCGCAAGAGGAAGGACGTCGAGAAGGCCAAGGTCACTGCCAAGAAGGACGCGGAGCGCAAACGCGCCAACGCGAAGAAGGAGGCGGAGCGCAAGAAGGTCCAGGCCAAGAAGGATATCGAGCGCAAGCGTGCTAACGCCAAGAAGGAGGCGGAGCGCAAGAAGATCGCCGCTAAGAAGGAGGCCGAGAAGAAGGTCGCCCAGAAGAAGAAGGAAGCCGAGCGCAAGGCGGCCGCAGCCAAAAAGGCTCCCGCTAAGAAGAAGCCGGCAGCCAAGAAACCAGCTGCGAAGAAGCCCGCCGCTAAGAAGCCGGCCCCTAAGAAGAAAGCACCGGCTAATAAGAAGGCGCCCGCTAAGAAGGCTCCGGCTGCGAAGAAGGCTCCGGCTGCTAAGAAGGCTCCGGCTGCTAAGAAGGCTCCGGCTGCTAAGAAGGCTCCGGCTGCGAAGAAGGCTCCGGCTGCGAAGAAGGCTCCGGCTGCGAAGAAGGCTCCGGCTGCGAAGAAGGCTCCGGCTAAGAAGGCACCGGCCAAGAAACCGGCTGCTAAGAAGAAGGCGCCGGCCAAGAAGGCCGCTGCTAAGAAATCCGCCTCCAAGAAGAAGGTCAGTCGCAAGCGGTGAGCGCGCGCCTGATCCTCGGGTCCGCATCCCCGCGCCGGCAGTCTCTGCTGGCGCAGGCCGGCCTGGCTTTCGACGTGGAGCCGGCTCATGTGGACGAGGATCTGGTCGGGCTCGCGCCCGATGGCTCCAGCTGGGAAGCGCGGCCTGACCTGGCCGCGCAGAGCCTGGCCGAGCGTAAGGCGCGCTGCGTGGCCGAGCGCCACGCCGGCGCCGACTCCTGGGTGATCGGCTCCGATACCGTCGTCGCCGCCGGGGGACGCCTGCTGGGCAAGCCCGAGCACGAGGCCGAAGCCGCGGAGATGCTGCGTATCCTGGTCCAGGGCCGGCACCAGGTCGTGACTGGCGTCTGCGTAGTGCGTTGCTCCGACGGGGCTCTGGAATCCGCCTGGGAGCGTACCTGGGTCAGCATGCAGCCCTTGGACGAGCCCGCCGTACAGGCCTACGTGGCCACCGGCGAGTGGCGTGGCAAGGCCGGCGGCTACGCCATCCAGGAGACCGCCGATAGCTTCGTCACGTCCCTCGAGGAAGGCGGCTTCGACAACGTGGTCGGACTGCCCGTGGCTCTCACTCTGAGCCTCCTCGAACGCCTGGCTGGCCCCCAGCCAGGGAAGTAGGCAGGAATAGTCGGGCCTAGCCCGTAGTTCTTGCGGCGGACTTAGCCTAAGCTCTCCGCCTTCTAAGGGCCCCCTGGCCCCTGGAACCTCCGTCCAATCGCCGACCCGACACCGTCCGGGATGGCATGTGCCCGGGAGGGCGACCCCCCATGAAAGCCAAGATCCACCCCAAGTACATTGAGTGTCACGTTCGCTGCGGTTGCGGCAACGAGTTCGACACCATGGCCACCGTGAACGAGCTGAAGATCGAGATCTGCAGCGCGTGTCACCCCTTCTACACCGGCAAGCAAAAGTTCGTCGACTCCGCCGGTCGCGTGGATCGCTTCAAGAAGCGCTACGGCGACTTGTCGAAGAAGACTGCAGAGAACGCCGCCGAGTAGTCTCCGAGCGGTCCATTCCGTTCGCTCGACGAGCCCGCACCCGCACTGGCGTTCGGGTGCGGGCTCGCCGCTTTTTTTGCCCCTCCCCAGTCTGCTCACTTTCCCATGGATCTGCCCTCAGCTCTGATCAACGCGTTGCGTGAACGTACCGTGCGCCATGTGGAGCTCACGGACATGTTGGCAGATCCGGAGTTGGCTGCGGATCCCAAGCGCTTCCCCGCAGTGCTACGCGAGCGCGGCAGCTTGGAGCGCTCTGCGCAAATGTACGCGGCCTGCACGGCGCTGGAGGAACGCGAACACGAAGCCGAAGAGATTCTCGCCAGCGAAGATGGTGGTGGGGAGCTCGGCGATCTTGCGCGTGAGGACCTGGAAGCGGTCAAGACCGAGAGTGCGGCGCTTAGGGAAGAGATTCAGCTCGCGCTGATCGCCGACCCTGAGGATGACCGCACCAAGATCATCTTCGAGATCCGCGCTGGAACCGGCGGCGACGAGGCCACGCTCTTCGTAGGCGACCTCTACCGCATGTACACCAAGTACTTCGAGAGCCACCGCTGGCGGATCGAGGTCATGGCGATTAACGAGAGCGAAGTAGGTGGCTACAAGGAGCTCACCTTCGGCGTCTCCGGCGACGGCGTCTGGCGCCGTCTGCGTTTCGAATCCGGCGTGCACCGCGTGCAGCGTGTGCCGGCCACGGAGACCAAAGGTCGCGTACACACCTCCGCCGCCACCGTCGCTGTGTTGCCCGAAGCCGAGGAGGCCGACGTGTCCCTGGCCGACGGCGACCTACGCGTCGACACCATGCGCTCCTCCGGTCCCGGCGGTCAGTCCGTCAACAAGACCAGCTCCGCCGTGCGCATCACGCACCTGCCCACGGACACGGTGGTGGTCTGCCAGGACGAGAAGTCCCAGCACAAGAACAAGGCCAAGGCCATGCGCATCCTGCGTAGCCGTCTGTTCGAAGCCGAGCAGGCGCGCATCAACGACGAGCGCTCCGAGCAGCGCAAGTCCCTGGTGGGTACTGGCGACCGCTCGGGCAAAGTACGTACCTACAACTGGCCCCAGAACCGGGTCACGGACCACCGCCTAGACGGCGACGGTGCCAAAAACTTCAGCCTGGAGCAGGTCATAGGCGGACGCCTTGCCCCGGTCCTGGACGCTCTCGAGGCCATGGATCAGGCAGCTCGCCTGGAAGCCCTGTAGTCGCCTACCTTGAGCAGCAGTAGAACCGGCAGCAGTCAGCTGCGTTCTATCAGCAAGATCACACACATCCCCCAAGACACAGATCCGATCCCCGGCATGACCGACACCCAAGCTACTGAAGCCTCCGAGAAGGCTGGCACCAACCCGCGCGAGACCGAGCAGACGCCCGTGATGCTGCGCAAGGCTTCCCAACTGCTCCTGATCGGGGCGCTCTTTCCGTTCTACACCGGCGTGAAGTATGCGACGACCGCGGTCATGGAAGCCGGCGACAAGACCATGGCCTTCAACTGGACGACCCTGATCCTGGCCAAGGCGCTGGTGGTGATCGGCGGTTGGGTCGCTTACGAGTGCGCTGTGGCGCGCGGCCAAGGCAAGAAAAAGAGCCCGCTCGACGCTCTGGCCAAGACCCACGAAATGGCCGGTGCCCTGGTGGCCTTGGTGTTCTTTGCGGGCGCCTTCGCCTTGGTCTTCACGGCTGGAAACACCATGGTCTTGGACGTCAATGGCGATATCACCGGTGTATTCACGATGGGGGCGGCAGCCGAGATCGGCGTGCTAGCCCTGGGTATCTTCACCCTGGCGCACATCGTCGGCTACATCAACGGCGGCAAGTTCAACCCGATCTTCCCGCTCATGTTCATGGGCCCGGCTCTCGCCGGCCTCCTGAACCTGGTGGCCTCCATCAACGTCTTCGGCAGCCAGCACATGGGTCTTGGCGTCCTGGGTCTGATCGGCAGTGTGATCGTCGGCGGTGCAGGCTGCTTCGCCATGTACGTCATGGGCAACTCGATCAAAGAAGCCAAGGAGCACGGCAAGCGCCGTCAGGACCAGATGCGTGCGGACCGCAAGGCCGAGCGTGAAGCTTCGCGCGCTAAGCGCGATGCAGACAAGTAGGTACTCTCTCGGTGACTGGCTCCATCCCCAGTACTCCTGATCCGCGTCAGCAGGCGGCAGCGTCCAGCGCTAGCCGCCCGCCTACGCCGAGCACCGTGGGGGAAATGCGTGCCATGGCCCATGCTTTCCTGGCGCGCCACGGCAACGAGGAAGCGCGTCTGGAGTCGGACCTGCTGGTGGCCCACGCTTTGGGCTTGGATCGGCTTGGGCTCTTGATGAAGCTCGACGCTCAGCTGCAGACCAGCGAGGTGGACCGCGCCCGCGAGCTCTTGGTGCGCCGCAGCAAGCACGAGCCCGTGGCCTACATCACCGGCAGTCGCGAGTTCTACGGCCGCGCAATCCTGGTGGGCAGCGGCGCCCTCGTGCCGCGCCCGGAGACCGAGCTGCTCGTGGACTTGGCCCGCAGCTGGTATTCCGACTGGGCCGTGGCCGAGAACAATAGCTGCGCCCGCGTGCTGGACCTGGGCACGGGCAGCGGTTGCCTGGCAGCGACCCTGGCTCTGGAGCTGGAGGAAGCGCGAGTGCTGGCCGTGGACCGCTCCGAGGAAGCCCTGGCTTGGGCCCAGCGCAATGTGGAGGCCCTGGAGCTCGCTGAGCGCGTGGAATTGGCCCTCGGCGACGGCCTAGAGCTGGCCGAGGCCCGCGGGCCCTTCGATCTGCTGGTTTCGAACCCGCCCTACGTGGATCCCGCTAGTGCGGCCAGTCTGGCGGCCGATGTGCGCGATCACGAGCCCGGTATGGCGCTCTTTGCCCCCGATCAGGACCTGGATTTCTGGGCCCGGGAGCTGCTGCAGCGCAGTCGGAGCCTGCTAGCCCCCGGCGGCATGCTGCTGGTGGAGCTGGGCTACGACCAGGGCCCGCGTGTGCTCGAAATTGCCCAGGGTCTGGGCCTGCAGGTCGAGCTGCGCAAGGACCTGGCGGGTATCGAGCGTGTGCTCGAAGCGCGCGCCTAGGCCCCTTTTAGGCCTCTTTGCCGGCCACGTATTCTGCGATGGTCTCGCGGTCCGCGTCCGACATCTCCGTCAGGAAGACGGCGATCTCATAGTGCTCCAGCACGGCGCTAATGCGCTCACAGCGCACCACGGCGCCTTGTCCGCATAGGCGCCGATGGCGCGTATCGGTCTGCTTGCGGCCGTCCTCGGTCCTGCGCACGGCTTCCGGCAGATCGAATTCCACCCTCATGAGGGTCATTTCGTCCACGGGACGGTCCAAGAAGAAGCACAGACCCCCGCGGCTGACGTCGCGGATGCGGGCCTGGTGGGGGCCATCCGCCAGCTCGATCATGACCGGCCATTCGGCCCGGGCACGGGCATGCACCCGTCGTTCGCTGCCGTCGGAGGTGGCGGGGGTGGGCTGAGGGTCGCTAGGGCACATAGGAGTCGGTTTCAGGTCTGATGTAAGGCTACTCTACGCTTCGGGGGGAGGCGGAACCAGATTCCCAGCAACCTTGGGCGCCCGTTCATGGCAGCTGCCCCCAGCGATGCGTAAGATAGAAGCTCGTACAGCTTCCGGGGCTCACTACGCGGCATGTCCGCGCCACCCGGGAGACTTCCCAATCCTAGACCTCGGGTCGCTCATTTCTCCTGCGACCCCCACTCCGGACACGCGTCCGGCACGGAGCGAAGATGTCCTCCTTCAACAAGGTGATCCTGATGGGCAATTTGACCCGGGATCCCGAATTGCGTTACACGCCCAACAACATGGCGATCTGCAAGGTCGGCCTGGCTGCTAACCGACGCTACAAGGACCAGCAGACTGGCGAGTGGATCGAGAAGCCTACTTTCGTGGACATCACCGTCTTCGGCAAGCGTGGCGAGAGCTTCGAGAAGTACCACAAGAAGGGCTCCATGGCTTTCATCGAAGGCCGCCTGGAGTTCGACTCCTGGGAGGACAAGAACACCGGTCAGAAGCGTAGCAAGCTCTACGTGGTGGCCGACAACTGGGAGTTCGTCAGCTCCGGTCGCGCGGAAGGCGGCGGCGGTGGCGGCGGTGGCGGTTACGACCGTCCGGCCCAGCAGGCCCAGCCCTCGGGCGGTGGCTTTGAAGATGCTCCCCAGGGCGGCGGCGGCGGCGGCTACGGCGACGGCGGCGGCGGCAATGCTGGCGGCGGCTACGGCGACGGCGGCGGCGACGGCGGCGGCGGCGGCGGCGGCAATGCTGGCGGCGGTGGTGGAGGCGGCG
>JBLIOL010000198.1:0-10530 GCA_047639615.1 Planctomycetota bacterium | reverse complement strand
CCCCCTGCTCGTCGAAGTAGCGCAGCAGGAGAGCCGCAGGCACAGCCTCCCGCGCTCGCTTGACCAACACGTTCAGGAATCCGCCTGAAGGCCGAAGCGAGGTGTAGGGCTGCTGCACGAGGCCTCCAGGGTCTGTGCTGTTCTTGGTTCCCGGCTTGACGCCCATGCGCGAGTTGGCATCGACCAAGGCGCCGCAGGAGAACTCCTCGAAGCCCGAGGGATGGATCGAGTGATACTGCCAGTGACGATCGCCACAGACCAGGTAGAGCCCGCGTTCCTGCAGGCCTTGTTCCTTGGCCCAGGCGAAGAAGCTCGCGCCCTCGTGCTGGAAACCATTGACGTTGGTGTGGTTGTCGCGCTTGCCCTTGCCGTCGGGCCCCACCATGGGCGTGGGCGTGATGATGATCTTGAAGCTAGCGTCGGATTCGAGCAGGGTGCGCTGCAACCACGCCCGTTGGTTCGAGCCCCAGATGGTCTTGTCCGGACCATCGGGCGCGCCGTTAGGACTGCGGTAGTCGCGCCCCTCTAAGAGCCAGATCTGCAGGTCGCGGCTGACCCGATGGGTGCGATAGGTGAGCGCCGCCAAGTCGGCCGGATCCACCACCGGCAGCTGCTCGCGAAAGATCGCGATCCCAAGCTCGCTGGAAGGCGCGCGCTCGCCCGTGTTGTCGTTGTCGTTGTAGCGATGGTCGTGATCGTCCTTCTCCCAATAACTCGCGACCTGCCCAAAGAGCTCCACGAAGCGCGGCTGAACGAATTGCTCATGCCACTTCTTGCGCATGGCGGGCGCGTCCGTAGCCCGCCCCTCCCATGGATGGTCGTAGTAGACGTTGTCCCCCGTCCCCACGAAGAAGTCCGGATCTAGATCGAGAATCGCCGCGGCACCGGGGAAGCCGAGGTGCTTGTCCGCGCCTTCATACTGGCGCTTGCCGTCACCCTTCGGCCCCGCCTGGAAGAAGGCGTAGTTCATGCCACTGACCACCACAAAGCTGGAGTCGATGGACCGTTCGGCGCCACCAAGGGTGCGGAAGGCGCGCACCGGCCCCCGACGCACGTCCTCCTCATCCGGTCCGTAGATCAAGCGATAGAAGTACTGCGTGGCGGGATGCAGACCACCGACCTTCACCTTAACGATGAAGTCCGTCGCCGCCTCCGCGCTCATCCAACGGGTGCGCAAGGCTCCTTCAAGGCGCTCATTGTCCGCGTACTCGAAACAAGCCTGCCCAGCTCGCCCCGGCACATCCCCAAGGCTATCGAGGGCCGTTCCCGTGAGCCGCGACTGCAAGATCACACTGCGCGCCGTGACCTCCCCCGCCATCTCGCCCTGCAGATGTGCCAGGTCCACGAAGGCTGGCTGCGCCGCTCCAGCCTGGACACCGCTACAAGCTGTCACCACGCAAAGCATGGCGGCCCCGAGCCAACTCCAACCGCTAACTGGTCTACCCATGGAAGAAGCATAACCCCTCGCCCCCAACCCGCTCGGAATGGCTGGTGGGCGACGCCTTACCTCGCTGCGGCGGCTTGCAACTCCGCAACAGCCTTGTTTAGGGTCGCCGGCTAGCCAGATTTCGGGCGCATGGGGTCAGGCACAAACCGCCCGAACTCCGGTTGAGTTGTGCGGTTTTGCGCCGGACCCCGTTCATCACAACTCGCGCTTGCCCGCGAAGGCGTGGCCGATGATGCCGAAGAGGGACATGCCGGCGATGTAGATGATGTGGAAGGCTAGGCCGCTGGCCATGGCGGCTTGTTCGGAGGCGCCCATGGCCATGTAGCCGAAGAGCCAGCCGCCGTCTTGGGTGCCGAAGCCGGCGAAACCGTTGATGGGTAGCAGGTTGGAGAGCACCGCTAGGCTCGCGCCGAAGACTGCTTCGAAGGGGCCCAGACTGTCGAGGCCGAGGCCGCGGGCGAGCATGCCGTAGTAGGCGAAGACCAGGGCCCAGATGGGCACGGTCCAGAGGGCGGCGCGCAGAAGTTGGGCGGCGCTGACTTCGCGCAGGGCTGCTTCGACCTTGGCGGCGACGCGGTCGAGGAAGGCGCCGGGGGCGATGCTTGTGATGCGCGTGCGTGTGAGTACGGCGCGGCAGAAGGCTACGCAGCTGGCGCCGCGTAGGGCAACCCAGGTGAGCAGGAGGGCGGGGACGATGAGCATGCCGCCCAGGGGCAAGAGCCAGGCGCTGGCCGTGGGCACCAGATCCAAGGCACCGATAACCAGACAGGCCAGGGTCAGCGCCAGGGTCACACCGGCGAAGTCCAGGGCGCGAGCTACCAGCAGCACCGCTAGGCCGCGTGCGCGCTCGACGCCTAGGCCGCGCTCTAGATAGAGGATCAAGGAGGCCTCGCCGAGCTTGGCCGGCAGCAGATAGGCCACCAGGCTGTGTGCGGCGGTGGCGGGTATCAGCCGCCGCAGGGATGCGGGCGGCTGCGCCTGGAGCAGCGCACGGAAGCGTAGGGCGCGCAGGGGGTAGATCAGGCCCTGCACGAGCAGCGCGGCGCCGAGCAGCTTCGGATCGAGGGCCTGGAGCGCATCTAGGATCGCGCGAGGGGGCGTCCCGCTCCAGGTGAGCAAGAGAGCCACGAGTGCACCGCCCACAGCTAGGCTGAGAAGGATGCGCAGGACTCCTTGGGTGCTCATGACTCTGGTTCTACAGCTTCTGCGGCGTGTGTGGGGCCGCCATCTGTCTGTGAGCCGCCATCTGTCTGCGAATGGAAGCGGCGCGCCCGCGTCCGAAAGTGGACGCCGGCGCGCCGGCTTGATGTCGTGGTCGAATGGTGCATCGAAGAAACATTCTTCGACCGCACCATACGTTTCGTCTTACGTTGGCTCATCCATGAGGGCACAGTCACGCGTGAGAGCCAATTTCTTTTTGATTGAGGTGAAAAAGTGGGTCGTGCTGCTGCGTTGCGCCATGCGTTACAGCCTCTAAACGGGTGTTGTGTGGGTGCGTCGCACAGCGATCTAGAGCTGCTCGAAGAACGCGTGCAAGTAGTCGTTTCGCAGGTCGCGCGGGTGCGTCAACGCGGCCGTGCACGCGCCTTTGCTGCGCATGTGCGACACGGATGCTGCATGCTTGTAACCTTGTTCACGCATGGCCTGCGGTTGCAGTTGCGGGACCTGCAATGACGTCCGATGAACCCCTCAGAGGGTCTCGCACACGCGCGACCAACGCGCGCAAGTCGTTGAAATAGCTAGGCTTCCGTCGGCCACGCGTTTTACATCGCTCAATCGACCCAGAGGACGTGCCGACCGCCGCTGTCTTCGGCCAACCACTCGAGTGTGCGCAGTCTGGCACCCAAAGACACCGTGTGAATGATGATGCCGCGCCCTTTGTTGCGGCGTGCGATGTCAGCGCGGATCGCACCGGGGTCTTGCAACCTACCAACGGTGGGTTCACCGTCCGAAAGCAGCACGATCGTGTCCACGTGCGGGTCTTTCATCGCGGCGATCATCGCGCCGTACAAATTTGTGCCGCCAATGGCTCCCAAACGTGAGACCCAAGCGAGTGCTTCGTCTCTCGCGGGCGCCTCTTCAGCTCCGACGGAGCGATCCGCCCACTGAGTAACGCCACTCGAGAAGGCAAGGATGTTGAACTGCGCAGTGGAAGGCATGTCGCGCAAGGCCGCGCTGAGCTCGTACTTGGCACGCACCAAACGCACCTCACCCGGCCGTCCCACATAGCGACCGCGCAAGCTTTGCATCATCGATCCAGACACGTCGATGATGAAGATCACGCGCTCCGAGTGCACCGGAATGCCGAAGAAGCGCGCAACGGCGCTGCGCTCGCGCGCTTCACGGTCCGCAGCGAGCACGCGCGCAGCTGCGACTTCCTCGGCGGAGGGCAATACGAAGCCCGCACCCTTGTCCGCGTACCAGGCCTTCCAAGAGGCCGCGCTGGCACCGAAGGGCTGCGCAGTCAGCTCGAACAAGGCCTCACCGAACTCGATGCGCAGGCGCCCGCTCTCCGACTGCATGCGCTCGATGATCGGGCCCAAGAGCGCCACGTCGCCATACCCGGCCAGCACCCACATGGACGCCAGACGCGTGCCCCACTGCGGGCTCTCCAGCAGCTCCAGGAACAGCTCGCGATCCTTGGGCCGCGCCCGACTAGCCAGTTCCTCCACCGCCAAGGGCGCGCGCAAGGGGTCCGTACCGCGCGCATGCTCGGCCAAGGCATCGGGCCAACCCGGGTGCTGAGCTAGGAGCTCCGTTAAGGCCCGCATGGTCGCCGCCACGATGCGCGCGTTGTCGGAGCTCTCAAACATGGCCCGCAGGGGATCCACATCCTCCGGCTGCCCCGTGGATCCTAGGTAGCGCGCCGCCGCTGCCACCACCGACTCATCCGTGGTCTCCAGCTCCTTACGCGCACGCACCACGGCCTTGCCATCCATGTAGCCGCGCAGCGCAAGCAGCACAAAGCGCCGCTCCTCCACCTTGCCCTTGCCGATGCGCTTGACCAAACCCACCTGAACCTTGTGCACGCCGAGCTCCGCCACCAGGGCAGCCAACTCGATGCGCAAAAGATTCGGTGTCGCGTACTTGGATCCAAGCTTCACAAAGTCCGCCGCCACGCCGTCGCCCTTGAGCTTGACCAAGAGCCTGGCCGCGCCTAAGCGCACATCACTGGGCGCATCCACGGACTCGAACAGGCCCTTGACCATGCTCGCTGCCTTCTTGTACTCGCGCTCTGCAAGCACGCTGACAATCGCCAAGCGCTGATCGTAGTCCTGCTCCTCGCCATACAAGCTGGCGAGCGCCTTGTCCGTGTAGCTATCCGTCGCCACCAGGAACGCCGTCCGACGCAGGGCCATGAGCCGGTGCGCGAACTTGGGCTCATCCTTGCCGCCCTTGCGCGCGGAACGCCGCAGGGCCATGTCGCGGCGGCTCTCCTTGGGCGCTGCGAGGGTGCGGTACCAGGCCTTGTCCTCGTCATCCGCCTGCACGCTATGCAGGGCCAGGGCACGCGCGCGCACACGATCCGGTGCGGGCTGCTCCACCAGCAGGCGTAGGTAACCGCGACCCAAGCGCTCGAACTTCGGGATAGTTTCGAGGGCCGCGCTGCGCGCCACAAGCGTCTGCGCACCGCTGGCTTCCAGGGTCAGGAACTCCAGGGCCAGCACCTCGCAGCTGGCGTTGCCCGAGTAGCGCGCCATGGCCTGCAGCGTGGCCTGACCCACAAAGGGCGCCGCGCTTGCGCGGTAGTACTTCACCAGGGCCTCGAAGCTGGCCTTCGAGCCGAGCTCCGCCACGGCCTCGATATCCACCTGGCTGACGGTGGTGCCTGCGCGCTGCAGGGCTTCGATCTTGTCTTCGAGCTCGTCGCCAAGGGGCGCGAGGGCTAGCACGAGCAAACATCCAATGGAGAGCATGCCCCCCAAACTACAGCCTCGCGCCCCAACCATCGGGCACAAGGACCGAGTTCCGTGTCCATTCTCCGGTAGCAGCTAAGCTAGCCAGGGTGGATCCTTCGCACATGCAGGCAACCCTAGATCACGCAGAGATGCTGAGCGCCTTCCTCGAGGGCGATGCGCGCTATGACGGCAGGTTCTGGACAGGCGTCAAGACCACCGGGATCTTCTGCCGGCCCACCTGCAAGGCGCGCAAGCCCCTGCCGCGCAATGTGGAGTTCTTCGAGACCACGCCCGACGCATTACGGGCAGGCTACAGGCCCTGCAAACGCTGCAAGCCCCTCGAAGATCCCGACGCCATCCCCGACTGGGCACAGCGGTTGATGGACGCGGTAGCCGCCAGGCCCGAGCGGCGCCTCACCGACGCCGACCTACGCGACCGCAAGGTCGACCCCGTGCGCGCGCGGCGCTGGTTTCAGGTTCGCTACGGAGTGACCTTCCAGGGTTGGCAGCGCGCCTGGCGCTTATCCGGAGCTATGCGAGCCCTGCGCTCGGGCAAGGACCTGGACGGACTACCGGAGAGCGCCGGCTATGAATCGGCCAGTGGTTTTCGCGAGGCCTTCGCGCGACTCTTCGGTGAAGCACCCGGCAAGCTGCGTGCGGAATTGGGCGAAGCGTTGAGTGCGAACTGGGTGGAGACCCTGCTCGGTCCCATGCTCGCCGTGGCATCGGAGGAGTGCTTGGTGCTGCTCGAATTCGTGGACCGGCGCGGATTGGAATGCCAGATCAAAACCCTGCGGCGGCGCTTCGGCAAGCCGGTTGTCCCGGGCACAAATGCCGTGCTCGACCAGACCCGGCGCGAGATCGACGAGTACTTCCAGGGCGAGCGCCAGCGCTTTGATGTGCCTATCGATGCGCCGGGCTCCGAGTTTGAAGTGCGCGTCTGGAAAGCCCTGCGCGCGGTGCCGTATGGATCCACCGTCAGCTACGGCGAATTGGCTAAGCGCGCCGGCAGGCCGGGCGCCGCCCGGCCCACGGGCCGGGCGAACGGTGCCAACCGCCTAGCGCTCGTGCTCCCTTGCCACCGCGTAGTCGGCGCGGACGGGGCGCTTACCGGCTACGCGGGAGGCGTGCAGCGCAAGCAGTGGTTGCTCGACCACGAAGCCCGAGTTCGAGGGAACGCGCAGGGCTAAGGCATCGGAGAGGATGGCGGATGCGGTCGGCGCACCGCCGGCGCCCTTGCCGCTCAGGTAGTGGCGCTCGCCGCCGGGACTTTGCCAGGTAGCGGCGTTCCAGGTGCCTGGGAGACCGCCGAGCGGATCGTGCTCGGGAAGTAGCTCGAGTAGTACGCGCGCCTCGGGACCGGCGGAGGTGAGCTGAAGCTGCGCCACTTGGCGCAAACCCGCGGGCGTGTGCTCGTCGATGCCTGCGCGCACGATGCGCGCGGGATCGAGTGCTCCCCAGCCCAAGGACTGAGAGAGCACGGAGAGTTTGTGGGCGGCGTCCGTGCCATCCAGGTCGCGGCTGGGATCGCTCTCGGCGTAGCCCTTGTGCTGGGCTTGCCGCAGCGCCGCCTGGAAGTCCTGACCTTGATCGAGGGCGTCGAGCACGTAGTTGGCCGTGCCGTTGAGGATGGCGCGGATCGTGACCGGGCCAGCTGCGTGCAGAGCGAGTCGCTCCAGCAAGGGCATGGCGCCGCCGACGGCCGCGGAACAGGCCAGGCTGCGATGATGAGTGTTGGCCAGGGCGCGCAGATCCGGGCCCGCGCGTGCGATCAGCGCCTTGTCGGCGGTGATGATGTGGCTGCCCGACTGCAAGGCTGCTTGCAGGCAGTCCTTGGCCAAGGCTGTGTCGCCGAGGGTGTCGATGACCAAATCAACGCCAGTGCATGCGGTGGCGAGGGCGTCGTAGCTGAGAAGTCCAGCGTCGATGCCAGCACGCGCGGCCTTGCGCCGGCGCACGGCCACGTGCTCGACCGCGAAGCGTTCTGGAAAACGCACGAGCTCCTGATACACGGCTGCGCCGACGGTCCCAAAACCCAGCAAGGCCACGCGCAGGGGCGGCGCAGTCTCGAAGATCGGTTCGCTGCGCGTGACGAAGGGTCCGATGCGCGTAGGGTGCTTGCCCAAGAGCCCCGTGAGTTCGAAAGCCAGCTGGCGTTTCTGCGCGTACGCCAGAGCACGGTGCTGAACGATCGAGCCGTCCGTGGCCAAGGCGTCCTCCCAGGAAGCTTCCGAATAGCGCTTCGGATTCGCACCGGGCACGGCGGGATCCGATTCGAAGAGCCCGTCCACGTCCTTGATCAGCCGGCAATCAGCGCCGAGTTCGTGGGCTAGGAAGAACGCGCTGAGGTCGGACCCGCCGCGGCCTAGGAGAACGGGGCGCGCCTGCGCATCCTGAGCCACGAAACCCGGAACGACGATGGTGCGGTCCTCGGCTTGGGCACGTTGGATCGCGCCGCGATCCAGGTACTTGGGTGTCGCGCTCTGGGGCGGACCATCGGCTACCAGACCGAGGGCGTCCGGACCGAGCACGGTGGCTGCAACACCAGCGCTATCCAGGTTCAAGGCGAAGCGTGCGGCGCACTCGAGTTCGCCTAGGCCGACAAAGCGCGCGCAGGCGTGAGGATCGGCTTCCGTGCCAAAGCTCTGCACGTGGGCCAAGCGTTCGTCAGTGCTGCCGCTCAGGGCCGAGACCACGCACAACACGGCGTAGCCCTGGCGTCGCCAGCGGATGACCTCGTGAGTGGCGCGGGCCAGGTCCTCGTCATTACCGAGCACCGAACCACCGAACTTCAGGACCATTTGGGGCTGCGTCACGCCACCACCTCCGCCGCGATGGCGGCGGCCAGCTTGGTGCGGGTCAGAGCCTGGGAGAGATCGTCGCGCAGGGCGGAGACCGCTTCGAGTCCGACCGAGAGACGCAGGAGCGCATCGCTCACGCCGATGGCCGCGCGTTGCTCGGAGCTGATACCGGCGTGAGTCATGCTGGCGGAGTGCGTGATGAGCGTCTCGACGGAACCCACGTGCTCCACCAAGCGGCAGGTCTTCAGGGCTTCCACGAACTGGCGCGCGCGCTCGTAGCCGCCGCGCAATTCGAAGGAGAGCACGGCTCCGTGGGCGCCGATGTGCTGCTCTTCGCAGAGCTTGCGCTCGGCTTCACCGCCGAGGCCGGGGTAGTTCACGCGGGCCACCTCCGGTTGATCCAGGAGCCAACGCGCTAGGGTCTCAGCACTAGCTGATTGGCGCTCTAGCCGCAGGGGGAGCGTCTTTAGACCTTGCAGAGTGAGCCAGGCCTGGAAGGGTGCTTGGATGCCGCCGGTGCACTTGCGCACGAACTCGAGCCGCTCGCGCAGGACGGGATCGCGGGTCACGAGCGCGCCACCGAGGGCGGCCGAGTGGCCCTCGATGAACTTGGTGGTGGAGAGCACGGAGACGGCCGCGCCCAGATCCAGGGGCTGTTGCAGCAGCGGCGTCAGGAAGGTGTTATCCACGGCCAGCAAGGCCCCGGCCGCGCGTGCGATGGCGGCGATGGCGCGCACATCGGTCACGTGCAGGGTCGGGTTCGCGGGCGTCTCCACGAAAATCAGGCGCGTGTTCGCTTGCACGGCCGCGCGTACGGCCTCCACATCGCGCGAGTCTACGAAGGTCGTTTCGATCCCGAGGCGCGAGAGCACTTGCTCGAGTAAGCGCGTGGTGCCTCCATACAGACCGCTGCTGCAGACCACGTGCTCGCCGGCTGAGAGCAGCGTCAGGAAGAGGCAGGTCTCAGCGCCCAGGCCCGTGCCGAAGGCCAATGCGGGCTCGGCGGATTCCAGTTGGCCGAGGGCCGACTCGAGCGCTGCCACGGTGGGATTGGAGACACGCGAGTACTGGTGCTCGGCCGTGCTGCCCACCCCCTCGCGGCAGAAGGTGGTCGATTGAACGATGGGCGTGACGAGCGGCTCGCCGTCGTTTTGGCCCTGGCCGGCGCGCGGGCAGAGGGTCTCGAAACGTGCGCGGATAGCTTGCTTGGTGGTCATGTCGGTCCTGAACCGACATCCGACGAGTGCTAGGAGCGACGTGGGTACACGACCGACAGGGTCATGTTTGGTTGTGCCCGATCACGTCCTCTCGGACGCCTCAGACCGCATCGCTCCCCACGTCGGGGCTAGCTGGGCACCGTGGCCTCATCGTTGTGAGGGCTCGGTTGCCGCTCGGGACCTGGTGGCTCTCCCGAGACTCTGGATGCTGGTTGTGTGGAGACCTTGTCGGCAGGCACGCGGCCCGTCAATATCTATTTATCTAGATATCTCGAAGCGATAGCTAAATCGCCCCTGGCGAGCTCCAAGAGCCCCTACAGGTGGGACTTGCGGTCAATCAGGTCGGCGACCAGACCCAAGGACATGACCTGCACGAAGGCCACGAAGAGCAGCACGGTCTTGTCCCCCATGTCCGGCGCCCCTTCCACGAAGAACAGGTCGTAGCTGAGGGAGAAGACAAATAGCGCCAGCAGCGACAGGGCCGCCGGGTAGAAAACCTTGAGCGGGTTGAAGTAGACCACCGTGCGAATGATCAGGGCGGTGAAGCCCAGGGTGTCGCGGATGGGCTTGATCTTCGAACGGCCGGAGCGCGGCGCGTAATCGATCTTGATGTAGTCGACGCGATGGTTGTTGGTGATCGACGCCAGGGTGATCGTGGTGGTGAAGCTGAAGCCGTTGGGGAGCACCGGCACGTACTTCATTACGAGCTCGCGGCGGAAGGCGCGCAGGCCACTGTTTAGGTCCGGGATCTTGCGGCCGGCCAAGTAGGAGGCCAAGAGACGCAGAACATTCTTAGCCGGGCGACGAATCAATGGAATGTGCACGTTTGCGCCAATACGTGCGCCAATGGCCATTTCCGCGCCGTCGTCGATGCGCGCCAGGAGGTCCTTGATGCGGTCCTCCGGGTAGGTGCCGTCGGCGTCGGTGATGACCACAACGTCGTGCTTGGCAGCAGCAAAGCCGGTCTTGAGTGCTGCGCCGTAGCCGCGGTTGATCGGATGCTCGATCACGCGCAACACGGGGAAGCGCTTGCTGAGTTCCTCCAAGCGTTCGCCGGTGGCGTCCTCGGAGCCGTCGTTGACCACCAGCAGCTCGAAGGGCACGCCCAACTCGAGGGCAGCTAGGCGCTCGACCACGCCCTCGATGCCGTTCTCCTCGTCGTAGGC
>JBLIOL010000197.1:0-10548 GCA_047639615.1 Planctomycetota bacterium | reverse complement strand
GGCGAATTGGAGACCCTGACTTTGGTGCGCACCAAGCTCGATCGCGCCTACCTGAAGTCGGGGGCGGACTCCTGGCGCTGTTACAACTACGTGGAAGGCACACGCACCTTCAACAGTTGCACGGGGACTCAGCAAGCCCATGACGCTGCCTTCGCCTTCGGCAACTTTCAGGCACGCCTGTTGGACTTGGATGCGCGCGGGCTGGTGGAGGCGATTCCGGACTTCTTCTCCGCGCCTTACCGCATGCGGCAATTCAGCGCCGCCCTGTGGGCGGATCCCGAAGGGCGCGCCAAGTCGGTCAAGTCGGAGATCGACTTTGTGCAAGCCCGCGGGCGCGACTTGGACATCATGGAGCACGGCCTAGACGTCGGCCGCATTCCCCTGCGCGCGATCCACGGCGACACCAAGCTCAACAATATCCTTTTCGATGAGATCAGCGGTCAAGCGCGCTGCATCGTCGACCTTGATACCTGCATGCCCGGTTGGTCGCTCTACGACTTCGGCGACCTGGTGCGTTTCACCGCAGCGACTGCCGCGGAGGACGAGGTGGATCTCTCGAAGGTTGGTTTGGATATGGAGCTCTACCAAGCTCTAGCCACCGGTTGGATGGAGAGCACGCACACCTTCATGACCGACGATGAGGTCGAGCTCATGCCTTTCTCGGCTTGTCTCGTAACCCTCACAATCGGCATTCGCTTCCTCACGGACCACCTGGCGGGGGATACCTACTTCCGCATTCAGCGCCCCGGCCAAAACTTGGACAGGGCGCGGGTGCAGTTCGAGATGGTGCGACAAATGGAATCGCAGCAGGACCTCATGGCAAGCACTGTGGCGAAGGCCTAGGAAGCTCCGGTTCTTGGCCTGAGAAGGCCCTGGGATTGGACTCTTGGGGCCGCTGGTCCCATGCTATGAGAATGAGCACTTCCACCGCAGCCACCGCCAAGGCCCTGGGCCAGTTGTTGGCCGATTCCTACACGCTGTACCTGAAGACCCACAACTTCCACTGGAACGTGACCGGTCCGATGTTCAGCACACTGCACTTGATGTTCGAGGCCGAGTACACCGAGCTCGCGCTGGCAGTGGATGAGGTCGCGGAACGCATCCGCGCTCTGGACCACCCCGCGCCGGCCACCTATCGCGAGTTCGGCCAGATGACCAGCATCGTCGAGCCCGAGGGCAAGACCACCGCCATGGACATGATCAAGATCCTGGTGGATGATCAAGAGACCATCGTGAACGCGGCGCGCGCAGTGTTCGAGGCCGCGGAGGCCGCCAAGGATCAAGCCAGCGCCGATCTTGCTGTCAGGCGCATGGAGATTCACCAGAAGAACGCTTGGATGCTTCGCAGCCACCTAGAGTAGGGCGCATGCAAATCGCCATCACCGGAGCCTCTGGCCTTGTAGGCACACAGCTCGCTCTCGCCCTGCGCGAGGGCGGGCATGCTGTGCTCAAGCTTGTACGCCGTGAGGCTCAAGCGGCGGATGAGGTGCTTTGGCATCCGGGTCAGCCGGATCAGGAACTTGCGGGGCTTGCTGGGGTCGACGCGGTAGTTCACCTAGCTGGTGAGGGCGTGGCTGCCAAGCGCTGGACTAGCGCGCAGAAAAAGGTCATCGAGGGCAGTCGCGTGGGCGTTACGCACGAGCTGGTGCGCTCCCTCGGGCGACTCGATCCACGGCCGCGCACCTTTGTGTGCGCCAATGCCGTCGGAATCTACGGTGATCGAGGGGACGAGTTACTCGACGAGTCGTCGAGCGACGGTGCCGGTTTCCTGGCCGGCGTCTGTCGCGCCTGGGAAGACGCCGCCATGACGGCAGGCGACTTCGGGATGCGCGTGGTCAGCCTGCGCATCGGTCTGGTGCTAGCCAAGCAGGGCGGTGCCTTAGCCAAGATGCTGCTGCCTTTCAGGCTCGGCTTAGGTGGACGCCTGGGCAGCGGTAAGCAGTGGATGAGCTGGATTGCGCTAGACGACATGGTGCGCGCGATCGTGCATGCCCTTGAGTGCGAGCAGCTCAGCGGTCCGGTCAACCTGGTGTCGCCGGGGCCGGTGACGAATCGAGAGTTCACGGCAGCACTCGGTAGTGCGCTAAGGCGTCCGACGGTGATGCCCATGCCCGGTCCCGTGGCACGCCTGCTCTTCGGCCAAATGGCGGACGAACTACTCCTGGGCGGAACCCGGGTAGAGCCTTCGGCGCTGCTGCAGTCTGGATTCGTCTTCGAGCAGCCTGAACTGGCCGCTTGCTTGCGTACGGTGCTCGCGAACTAAGTCCGACCGGCTAGTTGTCGTCTTTCTTGTCTTCCTCGTCTTCGCCGCCGTAGCCGAGACTCTCGAGGGCGGAGAGGTCCGCAGAGTTCAGAGGGATCGGGGCTTCGTCACGATCGGTTCCTACTTGCGAGCTGGGCGCGTTTCGAAGTTCCGCCATGGCACGCAGCATCGAACTGACGAGCCGGCCTTGAGTGGGAGCCAGGTCGGTCCGTTCCCCCGGATCGGAGGCTAGATTGAAGAGCAGCGTGCGGTCCTGCCTACGATAACGGATCAGCTTCCAATTCCCATGGATGAGTGCCTCGAGTTTGATCTTGGGCTCAATGAGATGCGCTCCATGGGCGCGAGGCGGCATGCTCTCTCCGCGCAGGGCCGGCACGAGGCTCGTACCATCGTGCTCGTTAGAGGCGGCCAGACCCGCAAGTTCCAAGAGGGTGGGGGCTACGTCCACCAGGCTGACAGAAGTGGAGACCCGGCCACTGGGAAGGCCCGGAACCTTGATGATCAGGGGCACTCGCAGCACCTCTTCATAGAGGGTCCTGCGGTGAAACACCCCCCCGTGGTCTTGGAATTCCTCACCATGATCGGACACAATGTCGATCACCGTATTCTCAAAGAGACCCGTTTGATCGAGGTAGTCGAAGAGCCGGCCAAGGTGCTGATCCGTGTAGGCGATCTCACCGTCGTACAGATCCTCGGGGGTCGCTTGGCCGAAGTCGGTGGGCAACTCGGGATGGGGCTGGTAGCGGTGATGCGGGTCGAAGTAGTGCAGCCACAGATGCCAGGGGGTCGGCGCTGAGGCTTGCTCTTCCAACCAATCGAGAGCCTTGTCGGTAACGATTTCGGAGGTGACTGCCACGTGCGAGGCTTCGCGCTCCGTGAACAGCAAGGCGAGCTCGTCGTCGTAGTCGGCATAGCCTTGATCCAACTGGTAACGGCGCCCAAGGAAGATGTGGTTGGCGATGGCGCCCGTGTGATAGCCCGCCAGGCTCAGGTGCTCGGCGAGAGTCTCAAAGCCCCTGGGCATGGGCGTGTTGTTGCGCACGCAGCCGTGGCTCTGGGGCCAGGCTGAGGTGATCAGTGAGGCCAGGCTTGGCAGGGTCTAAGATGACGTTGCGTGAGCTTGTTCGAAGACCACACCGGCTTGAGCGAGCCGGTCGATAGCTGGCGAGGTGGCGCGTTCGTAGCCGTAGGTGCCGAGGTGATCCGCGCGCAGGGTGTCGACCGTGATCAGAAGCAGATTGAGTCGCCCATGATTGGGCGCACCGGGACTGCAGGCGACCAGGGAGAAGCTAACGAGGCCTAGGCAGAGGCGGAGAGGCACGACCATATTGTAGAAGCGTGTGAGAGCGATCGAACCTAGTCCAGGTGGGCTTGGTCCGAGTCGCCCATTTGTACCTTGCCACTTGGAAAGTAGGTGGACCAGTTGTCGCTGACCTTGCGGGCGGTGTCTTCGTCGCAGAATAGCTCTTCGGGGTAGCCCGGACGCATGCGCGCGTCGATCACGAGGGGGGCATCGAAGGCAGCGTGGTTGTGGACGAGCTCGACGCTCTTGCCGTGCAGGTCGGAGGCCGGGTCGAAGCGCGTGAAGGTGGTCCAGAGGAAATTGCACGCGCTCTTGGCGGCGCGCTTGGCATCGTCTGTGATCACTACCAGAGGCCAGTCGGCAAAGGCGGGGTCGGTGGCGACGGCGGCCGGGACGTCGTCGGCATCCGCGAAGGGTGCAGTTTCTACCACCAGTGCGCCGTCGGTGAATACGCGCACGTCGCGCACGCCTGGGCGTGGTGTGCCGTGGAACTCCTTGGGCAGGTCGCGCTGCTTCTCGCCCACTCCGAGCAGTACACCCTTGGAGCCCTGCTCGATGCGCGGTCCGGCGTAGTCCAGCGAGTCCATGGATAGATTCGAGAACACGAAGAGGTCAGTGCGTAGGTCGGCGCGTTCGAGCACCGTGCGCAGCAGCAGCTTGAAGTCGCGCAGATCCACGGGCTGGTCCGTGAGCAGCAGGAACTTGGTCAGGGAGAGTTGTCCCTCGCCCAGAATGCGGAAGGCGCTAGCCATCGCCTCGCGCTTGTAGCGCTCGCGCACCACAGCCGCTGAGAGCGAGTGATAGCCGGTCTCGCCGTAGCTCCAAAGGTCGACCACGGCGGGCATGACCACGGGGAAGAGCGGCGAGAGTAACTCCTGCAGGTAATCGCCCAGGAAGAAGTCTTCCTGCCAAGGCTTGCCAACCACCGTCGCGGGCCAGATCGCATCCTTGCGGTGCATCAGCGCCTCGACCTTCATGTAGGGATAGTCGTGAATCTCGGAGTAGTAGCCGTAGTGATCACCGAAGGGTCCCTCCGGTCGGCGCGCGCCGGGCTGAATCGAGCCGGCGAGCACGAACTCGGCGCTCGCTACCAGGTCTGGTCCGCCAACAGGGTTCTTGACCATGGGCAGGCGTTCGCCCAGGGCTAGGCTAGCCAGCAGCAGCTCCGGTACGTTCTCCGGCAAGGGCGCGATGGCGCCCAGGATCAAAGCGGGGGGCCCGCCTACGTGCATGGCCACGGGTAGGGGCTGGCCGAGCTCTTCCGCGCGCGCCAGGTGGAAGCCACCGCCCTTGCCGATCTGCATGTGCACGCCGGCGTGCTCGTCGTCGAAGATCTGGCTGCGGTACATGCCGAGGTTCGTGCCGCCGTTCTCGGGATGCTCGGTGAGCACCAGCGGCAGGGTCACGAATCCGCCGCCGTCACGGACCCAGGTCTTGAGCGCGGGCAGCCGGCGCAAGCCGGCCGGGCGATCGATGACTTCGGTAACGGGTCCGGAAGAGCGGCGCTTCATGCCGACCTTGGCCAGGGAGCCGAAGAGGCTGCGCTTGCTCCAGAGCTTGCCGAGGCTCGGCGGCATGAGCTCCTCGGGCAGCCGCGCCGCTTCGGCGATGATCTCGCCCGGTCGATTGCCGAAAGCCAGCTCCACGCGCTTGGCTGTGCCGAAGAGATTCGTGACCACCGGAAAGTCACGGCCCACCGGATTCTTGAACAGGATCGCGGGCCCGCCGGCGGCGATCACGCGCCGATGCACCTCGGCCAATTCAAGATCGGGATCAACGGGGGCATCGACCTCCACCAGCTCGCCATCAGCGCGCAGGAGGTCGAGGAAGTGGTGAAGGTCGCGGGGTGCTCGGGTCGAGGCCATAAGGACGCGTAGTATGAACCCCCGCATCCGGAGTCAGGACAAAAACCGACGCCTAACCGGGCCCGGTGGGATTCCCATCCCGCCCGGCCCGGTCAGGCGTCGGTTTTTGTCCTGACTCCGGATCCCGGTTCGCTAGCATTCGCGCGTAGATTGGGCAGGACTTGCCGAATACTCCGTACCAGCCGTAGCTAGAGCATGATCTTGACCACGCTTAACTCCATCGCCTTAGCCTTGGCCTGTTCGGGATTGTGTACTGCCGTTCAAGAGCCCGTGCTCGATCAGAACTGGCCCGGATTTCGCGGTGCTGGAGCAAGCGGTGTCGTCGAGGGTCATGAGCTTGCTACTAACTGGAACGCGGATGTCGAGCAAGGGGTAGCTGCTGGCGTCCTGTGGCGTACACCGGTGCCAGGGCTTGGGCATTCCAGCCCGGTCGTCTGGGGCGAGCGGGTCTTCGTGTGTAGTGCCATCGCGAAGAGTGGCGAGGCTGCCTTGATGCTAGGTGCAGGAGGGAAGCCCACCGCCGCCGACGACAGCCAAGAGCACAGCTGGGTAGTCCTGTGTTTCGACAAGACCAGTGGTGAGGAACTCTGGCGCCGTACGGCACACCGCGGAATCCCGCGCACGACTCGACACGTCAAAGCGACGCAGGCCAACACGAGCGTCGCTGTCGATGGCGAAAACGTGGTCGCCTTCTTCGGCTCGGAGGGACTCTATTGCTATGACCTCGACGGGAAACTCAAGTGGAGTCGTGACCTTGGGGTGATCGACATCAGCAAGTACGGCATCGGCTGGGGATACGCCAGTTCGCCGGCGCTTCACAAGGACCGCATCGCGATCGTTTGCGATGATCCTAGCGCTCCCTACGTAGCCGTCTTGAATCTCGCCGATGGAAAGGAGCTCTGGCGCGCGTCTCGCGCTGAGCTCTCGGAGCGGAGCTGGGGGACACCGCTGATCCTCGAGCACGGGGACGTGACTCATGTGGTGATCAATGGTTGGCCGTGGGTAATCTCCTACGAGCTTGAGAGCGGCAAGGAGCTTTGGCGTATCCAGGGAGGAGGCGACAATCCGATCCCCACGCCGTTCGTTGCCAATGGCTGGATCTACATCAGCAGCGCTCACGGCCGGATGTCGCCCATCTACGTTGTGCGGCCGGAGGCACGTGGGGATATCACGCCTTCCAAGTCGGAGCCTTCGAATGACGGCATGGTTTGGAGCGTCTCTAAGGGTGGCTCCTACATGTCCACGCCGGTGGTGTACGGCGGCTACATCTACTTGGCCTCGTCCAGTTTCGTTCGCTGCTACGATGCCAAGACCGGGGAGAAGCTCTTTGCGGAGCGCCTCGGTGACAGCGCCAGCATCATCGCCTCCTTGGTCGCAGCGGACGGCAAGATCTACTGCACGTCCGAAGAGGGCGCGGTCTACGTGTTAGCAGCTGGGCCTGAGTTTGAGGTCATCGCTCGCAATCCCATGGGAGAGCCTTGTTTCGCGACACCAGCGATCTCTGAGGGCGTGCTCTTCTTCCGCACGACCAAGAGCTTGCTAGCCATCGGGAAGTAGCCGAAGCGGTCGAGGAAATGTTGGCCACGAGGCGCAAGCCTCGGAGTAGCAACACGCTGGCGGCGAATTACCTCGGCGCGAAGATCATGGCGCCCAGCTACGGCCTGCTCATGAGCGGCATAATGAACGCGTCTTTGCTCAGCGAGCTAGACGCAGCTTCTGAGAGCGGCGCGGCCTAGGTCGAATTCCTCGGGGACCTACGACACTCGGGCTGGTTCCGCCCAGCGTTGACCGCCTTCGCTAAAGCGGATACCTCAAAGGGCTTAGCGAGGAAAGCCGCTGCGCCGGCGTCGAGCAATCGGGTGACGGTGTCGTCGTGGTCTTATGCTTAGAAGAAGAGATTCCCCCCCAAGCTTGGCTCCTATGACTTCCCGCAGCCTCCCCTTCACCCTTCAGCTCATGGCCAGTGGACCCCTGGCGCTCTGCCTCATCCTCGGTGCCCCTCTGCTCGTGAGCAGTGCCTCTGCAGTTCTGCAGTCAGGTGAGCAAGACGCAGCCAGCTCTAGTTCGACTGAGACTCGCCCGAATCTACTCTTCGCCATTGCCGACGACTGGGGCTATCCCCATGCCAGCGCCTACGGCGCGCCGGTGATCGAGACGCCGACCTTCGATCGCGTAGCGCGCGAGGGCCTTCTGTTTACGCAGGCCTACGTCTCTTCGCCTTCTTGTACGCCCAGCCGCGCGGCGATCTTGACGGGGCAGTGGCACTGGCGATTGCGGGAGAGCGCAAACCTGCACGGTACTTTGCAGGCGGATATTCCGGTCTACACCGAGCTGTTGCAGGCCGCTGGCTACCACGTGGGTTTCAGTCGCAAGGGTTGGGGCCCCGGTCGCCACCAGTTGGGGGGGCGCGAGGAGAACCCGGCCGGTCCGCGCTACAAGAGCTTCGAGGCATTCATGGCGGCCAAGCCAAAGGGCGCGCCGTTCTGCTATTGGTTTGGGAGCTACGACCCGCACCGCGATTACGAGCTCGGCAGCGGCGCGGCCAGTGGGATGCAGCTGGATGAGATTGAGCTCTACGATTGCTTCCCCGACGCGCAGTCCGTGCGTGGAGACGTGGCTGACTACTTCTATGAGGTGCAGCGCTTCGATCGCGAGGTGGGCGAGATCCTCACCCAGCTGGAGCTTGCGGACTGCCTGGACGAGACCTTGGTGGTGGTCACCGGCGATCACGGCATGCCCTTTCCGCGCTGCAAGTCCAATCTCTACGACACGGGCACGCGCGTGCCCCTAGCCATGCGTTGGCCGGCGCAGGTCGAGGCCCAACGCAGCACCGCAGCCTTCGTCAGTCTTACGGATCTCGCTCCGACCTTCCTGGAGCTCGCCGGGGTGGAGGTTCCGGCGGTGATGACCGGCAAGAGCCTGATGCCGCTCTTGGCAGCCGAATCCGGCGCGCCGCGTGAGCACGTCTTGGTGGGTAAGGAGCGTCACACCCAGTGCCAGGAAGCGCCGGACAAGGGCGGCTACCCTTGCCGTGGATTGCGCAACCGTGAGTTCCTCTACATCCACAACTTCACGCCTGAGCGTTGGCCTTCGGGCACGCCCCGTTTCCAGCTCTCCACCAAGCCCAAGGCTTGGCTCGCCGACTGCGACAATGGGCCGACCAAGAGCTACATCTATGAGCACCGGGAGGAGGAGCTCGTAGCCCCGCTCTACGAGGCTTGCTTTGCGAAGCGCCCGGCGAGGGAGCTCTACGACCTGCGCAAGGACCCTTCCCAGCTGCACAACGTGGCCGCCGATCCGGCCTACGCAGAGACCGTGAAGGCCCTTCACGAACAGCTCATGGCGGAGTTACGCGCGAGCGCCGACCCGCGCCTAATCGGTGGGGCCGAGATCCTCGAGGCATACCCGTATTCCGGCGGCGCACCCAAGTGGCCGGGGCCCATGCAGCCTGCCTTGGACTCCTCCCGGGCCCATGATGAGCGTGGCGATGAGCACCTGCTTGCAGGTCGCTTCAAGCTCGCGATCGAGGATTTCGACATCTTCCTCAAAGCGCGCCCGGAGCTGGAAGCGCAGCACTGGCGTCGCGGGATCGCGTACTACTACGCCGGCCAGTTCAAGCGCGGCGTGGCGCAGTTCGAATTGCATCGCAGCGTCAATCCCAACGACGTGGAGAACGCCACCTGGCACTTCCTCTGCAATGCGCGGCTGAAGGGTCCCGCCGCAGCCCGGGCGGCGTTGCTGCCCGTCGGCCCGGATGCACGCGCACCCATGGGGCAAGTGCTGGAGCTCTTCGCCGGTCGCGCCACGGATGAGCAGGTGCTGGCGGAAGCGGAGAGCGCAGGAACCGCTTCAGCGCGCTTCTATGCTCACCTGTACTTGGGCTTGCACCATGAGGCCCTCGGGCACGAGGCCCTGGCCGCGAAGCACATACGGCTTGCGGCCACGACCCATGCCTCCCGCGGCTACATGGGCGACGTGGCACGCATGCACGCGGGGCTCTTGCCCTGACGCCGCATCCCCGCATTCCGGCATTCCGGCACTGCGCGGTGCTAGAGCCGCGACTCTCGGCGAATCCAGCGCACCAATTCGAGCATGGCCAGGGTGTCCATCTTGCAGTACTCGAGCAGTTCTGCCTGGATTCCCTGACGCTCTTCGGGGCTGAGCTCCGTGTTGCGCAGCTCGTCGTAGCGGGCCATGGCTTCCGCCCCGTGACGAATCACCAGTTGCTTGTAGTCGAAGGCCTCTCCGAGCAGCGCGGGAGCCACCTTCTTGATGCTGAAGGAGCCGAGGAAGGCCGCATCGTAAACGTGCTTGCGCAGCAAGGGCAATGGATCCACCAGGCGCTTCGCGGCCTCCAACAGGGTCTCCGCTCCGGTGGTGGTTGCTGCCGCTAGACACTGCAAGCCGTTCATCTCCACCGCCATGCTGTAGGCCGTTACGCAGGCGCCCTCAGTGAGGTACTCCGCCATGTGTTCGGCAAGTGCTGCACCGACTTGAGGGCGCGGGTCGCCCTGTCCATCGTGAAGGAATTCGAAGTGCTTGGGTTCCGAGGTGGCGTCCAATTCCACGTGCAGGCTGTATTGGACGGGGACCTGCGTAAAGGGAGCCAGTCCCTCAAAGGGCGGTATGGCCCAAGAGCAGGTTTCGAAATCAAGGTGAAGCATGGGGAAGCCCCAGTTAGCCGTTCCGCGGCTGAGGGCCTCGCGGTCCACGAAGCGCTCGCCGGACAGGATCACTTCCCGAACGTGTTGCTGGGTCTCGTTCAGATCTTGCGTGGGTACATCGGATAGGGCTGCCAGCCCGGCTTGCAGGTACTCCCACTTCTTCACCCCGATGCGCGGAAGCTCGAAAACGCTGGGGCTAGGCAGCGGGCTGGCCCTTCGACAATGATCGAGGAATTCACAGGCGCGAGGCTTGTCGCAGTGCGTGCCCATGGGGACGTAGGGTGTCTCTGGGCGCGCCATTACCTGCTTGGCATCCCAAACCGTTTCGTTCATGCGCTCCTGCGCCGAGACGACCTTGTGCGTGATGTCTTCAACCTCGAAGAGCTCCGCCGCGGTCGCGTGCTCGGCTCCCGGGCGCAGGTGCATGAGGTAGGCAGATTCGAGATTGACGCC
>JBLIOL010000196.1:0-10694 GCA_047639615.1 Planctomycetota bacterium | reverse complement strand
ACGCCGCCAGAGATGCCTTCGTCGCCCACTACTCGACGGTTCTTGAGGGCATGGGCGACACGGACCAGCATACCGACGGCCTCGTCACGAGCTTGGAATTGGCACGCTCCGAGCTCGTGGCCATGGTCTCCAAGAGTGGCGAGATCATGACCGAAATGCGAGCCGGCAATGCCGAGGCAGCATCGCGTCACATGAACAGGATGGACGAGCGCTTCTATGGGGTATTGGATGCGGTCGCCTCAGCCGAGTTACTCGTCCGCACTACCCAGCACCAGCTCTTTGAGGAGCAGGTGAGCCGTTCACAGCAGCTCGCACTTATCGAGCGCATCATCGCTGCCCTTGTCGTCTTGATCGTAATGGCCGCCGTCTACTACGGCCATCGCGTTTCCGGCACCATGCAACGCACAGAGCGCGAGCTCCACGACACGATGCAAGCTGCCAAGAATCGCCGCAGAGAAATCGAGGCCATCCTGGCAGCAACCGTGGACATGGTGATTGTGACCGACGATCAGGGCCGCATCGAGATCGCCAGCGACTCAGTCTGCACGGCCCTAGCCCTGACCCAAAAGCAGCTCCTTGGCCGCACACTGGCATCACTCATGGGCGCAAGCTTCGATCATTCTTCCTCGGAGGATGCCCCAAAACTTAGCCAGAATCTGATGACAAGGCAGAACGGAAGTGCCTTCCCAGTGGAGGTCTCCGTCGCTCATGTGGAACTTGAGGAGGGCCGCGACCTACGTGTGGCCATCATCCGCGACATCAGCACGCGCGTGCAGCTCGAGACGGAGCTGGGGCGCGCGCAGAAGATGGAAGCTGTCGGCAGCCTCGCAGCCGGCATCGCTCACGAGATCAACACTCCGATCCAGTTCATCACCGACAATATCCGCTTCCTAGAGGACACCTGCCGGGAGCTAGCGCCTCTGATTTCAGGAACAGAGGAGCTCCTGATCAAGGCTGCTCATGCGGAGCCCTGTGAGGCACTAGCCGAGGAGCTGCAGGCCGCATTCGCCACGGCAGACCTAGAGTTCCTCAAGGAAGAGGTCCCGCGCGCAATCGCCGAATCGCTGAGCAGCGTATCCAGGGTCCGCAAGATCATTGTGGCCATGAAGGAGTTCTCCCACCCCGGGGAGATCGACATGACCAACATCGATCTCAATCGTGCAATCGAAAACAACATCGCCGTAGCCGGCAATGAGTGGAAGTACGTGGCCAAGGTCGAGTTGGACCTCGAGCCACAACTGCCCATGGTCGAGTGCATAAGCAGCGAAATTGGTCAGGTCATCCTGAGTCTAGTCGTCAACGCAGCACACGCAATTGGGGACGCAAACGCAACCAGTGCCAATTCAATGGGCGTGATCGGAGTGTGCACTAGCATCGATGAAGATCATGCAGTGCTAACCATCAGTGATACAGGCACGGGTATCAGCGAAGAGGACCGAATCAAGATCTTCGACCCCTTCTTCACCACCAAGGAAGCAGGCAAGGGAACAGGGCAAGGGCTATCTATCGCCTACAACATCATCGTGCAGAAACACGGTGGCACGATCGAGGTGGAGTCGGAATTCGGGGTAGGAACCCGCTTCATCATCCGCCTGCCCTTGCGCCAAGACCAGGAGACGGCAGCCGCACTAGCGGCTTGATCGAACTACTTCGCGCGCGGTCTCCTGGGCGATTCAAACCGCGAACTAGCAGGCCGCTTAAAAAAAAGCGGCCCAGCGATTGGTTTCCACGGATCGTCTGGCAAGGGGACAGGTCCCCCCCATAGCGGTGGCTATTTGGGGGTTCTGGCAACGCAGCCAGGCGCTTCGTGGGAGCCGAGCGACAATAGGAGGTAGCGTCGCCACGCCCGAGAGCGGACTCGAGGCTAGCGTGGTTGTAGTCAAGACCTTCGACGAGCTCGAAGCCCTGGGCGACGGTGCCGCTGGCAAATTCGTACTCTTCAATCGCCCCATGGATGACACCTCCATGGGCACCTTCTCCGCCCACGGCGACGCCGTGTCCCAACGTACCCAAGGGGCCGTGCATGCGGCCCAAGCGGGCGCCATCGCATCCATCGCGCGCAGCATGACCACCCTGCGCAATGACGTACCGCACACGGGCGCTATGCGCTACAAGGATGGTGTCGAGCAGGTACCAGGTGTCTGCGTCAGCACCAACGGCGCGGATCGCATCGAAGCCCTGCTGGCTTCCTGCGTGGACGTGCGCCTGCGCTTGGAACTCTCCTGCAAGACCCTCCCCGACGCTCCCTCCTTCAACGTGGTCGGCGAGCTAGTGGGCACGGACTACCCGGAAGAGATCATCGTCCTCGGCGGGCACCTGGATGCCTGGGATGTGGGTAGTGGCGCCCATCATGGCCGTGCTCGCCTGGGGCGTGGCTAACCGAGAAGAAACCCTCCCGCGTTAACCAAGCCCTATTGCTTCGCCTTCTCAAACATCCGCTCAGCGATTGTCTTGAGCATGGCGTCATGCCCCGCCGTGTGACGCGTGTGGGCCATGCCGGGCACTACCTCGATGTGCATGTCGTCGAGCATGCCCGCTTCTCCCGCAAGCTGTTGGAAGCGTTCCACGGCTCCCTCTAGGTAGAAGGTGTCGACCTCCCCTGCATAGACGTGAATCTTGCCCGCGAGCGTGGGGCGCAGTTCCTTCCAGCGGGTCAGCAGGGTGTTCGAAATGTCGTACTTGCGCCAGGCCTTGGCAGCCTCGTGGTCTATCTCGCCAGTCTCCACGTCAAACACGCGGCGCGGCGTGCCGTCCGGATTAGGCGGGCTGAAGGTGCCGTCAAAGGAGCGAATCTGCCCGCCAGGGTTGAGCACATGCTCGCGCCTGGCGAAGTCACCATAGGTCAGCATGACCTTGCCGTTGCGGCGCGCGAGTCCACGCTCCTGGCCCTCCTCATCCACGAACATGTTGCGTGCGCTGCCACCCTCAAGCGGTGCGTACAGGTTGATCTGTTGGAAGTCGTGGAAGTCGATCGGATCCGGCACGTGGCTCCAACAGCCGCTGAACTCAGTCGGGTAGGTCACCTGCAGCCAGAGCGAGGACCAGCCACCCGAGCTAACGCCGGTAACGTAGCGCTGCTCCGCGCCCGCCCCACCGAACTCCTTCTCCAGGGCGGGAATCAACTCATACACCAAAGCATGCCCCCAGGGCCCGATCGAGTCGGAGTCACAGAACACGGAATGCCCATAGCGGTTGTTGGCATCAGGCACCACCACGATGCAGTCACGGAGGGGATCGTCCTCAGCCTGGTTGCGTGCCCAGCGCGTGATTCCATGGTAGGAGCCACCGAAACCCGTCACGCTGTAGAGCACGGGGTAGCGCCGCTGGGCGTCGTAGTTCTCGGGCAGCAGCACGCCCGCGTGCATGCTGTAGTCGAAGCCGTGGAACTTGCTGAGTGCGGGGCTGACAAAGTCGAAGCGACGCAGGCGCTCGGTCTCCTCGAACACCGGCTCAGCCGTCAAGGTGTTCAAGTGCAAGGCAACCACCCCGTCGCTATCAGGGGAGTAGACGATGCTAGCCACCGCGCTATAGACGTCTCCGGCGGAGAGCCCAGCCTGGCGGCCCGTTCGGCTGACACGCGCCACGGCCTGCACGCGCCAGGTCTTCTCGAAGGTCTGTTCCCATTCCGCCGGGACCCACGCACTCGCGTCATCGACACCCACCACGGCGCGAGTGCCTTGCGTGACATCCTTCAGGTCAAAGCGCATGACCGGCGGCGCTCCAAACCAACCGTGCATCTTCTCGCGCGGCTCGCCGTCCTCTGAGAATGCCACGAAGACCTCCCCTTGGAAGCCACCCTCCGCACCCTCAGCAAAGGCTTCCGAATCGAAATGCAGTTCGAAACGAGATGCCTCCTGAGCGGACGCCTGCCCGGCAAGGAGCGGCAGGATGAGGAGTAGGACAGCACGCTTACTTCTTGATCGCATGCTGGCAGTGTAGCGAGCACACCCCGCCCCACCGACGACTCCGGGTAAGTCCTAGCCTATTCGGGGGCCTGGCTCGCAGGCCAGCCCATGGGTGCCGCGCCTGCACGGAACATGAGTCGAATGTCGCCGTTCATGAGCACCTCGAGAGCGCGCGGATCCTGCACGCGCTCCTGTTGGGTGCGCGCTGAGGCATCGAGAAACTCGACGATTTCGTTCGCGCGCGAGCCATCGTCAAAGCCCAGGTGCTCCTGGGTGTAGCCCTTCGCCCAGGCGTGCTTCGCTCCCGGGGAAGTCCGCACCCAGAGGCGGAGCGGGCTGTTGGCCTCCAAGGCAGTCGAACTCATGCGGGGTCCACTGTCAGAGGGGGTTGCAACCACAGCGATGGCGAATAGCGGGACCACAGAGCAGAGTGCAATCAGTTTGAACTTGGTGAAGAAGGGAATTCCGCTCCAGAAGCTATCGGGACTGCTCATGGGGCTCTAATCGGTAGTTCGGAATGCGCCTCTTGAGAGCACGAAGCCGTGCTCACCGATGAGGCTCAATCTCGGTACCCTGACGGCATGAACCGAGTAGGACTTCCGATTCTGGCCCTGGGGATGCTCATCTTGGGCGTCGGTCCGTTGGACGCCGCGCCCCTCGCCTCCCAGCGCGCACCCTCCGTGCGCCAGCAGAAGAAGATCGTAGAAGAGTTCCTCAAGCAGGACGGCTGGACGTCCGTTGGCAGGCAACGCAGAGAGAGCCTACTCACTGAATTGATGCTGGTTCCGCCGCTTGGTGAGAGGCAGCAAAAGAGCTGGATCAAGACCATTGGCAAACTCTGGTCAAAGGGACCGCAGCTGGAGAAGAGCAGCGGCCGCGCCTATCTCTGGGAAGAGGAAGAACGCGGGCTCTACATCGTCGGCGGCAACATGAGCAATCCCAAGGGCCTGCTGATCGCCATGCACGGCGGTGGAGTTGGCAGTGGTGACGCCGGCCCCGCAGCATCCAGTTGGGCGCGCCCCGCCAATGCGCACGACCTGCTCCTGATCGCTCCCCAGGTGCTCGAGAAGACCGAGCGCGGCTGGACAGATTCGGGAACGGAAGAGTTCGTCATGCAACTCATCGAGCGCGCCTGTCGCACCTGGGACATCGACCCCGAACGCGTCTACCTGGCCGGCCACTCCATGGGCGGCTACGGGTCCTGGACCCTTGGCGCCCACCACGCGGATCGCGTGGCGGGGCTAGCCCCTTCCGCAGGGGCGCCGACGGCTTGGACAGGACCTAGCGGCAAATTGGAGGGTATCGTCGAGGGCGTCATCCCCAACCTCTTCAATGTGCCCATCCGCATCTACCAAAGCGCTGACGATGTGCAGGTCCCGCCCGAGGCCAACCGCTTTGCGGTCAAGGCACTCGAAGCTGCCAAGGCCTACTACGGCGGATTCGACTTCGAGTATTGGGAGGTCACAGATCGCGGCCACCGGGCCCCACCTGGCGGCTACGAGGTGCTCTTCGACAAGGTCGCAGACAAGTTGCGCGTCGCGCGCCCCAAGCAATTGGTGTGGCAGCCAACCTTGACCTGGAAGCGCGACTTCTACTGGCTGCGTTGGGACACGCCGATGATCAACAGGGTGCTCGTGGCCAAACTCGATCGCGAAAAGAATGAGGTCCACATCGAGCTACCCGGTGCAACAGTGCAGGGCCTCCACGTGTGGCTGGATTCATCCACCTTGGACGTCAAGAAACCCGTACGCGTGCTCGTCAATCAAAAGGAGGCCTGGAGCGGCCAGCCTGTGGCAACGCTCCAAGCCCTACTACGCTCCACGGAACGGGGAGACGCCGGACACCTCTACCCATACCTGATCACCCTCGACAAGTAGAGCGCTTCAGTCGTTGGCTATCTGATCGAGCACGATCACCGCGCGATCCGTGACCCAGTCCTTCTTCTGCTGGAAGTGTTGAGCGATGTCCTGGGCCGTACCGATCTTGTTGTTGGCATCCTGCAAGAGCCTAGGCGCCAGAAGCGTCTCCATGCTATCCAGGAAGCTGTGCATCTCAGTCGGGTGCATGGGTCCCGCAAGCAAGTCGCCGAGGATCTGCTTGAACTGCGCACGGTAGACAGGCACCGCGTAGATCAAGTCGGCGTAGTGCTTGCCGGGATTGAAAATGTTGTGATTCTGCTGGGTCAGTACTGAGTCCAGATCCCAGGGGTAGTACTCACGCTTACGACCCGTCGAGAAGTCCGCAAACATGGTGTTCTTACCCTTCGAGAAGAGCGAGTCCCGATGCCCCATGAACGCATTCACGGCCCCAAGGGTCAGCATGCCCTTCATATCTACCAGCGCATCCAGGTCCGCTTGAAACCCGGCCAGAGGCGGCGACTGGCAAGCCATGTTGGGATTCTGGAAGGGGTCGTAGCAGAGAGTCTGGTACTCGGGGCTGTCGCCCAATCCGGCGTTCAAAGAATCGCTGTAGACGTCGTCCAAGTGGTAGAGCCAGGTTTGATCCGGCACCCACGTGTTGCGGTTCTTCAGGAAGGTCTTGTCGCGCTGCTCCACGTTGACATAGACACCCGTGTTGACGCCGTTGATCCTGATCGTCGCCCAGTTGGCGAGCCCAGTCACATAGTCGTAGCCGATCGGGCCGGTCGCCATGCGGTGCAGTTCCCAGGCCATGCCCTCCGTGACCACATCCTCGTCATCACCGTTCTCGAGGCTGAGCTTCTTGAGGTCGTACCACTCCTGCCCTGCCACGTACTCATTGATGTCGATCTTCAGGCTGACCTTGCTGAAGCCCGAGGCTGCGTTGAGCGCATCACAGGACTTGCGCCGCACGGACACCAAAATAGGCACGTCGCTTCCAAGCCAAAACATGGCAGGCACCTCCACGCTAAAGGAGGTGTCCCCCTGAACCGTGTTCCAGTTGGCCTGGCTCATGCTCAGGTTCAAGTCGAGCACCACACCCGGCGTGAAGATCTCCGGCCATCCGCTGATGCGCTTGCGCGCCTGATAATCCTGGCCCAGTGCTATGGAACCGAGAATGGAGAGACAAAGGGTACCCGTGAGAAGCGTCTTTAGCATGGCAGGCTGAGGAGAGAGAGACCCGGAGAGGAGGCTACAACCTATGGGCTACCGCCAGTTTCGGGGGTGATGCCCACCCAGGAGTCTCGGGCTAGTCTACTTGCAACCACACATAGGCCGCTTCCAGGTCCGCAAGGCTCTCATGCGGCATCCAGAGAGTCTCCTCGTAGCCGGTTGCGCGAATGCTGAGCCCCCCTTCCACCAGCGCAAAGGTGTCTATGGCGAGGTTCCCCTGCTCGTCGCTGTGCCCCAAGAGGGTGCTGCCAATCCTAACCTCGACACCGGCTACAGAAGGTAAGCCACCTTCCTCAGCGTCAGACTCAAAGTGCAGCGTACGCAGTAAACCACGCTCGAGAACCACCTGACGCAGGCCTTTACTTGGAGCCTGCTCAAGCAGATCCGCTACCGTGATGGACAGACGTCTGTAGCCAGCGCGAGCGATCACCAGGGTCGTCTCCGGAAAGCGAGAGCACATGGGCGAAGCAAGCCCTGCGGTCGGACGATGAAAGGCGTAGTTCTCAATGTTCGGCGCACGGTAGGTCATCACTAGGGAACCCAGGATTCGCTCCCCGGTACTGGCATCAAGCACTTCGAAGTGGATGTTCTCCCGGAGTACTTCTGCAGTGCGCCGGAACACCACACCGGTGCTGCCAAAGGGAAGCTCCAGCTGCAGGGGTGCGTACATGTCCCCAAAGAGGTCTCTGTTCGAAGCAACGGTCAATCCATCGCAAGGCTGAGCTATGAAGACAAACTTTCCCGAGGCGTCGCTGACGATGGACTCGTTCTGCTTCCCGGCCTCATCCCTGGGGCCGTACCGCACGTGAATGGTTGCGCCCTTCAAGGGCCGCCCCTCTTCATCAAGAACCATTCCGGATACAGCCACTTCCTCATTGGGTACCCAGATGCTGATCGGCACTTCTGTCACCTGACCAGCATGGACTTCAATCGGCGGTCGGCGCGCACCTGCCCTGCCAACAAACCCAAGGCGATAGGTATCAGGCGGTAGACCATCCATGAGCAGCTCGCCATTCGCATCGGTCACAGGGTTCTGACCTGACCAAGAGGTCAGGAAGGCTCCCGCACTCGACAACCAGAATCTCTGCTCGGGGATGGCTAGTCCGTCCTGATCCTCGAGCCGCACTCGGATACTGCCAGCGGCATCGAGGACAAGCCGCACGGGCTTCTCTTTGGACCCCGCCACTAAGGGCAGCACCGGTTCATGGGGGCGACTCACCAAGGTCTTCGAACGTCCATCCGGCAAATCAACCTCGAGCAGGGCCACCAGGCGCAGAGCCTCAAGTTGCTCGAGGTCATAGAGTGCAAATCCAACCATGCCGTCCTCGAGCGCGATCCCCGCCAGCGATAGGTTCGGCTGAATGTCCGGCCCGGACTTCCGTTGAAACTCCGCCTCGACCCGCGTTCCCGCCGCAGGTCGGCCGTCCAAATGAACGGCCCTAACCCAAAGGCGGCTTGCGGGGCGCAACAAGGTCAGCACCACAGGACCCTGTAAGCGCGGCTCGCTCTCAAGCGTCAACGCATCCACCTCGAAGCGCAGGCGCTGCTGGTAGGGGCCCGGCTCCTTGGTCTTGCGATGCATCAACTCCAGCACGCCAGGCGCGAGCACTGCATCGCTAACAAAGGCCCCCGCGCTATCCGCCGTGACCACCAAGCGCCCCCCACCATGACGAATCACAAAACTAGCGCCTGAGGCTGGGGCTCCATCCCCGGAGAAGCGCAGCTCCCCCCGCAGACTGACACCCGAAGCGCTCGGCCCAGGTTCCGGCTCAGGTTCCGGCTCGGGCTGATCCGTAGGCGCCGATTGCGTTGCCGCTGCCTGCTCCAGAACCGTTCGCCCGGTGTCGGGCTCCGAAGCGGCTTCAGCAAGCTGGCCAGGGGAGCTCAGCGCTGCCTTAGAGCCATCGACGGGCAGAGCTTCCTCCTGTGCAGTTGGCACGGCGGGCCCGGCCCTCCCGCCCGAGAGCATGCGCAACAAGCCAAGGCCGGCCACGGAGACGATCAGCAGCGGGATCAAGACGCGTGTTCTGTGGTTCAAGCTCGGTCGCTCAGGTTTTGGCAAGGCTAGCTGCCGGGATTTGGATACGAGGAGACTGTGGACAGCCTGCCGAGCTCCAGGACCAGACCGGACGTCGTCGCCGGGCGCTGGTAGACAGGAATCTCCTCCAAAGCCTACAAGTCTGCTCCAATGTGCCCATGAACCGCCGCTCCCCGCTGAAAGCCCACATCGTCGGACTCCTCGCCCTCCTGGGCCTAGCCCTTACGGGCTGCTCCTCGCCGCCCAAGTCCGCCGCGCCCTCAGGCCCCATGCGTGTGCTGATCCTGGGGGACTCCATCTCCATCGGCTACACCAACCATGTGCGCCAGCTGCTCGGCGAAGAGGCAGTGGTCATCCGGCCCCTCAACAAGAGCGGTAAGGGCGCCGAGAACTGTGCAGGCACCAACAAGGGCATCGAGAACATCGACCGCTGGCTCGAACTGGAAGGCGGCGCCTGGGACGTGATCCACTTCAACTTCGGCCTGCACGACCTCAAGCACGTGCAGCCCGATACGGGCAAGAATTCAAGCGATCCGGAACACCCCCATCAGGCCTCCCCGGAGCGCTACCGTAAGCAGCTTCAACAAATCGTTAGTGCCCTTCAGGCGACAGATGCTCGTCTGATCTTCGCAACCACGACTCCGGTCCCCGCCGGTGTGCGGCCCTATCGCGATCCGGCCGACGTGCTGCTCTACAACGACATCGCCAAGGAACTCATGGCGGACGCAGACATCACGATCAACGACCTCTACACCTACTGCCTGCCGCGCCTAGCTGAGATCCAGAAGCCGCGCGACGTGCACTTCTCCAAGGCAGGCTCAGTCGCGCTGGCGCAGCAGGTGGTCCTGGCCATTCGCCCCTAGAGTCCGGGGTACTCCTCACCGAAGAAGGACTCAAAGCCCGCGTAGACGGCACGGTGATGGACCGTGGCGTGGGATTCATCAGGTAGGCGCAGGAACTCGTAGCGGAACCCGCCGCCGCAACCACTGAGCAGGTCACGCAGGATCGCCATGCCTTCATGCATGGCCTTCGGCTCGGTTCCGATGGAGAGGAATACCTGTCTGTCCAAGTCAGGATGATGGACGGCGAAGGAACCAGCACCGTCAATCATCGAAGAGTCATCCCACCAGAGGCTCGGGGAAACGATCAGATACTTCTCAAAGAGCTCGGGCTTGCTCAGCAGTGCCTCCGTAGCCAAGAGCCCGCCAAGTGACTGGCCGATCAGCATGTCATCCCCGTTGGTCCGGTACTCCGAATCGATGAAGGGCTGTAGCTCGTGCTGAATGAACTCCAGGAAGGCCGCCGAGCTACCGCCAGTAGGGATGGCCTCCAGCAATTCCGCATTGTCCGTGTGGTGCGTGAAGTCCCGCTGTCGATCCACGCTGTCGATCCACGCTGTCGATCCACGCTGGCGATCCACGCTGGCGATCCACGCTGTCGATCCACGCTGGCGATCCACGCTGGCATCCACGTTGGCGATCCCAACCAGGATCGACTCGGGCATGAGCTGGTACATCTGAAAGAACTGCACCAAGCCTGCGAGGTGGAGGTAATCCTCGTTTGCCGCTCCATCCAGTAGGTAGATCACAGGTTAGTGGTCATCGCCGCTCTCGTAGCTTGCTGGCAGGGCCACGTTCAGGATGCGATCCTCACCCAACG
>JBLIOL010000195.1:0-10735 GCA_047639615.1 Planctomycetota bacterium | reverse complement strand
GGCGATGGCTTCGGAGCGCGCTTCTTGGATGCGCTGCGCGCAGAAGGAGCACTTCTCCATGACCCCGCGCGAGCGGATGGTCACGTCGGGATTGAGCGAGTGGTTCTGGAGCTTCTCCTCGCGCGGATAGTCGAACCAGTTGAAACGCCGCACCTTGTAGGGGCAGGTGTTCGCGCAGTAGCGCGTGCCGACGCAGCGGTTGTAGACCTGCTGGTTGAGGCCCTCGTCGCTGTGCACCGTTGCGAGCACCGGACAAACCGCCTCGCAGGGAGCGTTGTCGCACTGCTGGCAGAACATGGGCTGATGCGATGCGGTGACCGCGTCGCCCTCGCCCTCGTAGTAGCGATCGATGCGCATCCAGTGCATTTCGCGGTGGCGTAGGACCTCGTCCTTGCCGACCACGGGGACGTTGTTCTCGGCTTGGCAGCTCACCACGCAGGCGGAGCAACCGGTACAGCTAGAGAGGTCAACCGCCATGCCCCAGTGATGGTGCTTGGGCTCATGGTCCAGGGTCCAGAGGTCCGAATCGGCCGGATGGTGTCCGTGCTCGAGGGCGTGCTCGGGATCGTGCACGAAGGCAGCTAGGCTGGCCGTGCGCACCGCATCACGAACCTCGCCACCGCGCGGCGCCAGGTGCTCAGGAACCTCGAGGGTGTGATGCTCTTGGGTAGCCGCAAGATCCATGCTGCGACCCGTGCGAGCCAGGGTCACGCCCGTGCGCGAGTAGCCCAGTCCCCCACCGTCCAAGCGCAACATGCTGGCCGCGTTGACACCGACCGTCTCGCCAGGCTCCACCGTGCGGCGGCCCTCGATCCAGTTGGGACCGACTTCCGAGAAACGATCCGTACCCCGTCGGCCGTAGCCAAGGGATACAGCGACGATGTCCTCGTGCTGGCCGCGCTGAATCAGTACCGGCAGCTCCATGGATTGCTCGTCAAAGCTGACCCGGACCACATCGCCCTGCTCCACTTTCAGGCGCTCGGCACGCTTGGCGGAAATGGAGAGGTAATTGTCCCAGGTGACCTTGCTGACCGGGTTGGGCATCTCCTGCAGCCACGGGTTGTGGGCGTGTTTGCCGTCCAAGAGCCCGACGCTGGGGAGCAGTATAAGCTCGAGGGCTGCTGCGCCTTCGGCAAGGGCGTACTGAGCGGTGCTCGGCAGGCCGGCCACCAGGAATTCCGGCTCTGCGAATGCCGATAGGGGCAGCGCCACATATCCAGTCTGCAAGGATTGCTCCCAGAATGCCTGATACGAGCCCGTTGCAGCGACTTGCGGCTTGATCTCGTCCTTCCAGTGATCCTTCAACAGGTCTAGGTCCGAGCGGGAATCGCCCATCCAAGCCGAGAGCAGATGCCGCAAGGTGCGGCCCTTGCGCAGGCTCGGAATGACCGGCTGTTGCAGGCCTAGGTGTCCGGCTTCGCCTTCGGTATCACCCCATGATTCCAGGGCATGGGCCACGGGCAATACGATACTGGCGAGCGTTCCGGTCTCGTCGTCCTCTGCCGTGTGGTGGAAGACGCTGCCGGCCTTGGCCATGGCCGCCGCAAAGTCGGCTGGCAGGTCGTAGGCCGGGTTTACTCCCGAGAGGATCAAGCAGTCCACGGAGCCGGCGTCGAGCTCTGCTTTCAAATTCAGCAGGGCCTTGTCATCCCCCATTCGAAGCAGGGAGGGACGCGCCATAGAAAGCGTCTCCCCGTAGTTGCCGAGTAGGTGATTGGCGTAGGCCGTGTAGAGCTGAGCGTCACGGTCGTTCTGGCCGCAGACGACGAGGCCGTGCCCACGAGCCTCCCAGAGGGAGGTCGCTAGCTCCTCGAGCCATTCAGCCTGGTCCTCACGCACCCCGGCCGCTAGGCGCGACGGCTGGGCAGCCTTGTGCTCGAGTAGGGTGCACAGCCCGGCCAAAGCCTGGGGCGTGTTCTCCGGCGTGAGGCCGGCACGTACGTCCGCGACGGTGCCGGTCAGGCTCATGGCCGCTTCCAGCTGCACGTGCTTCGACATGACGCCCTCATCCGGCTTGCGGCCGGCGGCGTAATCGCGAGCATGGGCCACGGGCGAGATCCAGGTGCCTAGGAAGTCTGCCCCGAAGGAGATGATCAGGCGTGCCCGATCGAAGTGGAAGCTCGGCAGCACGCGCGTCCCGAAGAGCGTCTGGTGCGCGTCCAGCATGGCCGACACGGAGAGCGCGTCGTAGCTCACGTGCTCGGCGCCCGAGTTAGCAGCGAGGAAGCATTTGATAGCAGCCCGCGTGGAAGGTCCATTCTCGGTCCCCGTCAGCAGGCGCACCCTGCCGCCCTTGGTTGCAGCCGCGGCAAGGGCCGCGCGCACCTGTCCATCGGCCTCCGCCCAGGTGATGGGCTGGCCTGCGCGCAGGGGGCTCTCCAGGCGCTTGGAGTCGTACAGGGAGAGGATGTCCGCTTGCCCCGTGGCACACAGCCCGCCACGAGATATGGCGTGGTCCGGATTGCCCTCGAGCTTGATCGGGCGACCGTCCCGACACTTAGCCAGGACACCGCAAGCGGAGGAGCAAGCTCCACAGCTAGTCGCGACCCAGTAAGCCTTGCCAGCGACCCAGTCTTCAGATGCTTCCGCACCGGGCACGATGCTCGTGATAGGTCCCTTGGAGCATCCGCTCAGGGCTACAGCCGATAGGCCGAAGCCCGCGTATTCCAGAAAGGCCCGCCGGGAGGGTTCAAGGTTCTCCCCAGGCAGGAGCACCGTATTGGCTTGTTGCTTAGGCATGGCGACTACAGGTGGCAGGTGACGCAATTGGTGGAGACGTGTTGGCCTGCTTTGGGAGAACCTTCGATGGGTTCGCTGTTCTCCCAGTTCACGTTGGTGCGATGGCAGTCCAGACACCAACCCATGGAGAGGTCGGCGTGCTGACGCATGCGCTCCATGCCCTGCACCTCTCCGTGGCAGGTTTCACAGGCCACGTTGCGGGCCACGTGCGGGCGGTGGTCGAAGTAGACGAAGTCGGGCAGGTTGTGCACGCGCTTCCACTCGATGGAGACAGGCTCCTGACCTTCAAGAGGTAGCAGGTCGTCGCCGAGGGCCATGGCGTCGTACAACTTGCGCAGCTCCAGCGACACGATCATCTGGGGCTCGCGGCCTTCACTGCTGGCCAGCCCCTTCTCGATCAGGGTCGCATCCAAGCTGGCAGTGACTGTCTTATGGCAGTTCATGCAAACACTTGCGGGCGGAACGCCAGCGTGCCTGCTCTGACGCGCACCGAAATGACAGTACTGACAGTCCATGCCCATCTCGCCCGCATGCAAGCGGTGCGAGAAGGCGATCGGCTGCTCGGGGGCGTAACCTTGGTTGTCCCCGGGCAGGCGTATCTGTGCTGCACTCAGCACGAATACGCTGCCCAGGAAGAGGCTACTGACACCGAATACGACGGGGCTCAGGGACATCGGATGGCCTGCTAGCAGGGAGTTTCAGCGTTCTTGCGGGCGTAGAACCACCAACAAACAACCAGGCAGCTCACGTAGTACAGCGCGAAGCCATAGAGCGCGCGTTCCGGCGTGCCGGCGGCGATCTGCGTGGCGAAAATCTTCGGAATCAGGAAGGCACCGTAGGCGGCGATCGCTGACGTCCAACCCAGGACGGGTCCCGCTTGCTCTTTCGAGAAGATGATCGGGATCATCCGGAAGGTGGATCCGTTACCGATCCCCGTGGTGGCAAAGAGCACCACGAAGGTCATCAGGAAGGGGAAGAAGTACTGCTCAGGCGTAGCCGATTGCGCAGCCTGGGCGACCAGGTATCCGGCGAGGATCGTGCTGCCGATCATGATCACCGTGTCCCACATGGTCACAACTGCGCCGCCGAATTTATCGGCCAACCAGCCACCGATAGGCCGGATCAAGGCACCGACGCCTGCGCCGATGAAGACGTACTTGGCCGTGATCGGCGCGTTGGGGTTGATGATGCTCTCAGCCAGTACGGCCCCATCGGGGCCCACACGGATGAAGCCGAAGACGTCGTCGATCAACTTCGGGAAGGCATTGGCGTACCCGATGAAGGAACCGAAGGTCATCGTGTACAGCCAGGTCATGACCCAGTTGTGCTTGTTCTTGAAGATCGAGAACTGACCGATGAGGTTGTCCTTGGTTTCCTTGGGCGTCATGTAGCGCATGGCCGCAAGGGTCACGAGCACCGTTACCGGCAGGATCAGGAAAATTTTGAGCAGCACCGGGAAGCCGCCCCAGGGCAGGATCAACAGACCAATGGCCACGGCCGCACCGAGGTAGCCAAGTAGAGTCAGCCAGAGGAACTTGCCGATGGCCGCCGGCGTCGAGCCGCACTTGTGCTGGGGCAGGTTGTTCATGCCCAGGAAGGCCGCGATGGCGAAGAAGGCCAAGATCGGCACCCAGACGAGGGGGGCGTTCTGCACCCACATCGTGCTATCACCGACCTGGTAGCCCTCACCGCCCATGGAGCCAAAGGCGCCGAAGGTGATGATCCAAGGCAGGAGGAACTGCATCACGGAGACGCCCAGGTTGCCAAGTCCAGCGTTCAGCCCCAAAGACAGTCCTTGGACGCGCTTCGGGAAGAAGAAGCTGATGTTCGACATGGAGGAGGCGAACGCGCCGCCACCAATACCCGAGATGCTGGCCAGGAGGATCAGCATCCAGAAGGGCGTGTTCGGATCCTGCAGTGCGATCCCCGCTCCGAGGGCGGGCAAGATCAACAACAAGGTGGTCATGAACTTCACGTTCCGACCGCCACAGATGGCGATCATGAACGAGTTAGGGATGCGCAGGGTTGCGCCTGCGAGTCCAGCCACCGCCGGCAGGGTGTACATCAACCCGCGATACCCATCACCATTGAAGGGCTCTCCACCGTTCATGAAGGTGAAGTTGAAGAGCTCCGGATTAGCGAAGTGAATCTTCTGGATGAACTTCGCGATCATGCCCCAGTAGAGCCAGACCGCAAACCCGCACAGTAGGTTTGGAATCGAAATCCAGAGGTTGCGATTGGCAACTTTGGAACCGGTCTCGGCCCAGAAGGCTTCGTCTTCGGTATCCCAGTGTTTGAGCGTGCTCATTTGGTCTTCCGGATGGTCTTACGGTCCCAGTTCCACACGACCACCTGCGTCTTGCGCCAGAGGTACATGTTCGGGACGACGAGAATGTGGACGAGCCGTGTAAAGGGAAACACGGCGATGATTAGGAAGGCGTTGATCACGTGCAGCTTGACCATCAAGGGCATGGCCGCCATGACCGTGACCTCGGGGTTCAAAGTGAGCAGCGACCAGAGCCAAGGCGTGACGGAAGTCGCGAACCAAGAGCTGCCCCAGCCGCACTGGATGGCCACACCGATGCCGGTGAGCACTTGAACCAGAAGTCCGCCATAGATGAACCAGTCACCCGGTGTGGTTACGCGCCGCACCTTCGTGAAGCGCAGGCGCCGAATCACGATGTTGGCCAGTCCCACAAAGGTCAGGATCGCCATGGCGAGGCCGGTAATTTCGAGCGCGACCAAGCGCACGGGGGAGGCGTTCCAGCCGAGAATCGCACTCGGGCAGATGAAGGCCGCCACGTGTCCGGCGAGGACCGCCAGAATTCCATAGTGAAAGGGCACTGATCCCCAAAAATGCTGCTCGTTCTCGAGGAACTGTGAGGACAGGCTCGAGTAGGAGAACGACCGCATGCGGTAGCGCACGATGGTCACGACCAAGAACAGCACCATGGCCACGTAGGGCAACACGGCAAACCAAAGTAAGTCACTCATCGCTAGCGTCCTCATTGAGGAACTGCTTCAGCCCAGCGAGGACTGCGCAGTAGGGGTTCTCGTCATCTGAGAAGCCCGCAACAATCTTGTCGAGAGCTTGAGCGACCACGCCACCCGCCAGGGCCGAGGCCAACTTGGGCTTGGCCTTGGCCACCACGAGCAAGACGTGGGAGAGGTGATCGGGGAGCTCCGTCGACTCCTCGATCCCGTGATCACGCAGCAGCCCACGCATGCGAGCCATGAAGACGCCGCGTGCGTAGTTTTCGCCGTGGATATGCCAGCCAACCTCTAGCGCGCGCTCGACATTGCTATCGAAGGTGCGGGTATAGACCTCTTCAAGATCGGTCTGGGGGTGCTCCTGGATGTACTCCAAGAGTCCGCTGACCGACTCGCGCAGGGCCGGGCCTTCATTCGCAATGTCCTCGAGACAGCCACGTACGGTCGATAGACCGACGCCGGCGGGATAGGTAAAGACGCTCGCGTAGGATTGCAGGACTGCTCGGGAAACCATGACCTAGGTCCTCTTGGGTGAAACGATTGCGCCGAAGCCCATGCTGGCCTTGTGCTCCTGGGGATCCTCGAGCATCTCGATGGCCATCTCCCGTTGGAAGGGAGGCACCACGAAGCGATCCTCGAAACTCGCCAGGGCCGACAGGGTGAAGATGGCGTCCGCCTCTTCCGAAGTGCAGTCCGCCTCAGCCAACGCGGCCGTAGCTTTCTCGGCAGAGATGTCTCCCACCGTGCTATGACGTCGCCAGATGCGTACGGCCAGTTCCTTGCGCAGCGCGTAACGCAGCTTGCCTAGGTTGCCGCCCGTAAAGAGATTGCCCAGGTACTCCATGGGAGCGCGGGCCTTCTCGATGTCAGCAAAGAGGTCGTCGAGGTCGTTCTTGACCACATCGCCCTTGGTGATCGACATCACCGGCAGTAGAGGCGGTACGTAGAAGAGCATCGGGAAAGTGCGGTACTCCACGTGCAGAGGCAGCGCGATCTTCCACTCCTTCACGTACTTGTAGACCGGCGATTCCTGAGCGCTCTCGATGACACCGTCCGGCACACCGTTGGCCTTGGCGGCCTTGATCACTTCAGGATCGTGGGGATCGAGGATGATGCTGCGCTGCGCCTCTACCAGTTCCTCATCCTTGAGCAAGGCGATCTCGCGGATGCGGTCGGCGTCGTACAGCAGGTTACCTAAGTAACGGATACGACCCACGCAACTGTGGAAGCACGCGGGCGCCTGGCCGGACTCGAGGCGCGGGAAGCACAGGATGCACTTCTCGGACTTGCCGGTGGACCAGTTGTAGTAGGTCTTCTTGTAGGGGCAGGCCGAGACGCAGGAGCGCCAAGCCCGGCACTGATCCTGGTTGATCAGCACGATGCCGTCCTCGCCACGCTTGTACATGGCGCCTGATGGGCAGGAAGCCACGCAGCTTGGGTTCAAGCAGTGGTTGCAGATGCGCGGCAGGTAGAACATGGCCAAGCGCTCGATGGCCAGCATCTGTTCGCGCTGCTCCGAGGAAAGCCCGTCCATATTCGGGTCGTTCTTGGCGTAGATCTCCGAGCCACCCAGGTCATCATCCCAGTTGGGACCCGACTCGATGTCGATCTGCTCACCCGTGACCATGGAGATCGGAACAGCCGTAGGCTGATCGTCACCCTCAGGAGCGTTGAAGAGCTCCTCGTACTTGTAGGTCCAGGGCTCGTAGTAGTCGTCCATACTCGGCTGGGCCGGGTTATGGAAGATGTTCGGAATGATGCGCTTCTTGCTGGTAGAGCGCAGTTCGAGCTTGTCGCCGTCGGTTTTCCAGCCGCCCTTGTAGCTCTCTTGGTCCTCCCACTGGGTGGGATAGCCGGTACCTGGTTTGGTCTCGACATTGTTCCACCACATGTAGTCCGTGCCTTCCCGGTCGGTCCACACGTTCTTGCAGGCCACGCTGCAGGTGTGGCAACCGATGCACTTGTCGAGGTGAAACACCATCGAGATTTGAGATCGAACGTCCATTTCTTATTCCTTGTAGTTGCTGACTACCAGACGAGTTTGGGGAGCTTGCGGACGAGGATGTGGGTGTCGCGGTTGCAACCGGTTGGTCCCCAATAGTTGAAGTGGTAGGTGAACTGTCCATAGCCACCGACCATCAGGTTGGGCTTGAGGCGCGTACGCACCAGGCTGTTGTGACCGCCCGCTCGGCGACCCTTGCGCATGGGCGACTTGGGAATACCCAAGGTGCGCTCCGGCGAGTGATAGAAGATGCAGATGCCGCGCGGGATGCGCGCGCTAACGGCGGCGCGGGTCACCACCACGCCGTGGTCGTTGTAGACCTCGACCCAGTCGTTATCCTTCACCTCGATTTCTTCCGCGTCAGCCGGGCAGAGCCAGAAGGGCTCGCAGCCACGCGATAGGGTCGACATGCGCTGGTTGTCGCCGTAGGTCGAGTGCATGTGCCACTTGCCGTGGGGCGTCAGGTAGTTGAGGGTGATGCACTTGCCGTCATCCTCACTGAACTTCAGGTCGGCGTACTCGCCGGCCGAGGGCCGCGGCTTGTAGGTGGGTAGGTGCTCGCCGTGCTGGATGTACCCGGTGTGATCCAGGTACAGGTGCTGACGGCCGGTCAGGGTGCGCCAGGGCACCAAGCGCTCGCGGTTGTAGGTGAAGGACGCATAGGGCCGTCCCTTGGCCAGTAGACCGGACCACATGGGGCTGTTGATCATGCGCCGCGGCTGGGACTGCAGATCCCGGAACTTCACGCGCACGTTGCGATCGCCCTCGGCCAGGTCCGCCAGGGGCAGGCCAACCTTCTCCTCCATGTTCTTGTAGGAGCGGTAGGCCAGCTCGCCGTTGGTCACCGAGGCGAACTTGAGCACGATGTCTGCCGCATCCTGAGCCCGCTTGAGTGAGGGGTAGGCCTTGTCGTTCCAGCGCTCTATACGCCCCGTGGCCAGGGACTCGTCGTAGATGTCCTCCACCTGGTAGTGCGTACCGTGGGCGCCCAGGCCGTTCGCTCTCACGTTCGGACCGTAGGAGATGAACTGGTTGAAGAGGTTCGGATAGTCCCGCTCGACAACCTTGAAGCGCGGCATGGTCTTTCCGGGGATGGCCTCGATTTCGCCGTCGATCCAGTTCTTGATATCCGGCTGAGAGATCTCGTCCGGAGTGTCGTGCATCAGGGGCGTCGCCACCACGTCAAGCGTTTTGCCAGGCAAGTGCTTGACGGCCATCTCGGAGAATTTCTTCGAGATCTCGCGGAAGGTATCCCAGTCGCTCTTCGACTCCCAACAGGGAGGCACCGCCTCCGAGAGAGGGTGGATGAAAGCGTGCATGTCCGTGGTGTTGAGATCGTCTTTCTCGTACCACGTGGCTGCCGGCAGGATGATGTCGGAGTAGAGCGCCGACGTGTCCATGCGGAAGTTGATGTCGATGACGAGGTCCATCTTTCCCTTCGGAGCCTCATCCACCCACTCCACGTCCTTGACCGATCCCTCAGCCACATCCTTCGAGATCTTGTTCGAGTGCGTGCCTAGGTAGTGGTGCAGGAAGTACTCGTGACCCTTGGCGGAAGACATCAGGGCGTTGCCGCGCCAGATGAACCACACGCGCGGCCAGATGGTCTCCGCATCGGGCTTTTCGATGCCAAACTTCAGCTCGCGCTTCTTCAGGCGATCGACGATCACATCCGAGACGTCCGTGCCCGCATCCGCGCATTCCTTGGCGAGGCGCACGGGGTTGTCGTCGAATTGCGGGTAGAAGGGCAGCCATCCGTTCCGTACCGCGCGCACGTTCGAGTCGATCGTGTGCTCGTCGGCGATGTTGTTCTCGGGCTGGTTCTTCGGGACGCTCAGGTAGTCGCGGAATCCGCGCTCGTAGCGCCACTGGTCCGAGTGCACGTAGTGCCAGCTGGGACCGTTCTGCAGGCGCGAGGGACCGTACCAGTCCTTGGCCAGAGCGATCGATGCCCAGGATTCCCCGGGGGCGAGCTTCTCCTGCCCCACGTAGTGGGCCAAGCCGCCGCCATTCACACCGACGCAGCCCGTGAAGAGCAGGGCCTGAATCGCGGCCCGGTACATCAGGTTGGCGTGGTACCAGTGATTGACACCAGCGCCGATGATGACCGTGCACTTGCCGCCGGTAGCGGCAGCCGTGCTGGCCCACTCGCGGGCGAAGCGAATCTGCGTTTCCCGGTCGAGGCCGGTATAGCGCTCGGCCCAGGCGGGCGTGTAGGCGCCTTCGGCGTCGTTGTAGTCGGTCGGATAGTCGCCGCTGAGCCCACGATCGATGCCGTACTGGGCCATCAAGATGTCGTAGACCGTGGCCACTTCGACCATCTCGCCATTGAGCTCGATGCGCCGCACGGGTACGCCGCGCAGGACGGTATCGCCAGCGGCGAAGTCGTCTAGCTCGATGTCGATGACGCCGTCGTTGCGCTCGAGGAAGGTCAGTTCAGCATCGATGGGACTGCCGTCAAGGCCGTCCTCGGGCTTCAGGTTCCACTGACCCTTACCCTGCTGCCAACGGTGCCCGACGCTGCCCATGGGCATCTTCGGGCGATCGTCGCCACGGTCCCACTGCAGGAACTTCCACTCGCCATTCTCTTCATCGCTGTATTTGCCGAATCTGCCTGCACGGACCATCTTGCCGGCCTTGCGCATGCCGTTGAGCTCGCCGATCTCCACCAGGAAGGGGCCGTCGGTGAACTCACGCGTGTAGTTCAGGAAGAACTCGTTCTGGTCGCGGTGGTGGAACTCGCTCAGGATCACGTGGTTGACCGCCATCCACCAAGCGCCGTCTTGGCCAGCGTTGATCGACATCCACTCGTCTGCGAACTTCGCCACTTGATTGAAGTCCGGGGCGAAGACGACCATCTTCGAGCCGTTCTGCCGGGCCTCAGCTGCGAAGTGCACATCAGGCGTGCGCGTCATGCTTAGGTTCGAGCCCACCACCGCCAGGAACTTGGCGTTGAACCAGTCCGCTGACTCGTTCACGTCCGTTTGCTCACCCCAGGTCTCG
>JBLIOL010000194.1:0-10736 GCA_047639615.1 Planctomycetota bacterium | reverse complement strand
CGAACATTTACCCGGCCTTGTACGAGGCCTACCAAGCGCTGCTCGACGAGGACGCCAAGATCAAGCACATGATCCTGCTCTCGGACGGCCAAACTCAGGGCAGTGGCTACGACACCTTGCTCGGTCACATCGCCGCCGACGCCATCACGGTCTCCACCGTGGGCATCGGCGAGGGCGCGGACCAGCAACTGCTTGGCGACATCGCGAGCTGGGGCGGCGGCGAGGCCTACTTCACCAACGATTTCGCCAGCATCCCGCAGATCTTCACCCGCGAGACCATGCGCGCCTCCAAGGCCATGCTCGTGGAGGAGCCCTTCGTCCCCACCCAGATCGCAACCCACGACATCCTCAAGGGCATCGACCCCGACAGCCTGCCCTTCCTACTGGGCTACGTAGCGACGCAGCCCAAAGAACGCGCCACGGTCTCCCTGGCCTCCGACTACGGCGACCCCGTGCTCGCCTCCTGGAACTATGGCCTCGGCCGCAGCGTCGCCTTTACCTCCGACGCCAAAGCGCGCTGGGCCGGCGACTGGATCGGCTGGGAGGGCTACCCCAAATTCTGGGGCCAGCTCGTGCGCTCGGTCATGTCCACCGGTTCCCACCGCGAGCTGCGTCCGCGCACCCGCGTGGACATCGAAGAGGGCATCGCCAACGTCACCATCGACATCCGCGATCGCCTCGGCGCCTACCGCGACGACATCACACCCGAGATTTCGATCCTGGGCGAGGAGGGCACCGACGAGCAGCTCGACTTCGAGCACCTAGCACCGGGCCTCTTCCGCGCCTCCTTCCCCATCGAAGAGTACGGCGAGTTCTACCGGCTGCTCACGGTGCTCAAGCAGGACGGCGAGCTGCTGCACGTGCAGGCCCTCGGAGTGACGGAGTCCTACAGCCCCGAGTTCCGCACCCCCCTGCCCAACAAGGAGCTACTTGAGCTCGTGGCAGAACGCACGGGCGGCACTTACCAGCCCGACGCCGAAGCCATCTGGCACTTCGACGGCGACCCCGCGCGCACCCCGAAGGAGACCTGGTGGTGGTGGCTGATCATCGCCGTCTGCCTCCTGCCCCTCGACATCGCCCTGCGCCGCCTCGGCGCTTAGCTGCCTACGCTCCGGCCAGCGCCTTGCGCTGGGCGAGGGCGTAACCCAAGTGGGTACCTTCGTGGAAGGTGTTGTAGGTGATTGCCTGTTCGACATTCTCGAGCACGATGCCGATCGAGGTCTCGTAGCGCTTGAACTCTTGGAAGAGGCCTTCGTCCCAGTCCTTGCGCAGCTGCGCAGGCTGGGCCAGGAGTTGCTGCTTGATGTCAGCCCAGCTATGGGTAGCCGTCCAGGTCTTGGGGTCGGAGCCCTTGCCGAAGTCCTCCACCATGGACTCGGGCATGCCCAGGTCGAGGCCCGATAGGCGATAGACCAGGAGCCCGGTCGTCACCACCAAGTGGCCCAAGTTCCAGAGCGGGTGATTACCGAAGCCGGCCGGGATCTTGTCGATGGAATTTCCGAAGCCGTCGCCGAGGCCGGCGAGCAAGACGCGGGTGGACTGCATTTGGTCGATAGCGATCATGCCCGCATGGTACTCACCGGGCGGGCGGCGGGTTGCGATCGGCGAAGTTCATGAAGGCCGCTTCGCTGGCGCTCAAGCCACCCGTGGGCAGGGCCCAGTGGAAGGTACGGCGCACATCGAGGCCCAGAGCAGTGACCGGCCGCAGGCGTCCCGCGTCCAGGTAAGGCCCCAGGGACCAGCGTGATAGGAATCCGAGGCCCAAACCCGCCGCGGCCGCATTGGCAATCGCCTCCGACGTGCCCAGCACCAGATCCAAGGAACCGGGCCGCGTACGCACCCCTGCCTTGCGCAAGGCGCGCAGCAGAACGGCCCGCGTACCCGACCCCGGCTCGCGCCAGAGGATCGGCACGCGCGCCAGGTCCTCCGGCCGGCGCAAGGTGAAGCGCGCGGAGTGCGAGACCACCGGCACCAACTCGTCGTCGAGCCAGGGCTGCAAGCGCACGCCGGAGGCGCGCCGATGCCCCTCCACCAACCCCAGTGGAAAGCCCCCACCGCGCACGGCCTCGATGACCTCTTCCGTGTTGCCCACCTGCAGACTCAGCTCCAAGCTCGGATGCCGAGCACGGAAGCGCGCCAGCACCACCGGAAGCACATGCGCCGCAATGGTCGTACTCACCGCCAGCCGCAACCGCCCGCGCACCTCCTGCCCTTCCCCCACCGCACGCTCCGCCTCCTCCACCATGCGCACGATGTCGCGCGCATAGACCGCCAGCTTCTCCCCCGCCGGCGTGGGCTCGACCCCATGCACCGAGCGCAAGAGCAGCGCCGTACCCACCGAATCCTCCAACCTGCGAATACGTGCCGTGACCGCCGGCTGGGAGAGATTGACCGTCCGCGCCGCCGCCGAGATGCGGCCCGCATCCAGCACCGCCAGAAAGGTCGGCAGCAGACTCGCATCGAGACGTGTGTCCATGGGCAGCATCCTATCAGTTTCCCTGATAGCCCATCGAAAATATCGTCTATGCCTCAGGCCTGGAAGGTCCGATGATTCCACCCATGGATAGCCCCCGCCTCGCCCGCATCATGCTGCCCCTGCTGGCGCTCGTCTGCGTGGCCTTGCAGCTACCCGGCGTAATTGGCCTAGGGCTCGGAGCCCTGGTCGCCGCCTGGCTCGGCCCCTGGTCAGGGGGCCAGCAGGCCGGCAGCCAACTGCTCAAGCTCGGAGTCATCTTCCTGGGCGCCGGCAGCCAGTTCGGCGAAGTCCTGAGCGTCGGCAGCGAGGGCCTAGCCACCGCCGCGATCACCCTGGGCGCCGCCGCCCTGGGCACCCTGCTCATCGGCCGCTGGCTACGCCTGCCCCGCAACCTGATGCTCCTCATCGGCACCGGCACCGCCATCTGCGGAGGCAGCGCCATCGCCGCCGCCGCCCCCGCCCTACGCGCCAAGGGCGAGGATGTAAGCATGGCCATGGCCGTGATCTTCGTGCTCAACGCCGCAGCCTTGATCCTCTTCCCCATCCTCGGCCACGCCCTGGACCTGGACCCCGCCGCCTACGGCCGCCTGTGCGCCCTAGCCATCCACGACACCAGCTCCGTGGTCTCCGCCGCCGCCGAGTGGGGCGCCGACTCGCTGCAGATTGCCACGGTCACCAAGCTCGCCCGCGCGCTCTGGATCCTACCCGTTGCCTTCGGCCTCTCCTTCCTCAAGCAAGAGGGCGAGGACGTGACCGGCCCCAAGAAGCGCGTCCACATCCCCGGTTTCCTGGTCGCTTTCCTACTCGCCTCCGCCGCCGTGCAACTCTTCCCCGCCCTGCGCCCCGTCGGCATGGAGATCGCCTCCGCCGGCAAGGTCTGCCTGCGACTCGCGCTGCTGGCCATGGGCCTGGGCATGTCACGCAAGAGCCTGGCCGCACTCGGCTGGCGCCCCCTCGCACACGGCATCCTGCTCTGGGGTCTCTTGACCTCCGTGGCCCTAGTGCTCTGCCGCTAGCGGCCCGCGCTCCGAACACCAATGCGGCCGAGCCGCGCACGGTCGGACCAAGCGGTCCGGTACTCAAGAGGCGGGAAAATCCGGCAAGGAATGGGACGTGCGCAACCGACAGAATTTACGGCCGGGCACGCGGACTCCCCAACCCTCCGAGTAGGCGAGCAGCCTTGGTCGGTGGAGTGCCTTGACTCCATTTCAGATGGCTGGCATCCCCTAGGGGACGTAAGTTCGGAGTTCACGAGGCGCGTCGAAAACGGCGATCAGGTGCATCATCTGGGCCTGGAAGATCAGGTGCCCGACAACGTCGGGCAGGCGCGGACTAAGGGCGAGCAATCACTGTCCAACGCCTCCAAAATTGACTGCACGAATGGTGAATCACGTACGCTTGAAGTAGACTGTTAGGCGCCCTGAACCACAGGCATTGTGCTCAGCGGACTGCTGATAACACCCCCCACACTCTGACCACCAAAAAGACAAATCGACATGGCCATTCGACTCGGAGATACAGCTCCTGACTTCAGCGCAGAATCCACAATCGGCACAATCAACTTCCACGAATGGATGGGTGATTCCTGGTGTATTCTGTTCAGTCATCCTAAGGACTACACCCCCGTTTGCACCACGGAGCTAGGAACAGCCGCTCGCATGAAGCCGGAGTTCGACAAGCGTGACGTAAAGATCATCGGCCTCTCGGTCGATCAGCTCGAGGATCACAAGGGTTGGGCAAAAGACATCGAGGAGACACAGGGCACCGCCCTCAATTTCCCTCTGCTCGCAGACCCCGAGTCCAAGGTGGCCAACATGTACGACATGATCCACCCGAATGCAGACAACACCTTCACGGTGCGCTCTGTCTTCATCATCGGCCCGGATAAGAAAGTCAAGTTGACGATCACCTACCCGGCCGCCACGGGCCGTAACTTCGACGAAATCCTACGGGTCGTCGATGCCCTACAGCTCACCTCAGTGCATCAAGTAGCCACGCCAGCCAACTGGAAGGACGGTGAGGACGTGATCATCGTCCCCACCGTTAGCGACGAGGAGGCCAAGACCAAGTTCCCCGCTGGCTTCAAGACCATCAAGCCTTACCTACGAACAACGGCGCAGCCCTCCGCGACCCCGGTCAAGAGCTAGCCCATCAACGTCCTCCCCACTTGGGGGGGGCGGGCACCGATGCCCCCATGCTGGCGGAGCCAGGAGACCGCGACCTCCGGCCCCACGAGATCGCCCACGTGGACATCGATATCCAAGGCGGGGTTAGCGTGTCGAATGGTGCGATCGGCGGCGAACTGCTTATGCCGGAAGGCGACGATTTCGCCGAGCTCAGCGTTTTCGTTTCACCCGTCGGCTCCGCCATCACGAGAGCTGCCGATATGCAAGCCATCCATCGCAGCCAGATGTCCGCATTTCGGTCATTGAGCAAGAAACGCTGAAGGCCCTGCCCGGCGTGTCCGTCGAATGGATGCGGTCCCATGGCGATGGGGAGCCTGGTCGTTGGCATGCGCTGAGTATTGTCGATGCTCAAGAGCACGCCTCCATCGCAGTCACTCCCGGCCAATTCGTTGTAAAGGCCGTTGATGAGCGGCCAGCCCCCTCCTACTCAAGGACCTTTGAGGTCTCGGTGAATGGCCAGGACTTGGTACCCGATACCTCCATCAAGCGGTAGGAGGAGTATGTGCCAAGCTCGTCCAATCCGCTTGGGCTCTACCGCGAGAACTCTGGATGGCCTCACGTAGCCGTGATCGCGCGGTGTTCCGCAGCGACCTACTGCGTCCCTGCAGCAGGGCGCGACGCTTACGACATTGTCAGGAATTCCGGTCGGACACCCCAGGCCCTAGCAGGCCGCTTAAAAAACAGCGGCCCAGCGATTGGTTTCCACGGATCGTCTAGCAAGGCGATAGGTTCCGCCCATAGTGGTGGCTATTGGGGGGTTCTGGCAACGCAGCCAGGCGCTTCGTGGGAGCCGAGCGACAAGTCGCTGTTTTTTAAGCGGGCTGCTAGAGCGCGCTTCTTGTTCGCCGCGATGCACCAGTGCGGAGTTGGAATATCCCAACTCGCAGCACAAGGACAACGCGACGCGCCGCTTCTCGAAGCCGATGGGCTCGAATAGAATCGTCTAGCGGATCTCGATCAACAGAAGACAGTCCCCAATACGACTCAAGCGATCGATCAAGTTCTGGCCAACTGCTACGAGAGCGGCACGGTCGAGGCTGCGGATGGCACGAGCTTCGATATAAACCCCGTAGGAATGCGCCGCGAACAGGGCGAGGCTCTAGACAAGCTTGTAAGAAAGAGCGGAGCTGTGAAGACCATCGAGACCGGATTTGCCATGGGCATTTCTGGGCTCCTGATTCATCGCGCGGGTTTGGCCAACGCGACGGCGGAAGGGCGTCCTGAAGCTGCAAATCACATAGCCATGGATCCTTTTGAGGAACGCCGCTGGCACTCGGCTGGCCGCCATCTCTTCGATCTGGCGGGTGTGGGTGAGCGACTCCATTGCCACGAGCAGGGTTCAGAGCTCGTGCTACCACGCCTCTTGGAGGCCGGGTCCCAATTCGATTTCGGCTTCGTCGATGGCGACCACAAGTTCGACTCAGCCTTCATCGACATCTTCTACATGCTCCGGCTTATTCGACCCGGCGGCTTGATTGCTGTCGACGACACGTGGATGCCTTCGGTGCGGGCCGCGGTCGACTTCTTCATCAAGGACCTAGGGTTGGTTGTGGATGCAGAGTTTGGCGACGATCCGGAGCACTGGAAATTGCGGAGGTGGAAGCGCAAGGCCCTGCGAAGACTGCGCCGCCTGGCTCCTGCCACCAACATGGTTGTGCTGCGCGTGCCCGACAAGCCCACGGGGCGCGACTGGGAGCACTTCGTTAGATTTGCCTCCCCACGGATTTGCTAGCCGATCGTGCCTAGCGTTGCTGCGTCGGCGCACCGCTCTGCCGCTAGCCGACGTACGGTTACTCGCCTAGTTCGAAGCGCCCGGGCAGGAGCTCGGAGAGACGCCATTCACGTACTTCACCGTCTTGACCGGCGCACAAGAGGCGCAGATCCGGAGCGAATTCCGCGAGCACTTGGCGGCAGGCACCGCAGGGCGCGACTGGGCCATCTGCGTCGCACACCAAGGCCATGGTGGTGAACTTGCGCACGCCCGCGGCGATGGCTGACTGGATGGCGACGCGCTCGGCGCAGACCGTCAGGCCGTAGCTGGCGTTCTCCACATTGCAGCCGCCGTGCACGCCGCCTGACTCGTCGAGCAACACGGCCCCCACCCTGAATTTGGAGTAGGGACAAAAGGCGCGCTCTTGATATTCGCGCGCCAGGTGCATGAGGCTCGAGTCGTCCATAGTTGGTCGCGATCTTAGGGATTGCCGTTTGCGGTGGTCACTGTCATGGAGGCCGTGGTCGAGTTCCCCGCGACATCCCAAGCGGTGACCACGATGACGTAGTCACCGTCCGACAGCAAGTTCGTGTCCCAGGCCTCGTTCAAATCGCTGGCGCTGTAGACCTCGTCGCCGTTGGAATTGGTCAGGATGTGGAAGAACTCGCGACTGCCGTAGTCGCCTTCGGTCTGGCAGGTGGAGTCTTGCTTGTAGAGCAAGTCCACCAGGAAGGGATCGATGGGCCCGTTCTGGTAGGTGTCGAGGGCCATGTCGGCGTGGAAGGCCAGGCGTTCGGGCACGACGGGATTGTTGGGATCGCCAGCGGGGTGGATCGAGTAGCGCAGGCCTTGGACCGCGCACTCGTAGCTGGTCTCGATGATGTCCGACACGTGCGCGATCACATCCACGGCGCCGACCAAAGCGCTTGGATTCTGATAGTTCGAGCTCTGATTCGCGGTGAAGGCGAAGAGCTGATTACCCACGGCCGACTCAAACTGCGGCGCAGCGCTGTCGAGCTTGGGATACAGCTCCATGTGCGGGTTGGTGGTGCAGAGCCAATCCCCAAACCACTGATTGCCGCTGGATTCGATGCGCGCGAAGTGCGTGTGCGTGAAGCCGCTCACGGGCCAGGGCACGAGATCGCCTAGGTACTGCCCAACTGTGATCACATCCCCCACCTGCACGGCGATGGTGGGCTGATCCAAGTGCGCGTAGAGGTAGCCCTCGCTCGTACCCGAGCTGGCCGGGGCGATGGCCACGCGCCAGTGGTAGGAGCCGCTCGTGGTGAGCACCGCTTTCACCACGCCGCTCGATACGGAGTAGACCGGTTGAAGGTCGTTGCCGAAGACATCGATCCCCGGGTGTAGGTACGGCGTGTTGCCATAGCGCTGGTACTCGCCGTAGGTGTTGCCAATGCCGTACGGACCCATAGGAGCCAAGGGCCACTGGATCGAACCCAGGGGTACAGGCTCCAGGTTGGCCGCGGTGGTCGGCGCACTTGCGCTTTGGGTGAGGAGTCGGAAGCCCGCACCCGCGCTCTGCAGCAGCACGCTGCCGCGGCGCTGACCGCTGGGCGAGAGCTGGCTCACGCCCAAGCGTACTCCATCAGAGGTCACCCATAGATCGCGCAGCTGTGCGCCCGGAGCGGCGCGCTGGAGTTCCTTGGCTTGCCCGTCGAAGGGCGCGGCGAGGCGTAGCAAGGAGGTATTCGTGCGCAAGTAGAGAGCTTCGCCGCTTGGATCGAAGGCCAGCTGCTCGATAGGAGCAGACATATCCAAACGGCTTATCACGCGCCGGCCCTGGCGCACCACCAAGGATGTGGGCTGCCCGATCTCGGTGCCCGCGGTCAATCCCTGCGGCCCCCCGGCGAAGCGCGCCCACTCCCCGAGCCAGATACGCCGGCCCGTGGCCAAGTCCACTTCCAGCACATCGCGGCCAGCGCCGTAGAGCATGCTGCGGCTATCGCTCCCGAGCGTCACATCACGCAGACTCGGCACGTCGAAGGAGTAGCGCTCTTGGCCCGGCGTTCCATAGACACTCACACTCACATGACTGCTCCGGTGGCCCGCATGCAGCGCCACAAGCTCGCCCGCGTCCGTCACCAGAAAACCATCGCCCAGCACATTCGCCACGCGCAGCGCAGCTCCTCCCTCACGCCGCACGAGTACATCGCCGCGCAGAGCATGCACACCCCCGCGTGCGTTCAGGACCTCGGCACTGGCCATCCCACCGGGGGAATGCACACGGGCTCTGGAGTCACTGCGGAGCAAGCGCCCCTCGGGGCTGACCCCCTGGGCGGCGAGAGGTTGGGCGGCGAGAGGTGCGGCCAACGCAAGGATGGCCAGGATGGTGGGCTTTAGCATGGGATCGTTCAGGGTTCGAACGCTTCCAAGTATAGGGGCCCGCGGCGCTCAGCCCGATTTGCCGCCGCGCAGTTGGTCGAGCAAGAGCGGCGACACCTCAGGCAAGGGTGCACTCGCGCCCTCATGGTCCTGCAACGGGACACCAAATTGGAATAGCTGCGGCTTCCGCAGCGGCAGCCCAACACCCGTTCGCTTCAGGAAAACGGGAGGAGTCGCCCCATCCGAAAGCGCGTAGCGAAAGCTAGGGAGGTTCCGAAAGAGCCTGATCTGCCGATCGGGAAAATGCGCCGGGTCGGATAGGTAGTGAAGCTCACCGGCTCGCTCGACCACCCGATAGCGCGGGAAGCTGAACCACTTCATGACCGGAAGGCCGGTGACCTTGCCCAGCGCAGCGCGAGTCATTCCACCCAGCAATTCGTCCGCGTCCACCACCAGGATCCAATCCCAGGAGCACTGATCGAAACCGAAGTTGCGCAGCTCGGCGGTGCTGCTTGCTCGCGGCTGCTCATAGAGACGCACGGAGTCGTGCACCAATGCGCGCTCCAGCGTGCAATCTTGACTGCCACCATCCACAACGATGACCTCGTCGCAAACATCGACGAGCTTGTTCACCACCAAACCGATGGTGTCCTCATTGTTCAGGCAGGCAACGACGCCGCTTAGCCGGCGTGTACTCATCCGCCGTGCGCTTCCGCCAAGACTGTTTGAAAGAATTTGCAGCGCATGCGCTTGCGGAGAATCCAATCAGCGCCGCCGAGCAGTCGATTGAGCACGCCCAACTGAGCCTTCTCGATCTCCTGCTCGAGCTCACCTCGGGTAGGCAAATTCCAGCCCAAGATGCTCAGTAGGTGGACGTACTCGATCGCATTGATTCGATGTCCCTCCAGGGCGTAATCCCGAGTCATGCGGCGGGGATCCACCGGATGATAGACGCGCGCCATGGGTTCGTAGCGCACCCGCCCACCCGCGCTCATCACCTGCAAGGCCAAGCAGGTGTCTTCGCCTCCGCGCATACCGGTGTCCCGATTGGGCCCGAGTTCAGGTCGGTAGGGATACTGCAACAAGCTGCTCCGCAACCAAGCACAGTTCGCGCCCAGCGGTACGCTCCCAAGATCTGAACCGGGGGCCAACTCATAGTCCTTGGACTGATTGCCGAGGTGCTGCTTCGGCCCCAGGAAAGAGGTCGGTACACGACCCAGGAAGCGCCGATACCAACCGGGTGTGGTCTCACGCGGGAGCACGGGCAGCACGGGGCCACCGACCCCGACGACCGGCGCATCAGCGGGTCCCTCGCTCACATCGAAAGCGGCCAGTAGGTGCTGCAGCCAGGAGGCCGAGGGAGACGCGTCATCATCGGTGAAGGCGACGACGCGACCAGGGACTTCTGCGATGGCCGCGTTCAACGCGTTCGACTTGCCGGGCTTCTCCTCGAAGATCAAGCTGTCGACCAAGCAACCCAGGGCGTCGCGGCTGGATGCGGACATAGCATCGCGCGCGGTGTTGACCACCAAGCAGCAATCACCACCCGCTGCGCGCGCCTGACGAGTCACCTCGCGCAGGGTTGTGCGCAGGGCGTCCGAATCCGCGCAGGCCGTCACGATTACGCTGACGGGCACGGAAGCCTCTAGATCGTTTGCTCTCACTGGTTCAGGCTCGACTCGGACCTGGCGATTCAGGGTACGCAAGATTTCATGCACCCTGCAGGGCTGCTGTCGATGCAGAGAATACAGGCTAAGAGCGGTGGACTCCAAGCGCCCTTCGCCCGGATCAGCCGAGCTTGGCCGCGACCCCGCCTAGGAGCTTGTCGCGCATAGCAGAGCTTGCGAGGCATGTGCCATTTCTCGCGAGGCAAGGCGCGTCCCCCCCCCATAACCGTAGCTACTTGGGGGGTGGTGCAACGCAGCATCGCGGATTAGGGCGCGTGGCTGGCAAGTTCGGCTATGTGCGGCACGCCCCTGGGGCTCGCGCCCTGGCTACATGGCCCGAATAGCCGACAGAA
>JBLIOL010000193.1:0-10821 GCA_047639615.1 Planctomycetota bacterium | reverse complement strand
TGGCCGAAGCGCTTGGGTTGGCCTTCAAACTGCACCCACGGGGTTAGGAATCCCCAGTCGGGGGCGCTGAGTTCCTTCCATTTCAGCAGCAAGGTGCTGAACACCTCGGCAGGCACCAGCGGACAGTCCACAGGGGCTACGAGCAGGTCGCGGCCTGGCCAACGTTCAGCGGCCAGGGCCAGCCCGCCAGTACGCCCCGCGCTCCAGCGCGGATTGTAGAGCAGCTCCATTTGCGAGCCGAAGGCGGCGGCGATGGGGGCGTGATCGGCCCCCGTGACTACGATCGAGTCCGCGGGCGTGCCGGCGGCCGTGCGCCAGGCCCGCTGTAGGTGTTCCAGGGGCGTCGAGCCGTGCAGCTCCACCAGCGCCTTCGGTTGCCCCAGTCGCACGGAAGCACCGGCGGCCAGGATCACCATAACCGGTTGCTCGCTCATCAGGAACCGATGTAGCGGTCGTAGAGCGAACGCGCGCGGTTGGCGTCCTCGGTGCCTTCCATGAGTGCGCGGCCGTCGCGGAAGACGGTCCAGCGGATGTCATCCAGATGGAAGCGCAGTAGGGGACCCACCTGTTGGAGCTTCTCGCCGACGCCGGCTAGGCGCTCGGCCAGAGCCGGCATGTCGATGGGCTCGCCACGCCCGCGCACCTGCACAGTGTTGCGCCCGCACAGGCTGACGGTCTGCGAGCTGCGTTCGGCGTGCAGCCAGCGACGTTCGCCGGCTCCGCAGCAGGGGCACTGTTCGTCGCGGCCGGCTCGAATGCGGCGTACTTCGCCGCCCCAGACATCCAACTCCACCAAGGCCGGCTCGAGCCCCTCGGGATCCACCAGGAGTCGCAGGCCTAGGCCCGCTTGCAAGCTGGCGATCGCTCCGACCGCCGGCTGGAGCACGCCGGCCGTATCGCAGGTGGGCAGGGAGCCGGGCGGCGGCGGTTCGCGGAAAACGCACACCAGGCACGGGCCGTGACCCGGTCGCACGGGAAGCACAAGGCCGCCTGCGCCGACCACGCCACCATAGACCCAGGGCACTTGGTGCTCCACGCACCAGTCGTTGATCAAGTAGCGCGTATCCAGGTTGTCTGTGCCGTCGAGTATTAGATCGACTCCCTGGGCTAGCTCCTCGAGCACCTCCGCATCCACGTGGCGTGCATGAGCCTCGACCCGCGTGGGGCCACCGATGCGCGCCAGGGTCTCGGCGGCGGCGTCGGCCTTGGGCGTACCCTCGTTCGCGTGGCGATCCTCGAAGAGCACCTGGCGCGGCAGGTTCGAGAGCTCGACTACATCGCGATCCACCAGTCGCAGCTGGCCCACGCCGGAGCGTACGAGGGACTGGGCCAGCACTCCGCCGAGCGCGCCGCAGCCTACGATCAGGACCGTGGAGTCCTGCAGGCGCTGCTGGCCAGCCTCGCCCAGGGCGTGGTAGCGCACCTGCCGATCGAAGCGTTTGTCGTTGAGCGCCATGGCCTAGGAGAGCAGGGCCCAAAGGCCCCAGATCAAGAAGATGAGCAGGGCGAAGGCGCCTAGTAGGTAGGGGAGCAAGGCCTTGAGGTCGCTGGAGGGCGCCTCGTCGATCTCGACCCAGTTGAAGTAACGCTTGGAGCGTCCCTCTGTGGATTCACCGCAGTGCGGGCAGGTGTCACCCTCTTGGTCGAAAGGCACCACCCCGTCGCAGCCCATGCAATAGAAGTTGCGCGCCTCGCCACCCTCCGCCACCCCGGGCGCTTGGGAGCGCTCGCGGTAGTAGTCGATGGCGTCCTTGTTGCGCTCCGCCCGAGTCTTGGACCAGTGGTGCTCGTCCATGTTCCCGTAGCTCTTGTGGTCGGAGGGCTTGTAGTTGTCGGGATCCATGGCTGTTCTCGTAGCCTATCGGTGAGATTGGGAAAGGGCAGGCCCAAGTCGGCCGATGAGGTTCCTATGCAGTCGTATAGCACCCCGTCCTCCGCCATCGTGCCCCTCGACGTCAACCAGCCGAGTGCGATCCCGGCTCCGCCCGAAGCCTCCCGAGGAGGGCATCTGCGCCGCCTGGAGGCTCTGGACCCGGAATCCGGCGTGCCGGCGGTGGAATGGCAGCCGGTGGATCCTCAGCTGCGCATCGTCGGGCCGGGCCGAAAGGAGCGCGCATTGCGTTCCGAAATATTGGAACAGCGCGAGGGTCGCGAGCTTGCTGAGCGCGCCTTGGAGACCGCCCAGCTCGTGGAGCGCGGTACGAATCGCTACGTGGATCGGGTGGAGCAAGAGCAGCGGTTGGAGCATGCTCAGAATCAGCGCCTGTTGGTGGCCCTCGGAGCGCTTCAGGAGAGTAATCAGGCCCTGCGTCTCGAACTGGAGGCCCTCAAGGCCGATCGCCCGCGGCAGATCGAGGCCGAGCAGCCGTTGGCGGAGGCCGTCGAGCCGGCCAAGCTGGGTTGGCGCGGTTGGTTCCGCAGGCAAGAGCGTCGCTGATCTTGCGAGGTTCCGCTTGCTAGCCTTGACAAGCGCGCTCGGAATCACGATCTTCCCCCCTTCGAGTGGTGGGTGTAGCTCAGTTGGTTAGAGCGCCGGTTTGTGGTACCGGAGGTCGCGGGTTCGAGTCCCGTTACCCACCCCATTCACTGCCCTTCGAATCGGGCGGCATGGGGCTCCATCATTCGCCACCGGCTTCGCCACCGGCTTCGGCACCGGCTTCGGCACTGGCTTCGGCACTGGCTTCGGCACTGGCTTCGCACTGGCTTCGCCGCCGGTCGGGCAGCAAGGTCAGCTCGGCGGGCCGCTAGCCGCCCAGCAAGTCTTGGGCTTTCACCAGTTCGGCCGAGAGTTTCATTTCAAACTCCTCGAAGTCGGAGAGCTTGAGGCCGGTGTACTCCAGCGCGCAATCCGCGGGCTTGTAGTAGAGCCGTCTGGCAGCGTTCGCATCCAAGCTGCTGTGGGTCATGGTCTCCGCCAGGTGCGTCGTGCTGGCCAGCACCTTGTCATGGGTGGACTGTTCCGGGTCGTGGTGGTAACGGATGGTGTCCGTCATCAGGTCCGGCAGCTGCCAGAAGGTGGCCAGGCGCGCTCCGATCTCGGCGTGGTGTACGCCCAGGATGACCTTCTCCGCGTCCATGGCGGAACGACCGCAAGTCATCTCGGCGATCAACTGATCCTGATGCTCCTCCAGTAGGGGAGTCAGCACGATCTCGCCCACATTCTGCAAGAGGCCCACGGTATAGGCCCGCTCCGGGTCCGTGCGGCCATGCTCCTGAGCCAGCAGACGGCTGGCCACGGCCAGGGTCACACAGCGCTCCCAGAGACCCTCGCTCATCTTCGAGTCACCGTTCTTTTGGTGCTTGAAGAAGCGGTTGGTGCAGGTCGTCATGACCAGACTCACCAGGGTCTCCGTGCCCAGCATGTTTCCAGCTTCACGTAGGGAGGCAATCTCCCGTTGGAAGCCGTAGAAGGCTGAGTTGCAGAGCTTGAGGATCTTGGCGACCAGAGCCGGATCGGTCTGGATAGCCTCGATTAGATCACTGGGCGTGGTGTCGGGGTCTGATGCCATTTGCATGACAGTGGTCGCAACAGTCGGAAAAGGCTGCAGCGACCGCATCGACATCACGATCTCATTGAGAGCGAGGGGCATGGGTACAGGCCTCTTCGGGTTCCCCAGCGCGGAACCTGAACCAGGCATGTGAATAGTTGCGGAACTGGGTCTCGATACGGGTCCTACTGGAACTCGTCGTGACCGTTCTTCTTGTGCTGGCCTAATGCCTTGTACGTAGTGCCGAGGGTCTCTGCGTCGCCTCCAAGGGTGGCCAGCTGCATGGCGAGCACCGTGTCCAGGGTGCTGACCATGGCGCGCTTGTAGTTCACGCTGCGCAGGGCATTTTCTTCTGCGCTCATGCCTTCCGCCGGCTCTGGCGTGTGTTGGATCCCGATCAGAAGTGCACCTTCCATGGCTCCCAGGGCCTCCATCAGTGCGGCCTTGTTGGCCACCGGATCCTTGACCAGCTTGCGCAGCTTGCGCTGGTTGCCTTGCAGGGTACCCATGGCGGCTTGCAGGGGGGTGGGCTCCTCGACGGCGGGACCCGGGGGGGGGGCGCTGGGCTCGGTGGGAGCGAAGGCCATGGCCAGGGGCGTGATCAGAAGGATGGGGAGCAGCAGATTGCGCATGGAGTTCGGTTGGGAGGTCATGTTGGGAAGAGTCTACGGAGCGAGCAGGGGGGCCGCAGCCGCCTGGCGCCAAATACACAGGTGTTGCTCAGCGCAGGCTCGCCAGCTGAAAGTCGCGGCGTGGGCCCTACGTACGTCAGCGTGCATGGCCTGTTGGTGGCTTCCTAGAGCGTCGGCTAGAGCCCCAGCCACCTGTTTGGCATTCGGGTCCCGGGGGATCCAGGAAGCGTGGGAGCCGAGGGCTTCCTCGAAGGCGGGCAAGCGTTCGAGGGCGAGGGCGGGACCCAAGGAGCAGGCTTCCAGGGGCGTGACCGGCGAGCCTTCGTCGTGGGCTAGGTGCAGTAGCACGGCAGCGGATTGCACCAGCGCCGGCATGTCGGCTTCTATGGGAGTCTCGATCCAGCGCACGTCATTGGCCACGGGACTCTCGGCGAAGCGCCGGCGAAAAGCTCCGGCACTGGAGCCCGGTCGGCCAATGAAACACAGTTCGGCTTGGCAGCCGCCAGCGCGCAATTGTTCGAAGCCCTCCAAGGCCATCAGCGGCCGGCGTTCCCCGCGCAGGGCGCCAAGCACCAGAATCAGCGGCACGCTCCGCGCCGGGGCGGCACTGGGCGCGTCGCGCAGCCAGTGTTCGCAGCCAACCTGCACCTGGGTGATGCGCGCGGGATCGACGTCGTAGCGGCGCGCGGCTTCCTTTGCGTAGTGCGCGCAGAAGACGACGATGCCGGCGGCTTCGCGTGCGGCTTGGCCCAGGCGTTGATCGGCGACACAGCCCTCGGCCGGCAATTCGACCAGTGGCAGCACCAGCGCTGCGCGGCGTACGGGCGGATCGTGGGGCAGCACGCGGTGGAAGACATCCACGCCGCCTAGCAGTGAATCCGCGCCGAGTCCGAGCCAACGGTTCGCGAGGCTCAGGCCTCGCCGTGGCAGGCGGAACTGCCGACGCTTGAGCGCCATGCGCGCCTGGTCGAGACCGAGCGGCGCCCCCTGCATGGGACGCTCGCCGACTCCCCATTCGAATAGGGCTAGCTCCGCGTCTTCCTCCAGAAGCACAGCGGCGCGTACCAGCTCGCGCGCGTAACGGCCAACGCCAGGGGCGTGACTGACGGCGGGCAAGTAGTCGATACCTACGCGAATTCGGGTCATGCAGGGTCTGTCGGGCTAGGCCGGCAGACCGTGGCAAAGGACCTTTTCGATAGCATCGCCGAAGATATCGAGGGATGCGCGAGTGGTTTGGATGCCGGGCGAGACGCGCACGCCTCGGCCTTCTTCCTCGCCGACGACCGTGGTGTGAATACGGTGCTTACGCCACATGTGGCGCTGCAGGGCTCCGTCTTCGATGCCTTCGATGGTGAAGGTGGCGATGCCGAAGGCGCGGCCCGGAGTCAGGTCCGTGCGCATGATGAAGCGCTCGTCTCCCTGGAAGCGCTTGGACCAGCGCTCGCGCATCCAAACCATGCGCGCGGCCTTGCGATCGGCGCCCACGGCACGATGGAAATCCACGGCCTCGGCTACGGCCAGTTCCGCGGCCACGTCGCGCGTACCGCGCTGCTCGAACTTGCTCATCTGCTTGGTGAGTCGTTCGTCCGCGGTCATCAGGGGCCAGACCTCTTCGATGCGCTCCTTCTTGATGTAGAGCATGCCTGTGCCGATGGGCGCCTGCAGCCACTTATGCAAACTGGTGGAGTAGAACTCGCAGCCCAGGTCCTTTTGCATGGCGGGGTCGTGGGCGAAGCCGTGCGCGCCGTCGACGATCACGGGAATACCGTGGCGCGCGCCGAGGGCGACGATGTCGGCCACGGGTAGGATCTGGCCGTTGAGGTTGACCATGTGGCAGCACAGGATCAAACCCGTGCGCTCGGTGATGGCGGCTTCGAAGCGGCGCACCAATTCCGCCGGATCGTTTAGGGGCTTGGGCGCTTCGATGGTGCGGCAGACCATGCCTTCGCGCGCTTCCCGTTGGCGGAAGGCGGCGCGCATGTGCGGGTAGTCCTGGTCGGTGGTCAGGAGCTCAGCGCCGGGCTTGAGGTCGAAGCCAAGCTGCAGCGCTTCCAGTCCAAAGCTGGCGTTGGGCACCAGCGCGATCTCGTCCTCTGAAACACCGAAGATATCGGCCAGGCCCGCATGCGCTACGTGGCGACGCGGCTCGAGTACGCGCCGCATGGTGTAGGAGGGTGAGCCTTCCGCTTCTCGCATGCCCTGCACCCAGGCATCCAGCACCACATTCGGGCACGGCGAGCAGTTGCCGTTATTCAGATCGATCAGGCTGCGTTCGATGGGGAAGGCGCGCTGGATGACGGTCCAATAGTCCTCGTCATCGGCGATCGCTTCTGGGGTGCCGGCATGGGTCGCCAGCTCAGCCACTTCTGCTCGGCTGGAGGCAGCTCCATGGTTGCCTCCACGAGCGATCAGTGCGGCGGGCGCAAGGGAGAGCACTTGGCGACGATCGAGCATGGCTGCATTGTGCCCTGCGTCCGTATTCCATGGGACTCTGCATCTCAGGGTGAACCGATTGTTCCCTGGGCTGAGGCGGATATGGCTCTGGAGGGCGGGCTCCTACGCACGAGGCCGCAGGCTACGCATGTTGGGCAAGCCAGGAGAAGGGCAGGTCTGACCCGCTGGCGCCTGGCCTGAGGCTGGCGAAGGGCGAGAAGGAGCGGGAGCACCCCGAAACGGCGGACCGATCGGAGATCAGGTGCGCAGTTGCAGGTGGCACGCAGCGAGGATCGGCCGGATCGTTCGCATCGTGGGCATAGAACCCGCACACGAATACCACGAGTCATGACGATTTGTGCCAGACCCAGATCGCCATAACTGACCCAGATCGCCATAACTCGGACAGCGGCGGGCGCCGATGGCATATCCCGATCTCTCCAATCGGCGACACCTAAGCTCCACTCCACCTAATGGAATCGATCGCAGCTACTGCGTTCTCCCCTCGAGCGCAGATCCAAACGTGCCCGATGAGGGCTCGCACTTCCCGGCCCATGCCCGCGCGCCTCCGGGCGCTAGGCTCCTAGCGCCGCTTAAACGTGCCGCCGGAACTGCCCGTCTGGGGCCCGGCTGCGGGGCCTCCGCTGCGACCGGTGGTCTGCTTGCGGCGGTTCTTGCTCGCGTTGGCGCTGCCGGCCTGGCGGTAGGAGCCCTTGGGCTCGTGAACCTGGCGCGGCATCTCGCGCTCGATCTGGCGCTTGATCTCTTCTCGCTGGACGGGCGTCGGAACCGGGCCCCAGAGGCCCCCATCCATGCGCAGGCTATCGAGGAACTCTGTCCAAACCGCCTTGGCGAAGGGCAGCCAAATGGGGGCCGTGCCGAAGAGCAGCACGTATTTGAGGACAGCGATGAATTCCATGGTGTGGGGCCAAGGGGTCTATCGGCAGTTGGGACCCACAGGTTGACCCCTAGGGGTACGAGCCACCTCGCCGGGGCGCTTCCCGATCAGTTGTTGATCTTCTTGATCTGCTCTTTGGACGGGTTTTCGTTCTTATCGGCGCAGCGCTGGCACTCGAGCCAGAAACGGGGCTCACCGTGGGCGGTGGCCTCGAGCACGGCCATACCCTTGGTGGTGTTCCAAGAGATGGGCGGGTCTTCGGTACGGTGGGTCCAGGTGTGGCCGAAGATGCGGCAGAAGATGTTCATGGGGCCGGGTAGGCGGGGCGCGGAGGGACGAGGGGGGGAGTGCAGGAGTTTCCGGATCTAGAGGGCCCGTGGCAAGGCTCTCCGTGATCGAGGCCGGAAGTGTATCCTTCCGGCCTTCCCAGAGTCCCCCCTCCTCTGCCCCCTAGAGCATGTCTCGACCCCTGCAAGTGGCCCTGATTGGCCAGAAGTTCATGGGCCGCGCCCATTCCAACGCTTGGTCCCAGGTCGGGCGTTTCTTCGATCTGGCCCGCAATCCGGCGCAGCACACGATCTGCGCGCGCAATAAGGAGGAGCTAGCGCCCTTCGCCAAGCGCTGGGGCTGGGCCAACCACACCACGGATTGGCGCAGCTTGGCCCAGAACCCGGAGGTGGATCTGGTGGATGTGGGTACGCCCAATCATGTGCACGCGGAGCAGGCCATCGCCATGCTCGAGGCGGGCAAGCACGTGGCCTGCGAGAAGCCTCTGGCGGGCACGCTCGAGGACGCCCGCGCCATGCGCGACGCGGCCGCCAAGGCTGCGGGCAAGACCTTCGTCTGGTTCAACTACCGGCGCTGCCCGGCGGTGGCCTTGGCCCACAGGCTGGTGGCTTCGGGGAAGCTGGGCGCGATCCGTCACGTGCGCGCGGTCTACCTACAGGACTGGGGCGGGCCGGAGACGCCGCGTTCATGGCGCTTCGACAAGTCCTTGGCGGGTAGTGGCGCGCATGGTGACTTGAACGCGCACATCATCGACCTGGCGCGCTTTGTTACGGGCGAAGAGATCACCGAGGTGGGCGGCTCACTGGCGCGCACCTTCATCACCGAACGGCCCTTGGCCGACGGCAGCGGCATGGGACCGAGCGACGTGGATGACTCGTTGCTCTTCGTGGCTTCCTTGAGCGGTGGCGGTACGGCTAGCTTCGAAGCATCGCGCTTGGCTCACGGCCATCAGAATCGTAACCGCCTCGAGATCAACGGCGAGCACGGCTCGCTGCTCTTCGATTTCGAAGAGATGAACATCTTGCAGTTTCTGGACGCGCGCGATGAGCCCTTGGTGCGCGGCTGGCGGCGCATCATGTGCACGGCCGATGTGCATCCCTACGCCGCCAACTGGTGGCCCGATGCGCACGTGCTCGGCTACGAGCATGGCTTCGTGAACGAGGCCGCGGACATCTGCCGCGTGCTCGGCGGCGAATTGCCCGAAGTGCCGTTGCCGGACTTCGAGGATGCCTATCGCACCCAACGAGTGATGGAAGCAGCACTGATCTCAGCACGGGAACGCTGCGTGGTGCCGCTCGAACAAGTGGAGTAGTCTGCGCGTAGCACTCATCCTCCCCGTCTCTCCACGATTGCTCACGTCATGCGAATCCCCTGCGCACTCCTGCTTCTCGCTGCTCCCGCCGTTGCCCAAGACTTTGCCCTCGACCTAGTCGCGGGTGAGGGCCAGACCAGCTTGATGGCCGAAGGCCAGCTACTCCTGCCGGCCACCGTCATCGGCGATTTCGATGTGGCCAGCAATCCCGGCGGAACGCGCACCTTGCCGGGAATCTTCGGTGGCAGCGGCAATCAGCCGGTGGGCATGGACCTCAGCTTGAGCACGCCTCTACGTGTTAGCGGCGAGCCTAGCGGCGCACTGACCCTGGGCTTGGATGTGGTCGCGGGAACTCTAGACGTGGATGGCTTGAGTCTCGACCTCACCAGCGGTCAAGCCGGAACGGCGGATCTGGTGCTGGGTTTGATGTTCTCAACCTTCCGTACCTTCGCGCCGGACTCGCTCTACATCGGCGGCTTCCCGCTGGACATCCCCTTGAACGGCGGGAGCTTGAGCGCTCCGATCTTTGTGCAGAGCGTGCCGGCGACCGGCACGCTGACGCCTACCAATGTGGTGGGTCAGTACCTGGTGGAGGTGCTCGTGCTGGGGGAGCTAAGCCTCGAGGTCGACTTCGCGGGAACGCTGTTGCCCCTGGGGCCCCTGCCCATGGTCTTGCCGCTTGTGGGCACCCTGCAGGTGAACGGAACTCAGGCCAGCCTCTCGGTTGGCCTCAGCGAGAGCTTCGACCAGGTCATCCCCGATCCGCTAGGTGACTTCGAGTTCGCGGACGTGCCGCTGCCCTTGCCGACCATCTTGCCCCCGGGCGAGACCGCCAACCTGCTGCTGACCACGATCATCAGTGAGCTCAGCTTGGCCGGTAACATTGACGTCAGCTTCCTGGCCGAGGGCGGCGTGATCTGTGGCTCCGAGGCCTACTGCCAAGCGCAACCCAACTCCGCCGGCGCGGGCGCAGAGTTGGTGCTTGCTGGTTCAACGAGCCTGCTAGCCGACGACCTGGTGCTGGATGCAAGTGGACTGCCCGTCCATGAATTCGGCCTGCTGATCTTCAGCACCCAGCGCGCGGACTTGCCAACCTTCGGTGGCATGGCCGGAACCCTCTGCGTGGCGCCGCCCTTCGTGATCTCTCGCAACCAGGTGCTGAACACCGGCGCAGCCGGCCAGGTCAGCGTGGCCTTGGATTACGGCAACCTACCCAGCGGGGCCGTGTTCGAAGCCGGTGAAGTTTGGCACTTCCAGTTTTGGTATCGCGACGCGCTGGCGGGCCCCACCAGCAACACTAGTGGCGGCTTGAGCCTGACCTTCTGCCCGTAGGCGCAGGGCCTCCTAGGGGGGATAGTGGGATCCACGGCTGAGTGCGGTATATTGCTCGCCTGCTAGGCGCGCTGTGCGCCTGGCAATGCTGCGCGCTTCCCCCCCAGGACTTGGATTTTACCATGGCCCGTCCCCTTTGCTTGTTCACCGGTCAATGGGCCGATCTGCCCTTGGAAACCTTGGCGCCTATGGCGAAGCAGATGGGCTACGACGGGCTCGAGCTCGCTTGCTGGGGTGATCACTTCGATGTCCAGCGCGCCCTGCGCGAGGACGACTACTGCGAGAAGCAGTGGGCCCTGCTGAGCGCGAACGGCATCGCCTGCTACGCCATCAGTTCGCACCTAGTGGGCCAGGCCGTGTGCGACATCATCGACGAGCGCCACCAAGCGATCCTGCCCGAGTCCATCTGGGGCGACGGTGATCCGGAAGGCGTGAATA
>JBLIOL010000192.1:0-10841 GCA_047639615.1 Planctomycetota bacterium | reverse complement strand
CTGACTGACGCGGCTCTCGGGGTCGTCGAAGTCCCCGGGGATGATCGCCTCCGTGGGGCAAACCACCGCGCAGGCGGGCGCTAGGCCAATTTCGGTGCGGTGCGCGCAGAAGTGACACTTCTCCGCCAGCCCCGAATGAGGATTGATGTAGAGCGCATCGTACGGGCACCCATGCATGCACGACTTACAGCCGATGCAATGGTCCGGATTCAAGTCGACGATGCCGTCCGGGCGCTTGACCAGCGCTGCCGTCGGACAGATGTCGATACAGGGCGCGTCCGTACACTGGTTACAGCGCAGGACGGCAAAGTCGCGCTTCACCTCAGGGAACTCCCCTCCCTCGGTGTATTTCACCCAGGTTCGGAAGTTCCCGAGGGGAACGTCGTTCTCGGATTTACAGGCGACGGTGCAGGCGTGACAGCCGATACACCGGGTGTGGTCGATTACAAAGCCGAGCTGCAAAGAGATACCTGGGGAGGAGTTTGCGGGGCGCTCGAATCGTACCCCGTAGCGGGCCCAATCTCGGGTACCATCCGCGCCCTCGTTTTCGATGCCTAACGTTCTGCTCTTCAGCGTCTTGGGAATCGTGGCCGCTGGGGTCGGCTTTGAGCGCCTCTCCCGGCTGCGTGACCGCAAGCAATTTCCGCCCCCTGATCTCCGTGAGGACATCGGGGGTCATCGGTTGCATTTCCGCCTGAGAGCGGATGGCGGTACGGCTGAGGGCCCGGTGGTGGTGTTTGAAGCCGATGCGGCCGATTGGTCGACCCACTGGGGCTCGATCCCGGGCGAGATCGCCCGAGATGCCGCTGTGCTGACCTATGACCGGGCTGGACTGGGCTGGAGCGAGCCCGGACCTGGGCCGCGCACGGGTGAGACCCTGGCGCGGGAGCTCCACAGCCTGATCATGCGCGTCGCCCCGGATCGCAAGATCCTGATGGTGGCCCACGGAGCAGGCGCCCACCTGGCGCGCATTTTCGCCCATCGCTACCCCTTCGAGACCGCGGGGCTGGTGCTGATCGATCCCGAACACGAGCGCTTCGACGACCTGCTGCGCCAACGCTCGATGCCCCTAGCGTCAACCCCGACGCTCTTTCTACGGGCTATCCTGGTAGCCAACTCCCTGGGCCTGCTGCGGCTCTTCAAGATCAAGCCCAGCCTGCCCGACCTGGAGAATCTGGTCCTCCAGCCACGCCAACGGGCGGCTCTGATGGCCCGCGGCTACGAGCCCCAGGTGCTAATGACCCTCTTGGCCGAGGAACTAGCGCGCCCCGCGACCCTGGCCCAGGTTGCCGAGCTCAAGGACCGCTTCGAGTTCCCCGTGCGCGTGCTCTCCGCCGGAGCGACCATGAACCCCGGAAGCGCCCCGCGGGACTTCCCCGTGGATGAGTTCAATCGCCTGTGGATCGAGCAAGCCGGCGAACTCCTGAGCCTCTCCTCGGATGCACACCAGGATGTGGTCGAAGCCAGCCACCATCACGTGGCTCTGCACTCCCCGGAGCGCGTCGCGGACGCCATTCGGGACGCCCTGGCGGACGTAGCCGCCTCCAGCGCAGAAGATAGCTAGCACAGAGCTAGAAGACCGCTAGCGACCGGACCCAGCCGGCCGGAGTGCACTATCATTCGGGTCCACGGTCCGTATGGACCTGACTCCGCGTGCCCCATTTGGGAGCACCGCCCCGTCAAACCCGGCCGCAGCCCATGAATCGCGCCCTTCTCGCCTGCCTCTTCCTCCTCCCCCTCAGCCTCCCGGCAACCGCTCAAGAGCTCCCGCCCCCGGTAGAGCTCACCAGCACGGAACATATGGATCCGGCAGTGCTGGCGCTGATCGCTGAGCGTGTGGCCGTGGTCAAGACGGCCAACGCGGCCGCGCAGGCCGCCGAGGGTGAAGCCCAAGCCGCCGCGCGCGTGGCGGCCGGCGAGGCGCAGGCCGAACTCGGATTGGCCTACGAGGCCAACACCATGTTCACCCCGGCACGGAACACGTACACGAACGTGATCAGCCTGCTGCCGGACAAGCCCGAGTGGCGCTACCGCCTGGGCATCTGCCAGGTCTCCATCGGCGACGCCCAAGCGGCCCTGGAGACTTTCCGTGCCGTTGCCAAAGAGCTGGCAGGCACCTCGGTCGTGCAAGCGCGCCTGGGCTCCACCGCGCTCTTGCTCGGACACATCGATGAAGCCGAGGCCGCCTGGCAGGCAGCCCTCGACGCCGAGGCCAAGCTGCCGAACGGAATGAAGTTCCCCGAGAGCCGCGTGGGCCTGGCCCAAGTGCGCTTCGAACAGGGCCACCTGGGCCAAGCCGAGAGCCTGCTACGCGAGGCACTCAGTATGAATTCAGGCTACCGCCACGCGCGCTACCTGCTGGGCCAAGTGCTCTCCGAGCAGGGCCGCGAGGAAGAGGCCGAGTTCGAACTCACCCGTGGACTGAATGCCTGGCCGAGCTTCCCGCCCGACCCCCACGGGCCGCGCCTCTCCGCCTACTCCGCCGGCTACGGACGACGCATGATGTTGGTCGAGAACATGATGCAGTCGGGCCAAATCCCGGCCGCTATGCAGGCCCTGCAGGTGCTCAATACAGAGCGCCCCGAGGACCACTTCGTGCTCAACCTGATGGCGCGCGGCATGAGCATGCAAGGCCAACTAGACCAGGCCTACGCCATCCTGCAGCGCAGTGACAAAGTCAACCCGCTCGTGCAGGACACCAAGATCGAGATGGCCATTAACCTGATCAACCGCTCGGCGCGCAGCCAAGATCCGGTGGCCCGCGGGAGCATGATGCAAGGCGCCTCCGACCACATCACGGCAGCCATCGAGATCGCCCCCCTGCGTGGCCGTCCCTGGTTCTATCGCGGTCTAATCCAGCTGCAGACCATCGATCCCAACGATCAACAAGCAGCCCAACAGACCATGCAGGCAGCCACCCAGTCCCTGCAACGGGCGCACATGCTCGGCTGCCGCGAGCCCCAGCTCTACGAGCAGTTGGCTCAGGTCTCGGCCAACATGGGCCGTACCAAGGACATGGTTCGCTTCGCTCGGGAGGGTGCCAGGCGTACTCCGGACAATCCGGGCAGCTGGATGTTCCTCTCGCGCGCGCTGCTCACCATTCAAGAGTTCGACGAGTCCCTGGTCGCATTAGGTCGCGCAGAAATCGTGGCCGCCGGCAACCCGCAGGTTGCCGCGCAGGTAGCCGACTTCGCTACGCGCATGCGCGCCGCGGTTCAGCAACAGCGGGAGGCCGCCAAACAGGCGCCCGCACCCAAGCCCGGCGGTGGACAGTAGTCCGGCCCCCGCTCCCTACTCGCCTCCCGTCCAATCGAGCCCTCACCGCAATTCACGTCATGCTTCTCACCACCGCCCTCGCCGCCGTCCTCTCCCCCGCACCCCAGGACGCGCCGTGGTTCACCGAGGTTGCCGCCAGCGCGGGCCTCGACTGGAGCCACGTCTCCGACGCCTCCGACAAGCACCGCTTCCCCGAAATCATGGGCGGCGGCGTCGGCCTCCTGGACTACGACGGCGACGGCTTTCTCGACATCTACCTGGTGCAGTCCGGCCTGCTCGGCGCGTCCGCCGATGAGTCGCTCACGAAGCCGGGCAACAAGCTGTTCCGCAACCTCGGCGACGGCACCTTCGAAGACGTAACCGAGGCCGCTGGCGTAGGCCACACCGGCTACGGCATGGGCCTGGCCTGCGCCGACTACGACAACGACGGTGACACGGACATCTACATCACCAACGTTGGCAACAACGTGCTCTACAAGAACAACGGTGACGGCACGTTCAAAGACGTCACGGTAGAGTCCAAGATCAACGATCCGCGTTGGGGCACAAGCGCCGCCTGGTTCGATGCGGACGGCGACGGCGACCTGGACCTCTATGTGGTCAACAACCTGGTCTGGTCGGAGAACACCGAGACCCCGTGTTTCAACTACTACGGTGAGCCCGACTACTGCAGCCCCACCAACTACAACGCCCCTAGCCCGGACATGCTCTACCTCCAGGGCCGCCTCGGGTTCCAGGAGTCTGCCACGCTCTCCGGCATCAACATGGCCTTTGGCAACGGCCTGGGCCTCGCCATCGGCGATTACGACTCAGACGGCAAGCAGGACATCTACGTAGCCAATGACGCCAGCCCCAACGTGCTCTGGCACAACCTGGGCAAGGCCAAGTTCGTGGATACGGCGCTGGCCAAGGGCTGCGCCGTCAATGCCAACGGCACTCCCGAAGCAGGCATGGGTGTGCAGTTCGTCGACGTGGACATGGACGGAGATCTCGACATCTTCATGACCCACCTGCGCCGCGAGACGAACACTTTCTACCTCAACTCGCGCGGCCGCTTCCGCGACAAGACGACCATGACCGGCACCGCTGCGGCGAGCCTCAAGATGACCGGCTTCGGCATGGGTTTCCACGACTTCGACCAGGACGGCACCTTGGACCTGTACGTGGCCAACGGCGCGGTACAGGCCTGGAAGGCGGGCGAGAGCTTCAGCGACACAGACCCCTACGCCGAGCCCAACCACCTCTTCCGCGGTCTGAAATCCACCAGCTTCGAGGAGGTACCCAACGGCGGCTTGAAAGAAGCCCTGGTCGGCACCAGCCGCGGCGCAGCCTTCGGCGACCTGGACAACGACGGCGACGTGGACGTGATCTACGTGGACCGCGACGCGCCCGTGCGCATGCTGCGCAACGATGCGCCCAAGGCGGGCGGCTGGATCGGCTTCAAGGTCAAAGCCAGATCACGCAAGACGGCCATCGGCGCGCGCATCGGCGTGCGCATCGGTGACACCTGGCGCTACCGCCAGGTGGATCGCGTCTACAGCTACCTCTCCAGCAACGACGTGCGCGTGCAGGTCGGCCTCGGCAACGACGCCGACGGCAAGCCTCTCACCAAAGTCGACGAGGTCAGCGTGCGCTGGCCCGGCGGCAAGGTTGAGAGCTTCGGACCCATGCCCGCCGGCGCCTACGCGGAGCTGCGGCAGGGCAAGGGCCCGAAGTAGGGCTAAACCAAGCCGTAGGCCAAGAGCGCGTCGGCGACCTTGACGAAGCCGGCGATGTTGGCGCCCTTGACGTAGTCCACATAGCCTTCGTCGACGGCGCCGTACTGCACGCACTTGGCGTGGATGGAGGCCATGATGCCCTGCAGGCGTGAATCCACGTCTTCGCGGGTCCAGGACAGGCGCAGGGCGTTCTGGCTCTGCTCGAGGCCACTGACAGCCACGCCGCCGGCGTTGGCGGCCTTGCCAGGTGCGAATAAGACGCGCGCAGCCTGCAGCGCCTCGGTAGCTTCGAGGGTGGTGGGCATGTTGGCGCCCTCGGATACCACCCGCACACCGCCAGCGATCAGGCTGCCAGCATCTGCTGCTTCCAGTTCGTTCTGGGTTGCGCAGGGCATGGCCACATCACAGGGCACTTCCCAAGGGCGCTTGCCCTCATGGAAGGTGGCGCCGGGATAGGTCTCGGTGTACTCGCCGATGCGTCCGCGGCGCTCTTCCTTGAGCGCCTTGACGAAGGCCAACTTCTCCGCATCGATACCGTCCGGATCGTGGATGTAGCCGCCGGAGTCGGAGAGCGTTACGACCTTGCCGCCCAGCTGGGTGGCCTTCTCCGCCGCGTAGATGGCCACGTTGCCCGAGCCGGAGATCAGCACGGTCTTGCCCTCTAGCGACTCACCCACTTGCTTAAGCATGTTCTGGGCGAAGTAGACGCAGCCATAGCCGGTCGCTTCCGTGCGGATGTTGCTGCCGCCAAAGGCTAGGCCCTTGCCGGTGAGGGTGCCGGTGAAGCGGTTGCGTAAGCGCTTGTACTGGCCGAACATGTAACTGATCTCGCGCGCGCCTACGCCGATGTCACCGGCGGGCACGTCCGTGTCCGCGCTGATGTGCCGCGAGAGTTCGATCATGAGCGACTGGCAGAAGCGCATGACTTCGCGCGAGCTCTTGCCCTTGGGGTCGAAGTTCGAGCCGCCCTTGCCGCCGCCCATGGGCAGGCCGGTCAGGCTGTTCTTAAAGACCTGCTCAAAGCCCAAGAATTTGAGCACCGAGAGATTCACGCTTGGGTGGAAGCGCATGCCGCCCTTGTAGGGACCGATCGTGTTGTTGAATTGGACCCGCCATGCACGGTTGAACTGCGCTTGTCCCTGATCGTCTTCCCAGGTGACGCGGAAGATCAACACGCGGTCCGGCTCGGTCAGACGCTCCAACAGTTGATCCTTAGCGTAGGCCGGGTTATCCCTGGTGAAGGGGATCAAGTTGGCCATCACCTCACGCACAGCTTGGTGGAACTCATGCTCTCCGGGATTGCGCTGAACCACGCCTTGCATGAAGGCATTGATGTCGGAATCGGTCGAAACAGGCGAGTCGAGCATGGGTGGCTGGAGGGGTCTCGGATAAGAGTCTTGGGATTTGAGCCGCGGAGAGCGCCGAAAGCACCCTAGCTAACTCGCACAGTCTGACGCCTAGGGCCACCCACCTTTCTTGCCTCGACCTGGGAATTTGGGCCCACAGAGCGGGAGGATTCGACAGATCCGGGATCTTGAAAGAGGATAAAAGGCTCGGCTACTTCGGAACGCGCTCCCTAATTGCCACCAACCCAGAAGCCCTTGGAGCTCCCCCTGTCGCTCGCCGCTTTCGCCTTCATTACTGCCCCCTCCCTCTCCGCCCAGGTTCTCTCCGTAGAGCTGATCGCGAGTGGATTCAATAAACCCACACACCTGGCGGAGGATCCCACTCAACCGGGCCGACTATTCGTAGTCGAACGCAACTGCGGAATCGACGTCATCATCGACGGCGTACTCCAGACAACGCCCTTCCTCGACCTCTCCGCAGAAGTCGGCACAGGCACCCAAGGAATCATGGGTATCGCCATGCACCCCGACGATGGCCAGAACGGCCACTTCTACCTGGTCTACACCGATCATGGGCGAGATGAGCCATGTGGTGGAGTACACGGTCAGCGCCGACCCAAACGTAGCCGACCCCGCCTCGCGCGTGCAGATCCTCGGCCCCGAGGCCCAGCCGGGCGTCGTCCACAACTGGAACCTGCCCATGTTCGGGCCCGACGGGATGCTCTACATCACCACGGGTGACGGCGCCCTCTCCAGCAGCAACACAACCAACCACGCCCAGGATCTGGGCTCCATCTTCGGCAAGATGCTGCGCCTCGATGTGGACCTGCCGGCGCCCTACATTCCCGCCGACAACCCCTACGTGGGCATGCCCGGTGCACGCGAAGAGATCTTCCGCTGCGGCCTACGCCAACCCTGGCTTTTCGATTTCGACCCGCTCACGGGCGATCTCTGAGTGACCGACGTGGGCCATGGCACCAATGAAGAGGTGTCCTACCTCGCCGCCGGCACAGCGGCCGGCGCCAACCTGGGCTGGAAGTGCCAAGTCGGACGCGAAGACTGCGAGTCCGGGGTCGGCTGCATCAACTGCGAGGATCCGAGCTACACCCGACCGGCCTGGGCCTACCAGCACGCCGATGGTAGCTGCGCCATCATCGGTGGCGGCGTCTACCGCGGAAACGACATCCCCTGGTTGCAGGGCAAGCTCCTCTTCGCCGACTACTGCACCGGAAAAATCTGGTCCATACGCGCCGATGGGACACGGGTGTACGACTGGGTCGAGCACACCCTTCCGGTAACCAACCCCGGCGTCAACCTGATCACCTCCTTCGCGCGCTTGTTGAGCGGAGAGATACTGATCCTGGATCAAGTCGGCGGCGAGGTCTGGAAGATAGTTGCCGGCGATAACTGCGGCGCCAGCGGCGGTCAATTGACCAGCCCCGCCACCGTAAACTCCACAGGCTACGTAGCCGTATTGGGCGCTACCGGCAGCTTGACCATCAGCGACAACGACCTGCGCTTGTACGTGGGCAATGTCCCCGCCAACCAGTTCGGCTACATGCTCATGAGCCAGAGCGCGGGCAACGTGGCCATGCTCGGCGGCAGCCAAGGCATCCTCTGCCTGGGAGCGCCCATCGTGCGCTTCTCCCAAGGACGTGCTCACGGCTGACATGGAGGATGGCACTGTTCTCTTCCAACCCGACCTGGCCAACCTGCCCAACAACGTCACCATCCAGCCGGGTGATTCCTGGATCTTCCAATACTGGTTCCGGGACGCAAACCCGACCCCCACGTCGAATACCAGCGACGCGGTTGTGGTCACATTCTGCCCCTAGTAGCGGGCTTTCCTTGAGGAAGCGAGGTTCGCTACCGATGATGCGAGTGCATGCACACACGCTCGTTATCGGTACGGACCTCGCTCCTTGCATTTGTAGCCATCTTTCTAGGCCTGCCGGTAGCAGCCAAGGACCTGCACGGCGGCGTACGCCTGATTCAGCCGGGCGGGAATGTCGCCTACCTGGCCGATGGTTTCGCCATGCTACGGGTGCGCCGCGCTGATGAAAGCCAGGCCACCGAACAGCGGGTGGCAATCAAGGCTGGTCGCTGGAGCCTGGAGCTCGCCGCCGATGCCCAATTCCAAATTGGGGTAGTGCGGATTGAAGCGGGAGACTGCTACGCGGTCGACGCGGAACGCTGGCTCAAGATTCCGCCCACGGGTGAGTTCGACTTGGATGTGCGTGTTCTGCGCGCTTTTCGACTGTGTGTCTACGGAGCTGACGGCAGGTCGCAACTGAGCCAAGTTAGCGTGCTGCGCAAGCTGAGCCGCGACACGCGCCTGCCCCACCCTGGCCCGATTTCAGGCAAGACCCACGTGGTAAGTGGACCGACCAACTCGCCCGTGGACATTCGCGTGAGCACGCCTGCGATCTACACCTACTACGCCCGCGCGCCCGGCTATGCCTGGTCGCCGATCGAAGTCGATCCCTTCCTGGGCGGCACGCGCACGCTGCAGTTGACTCCAGGTGGCAGCTTGACGGTGGAGATCCAGCAACTCGGCAGCCTGCGCGGTAAGGTGTTCCGCGTGCGCCGGCAGACCGAGGGTGGCATGCAACTGCACTTGGAGCTCAAGCGCTACGCTTCGGGGCTCACTGTGGAAGGCCTGCCGAGCGGTCGCTACAGCATCAGTTCAGAGGAGCCCATTCGACCCGTAAATATGCCGGTCTTCGGGCGAGCGGACTTCACCATCAACGCGGGGGAGTCCACCCATCAACAGCTCATCCTTGCCGAAGATGCCTACTTCAGGCCCGCGCCGGTGGGTGGCGAGCTGCATGTGCCCGAAGCCTGGGGCGACGTGGCTAATTTGACCTTGGTGCTCGACAGGCTCGATCGTTTCAGCCGCTTGGGACGCCACTATGAGGTACTCGGCAAGGACCTCGTGCCCGTCCCAACCCGGCCGCGTGTCTTTACTTGGCGCATCGCTGAGGCCATGCCTGGGGCCTTCGATCTGCACCTGCCGCAGCTCTCCGTGCATAGCTTCTACGAGGTGCTCGGCGCGGGGAATCTGCGCCTGAATCTGGAGCTGCCGCCGCCCAGGCAAATCGAGTTGCAGCTCATCGATGGGTCCAGCGGCAAGCCCGTATCGTCGAGCGCGGTCAGCTGGGCCTGCCGTACGCCTCTGCGCAGTCAGAGTCCGCGCAGCAAGCTAGGGAACCTGCCGCCCTACCGCTGCGCGCCGGTCGCTTTGCAGGAATCCAGCCCCGGACGCTTCAGCTTCCGCGCGCCGCAAGCGGACCTGGTACTGCGCATCGACGATCCCGATTTTGAGCCCGCTAGCCTGGAGCTCGATCCCAAGGTCACCCATCCCAAGCCCTGGCGCCTACGCCGCAGAAGGCGTTAGGGGGCAAATCCAGCCCATCCTGAGCCGGGATGACCGATCTGGGGTGACGCCGGGCGCGCGAAAGCTACCCTCTCCCCCATGGCATCCCGCGTCCCGCAATCCTTCGAACCCGCCCCCAAGGACCTAGCTGATTTCTCCCAGGCACTCGCCTGCCTGGACGAGGCCCTGGACTGGGTCCAGCTCGGCAAGGCCCACTGCCACGAGGACGGCGAGGACTTCTTCGATGAGGAGCAACGCGAAGCCATCCAGGACGCCGGCCTGCACTTCGCCGGCGACCTAGGCGAGCGCCTCTCGCCCAAGGGACGCAGCCTCTACGTGGGCGCCGGCGTGGCCGAGATGGTGCCCATGCTGTTTGAAGCTCTGGTGCTGAAGCGCGACGTGCGTCCGCTCTGCTTGCCGGGCGAGATTCCGGACATCTTGAACAAGGGCCTGCAGGCCGTGCGCGCGGAGACCAAGCGCAAGGTTCCGGTCCTCATGACTACGCCTTGGAAGTCCGAGGACCACCGCCCCGTGGACCACCTTTGGATGGTGAGTGTGCTCACGGATCCCGAGGCCTTCCCGGCCCTGCACGACCGCTTGTACAAGCGCCGCGGAACCGAGCTCGCCACGAAGAAGAGCTCCATGTCTAAGGACCGCCCGAAGGCTGAGGCGCTCATCGAACGCGCCGTGAAAACACTCAAGACTCCCGCTTGGCTCTCCACCACCGACGAAGAGCTAGAGATGATCGGCCCCATGTTGCGCTTCCGCGGAATCAAACTGGATGCTCCGGACCGCGCCCGCCTCTCGGCCATCGTTGGCGACTCCGTGCGCCTGTGTCGCCTGACGCGCGCTGGGGCTCTGCGTAAGAAAGGCAAGTAACGAGGGGTAGCGACGCGCGCGCGCCCTGAGAATTCGACCCTGCAGTACCCTCTGTAGGGACCGATTGCGCGCGCCCATCGGCACCAACTACTGCGGGCCGAGCAACCCCAACAGCACGGGCATGTCCGGCGTCATGAGCGCTTCCGGAAATATCATCGCCAGTGCTAACGACTTCACGGTCACCGCTGAGCAAGTGCCCGACGCCCAGTTCGCCTATTTCATCGCAAGCCGCACCCAGGGCTTCGT
>JBLIOL010000191.1:0-10867 GCA_047639615.1 Planctomycetota bacterium | reverse complement strand
GCGGGCTCGCAGGCTGCAGCTCAGGCTCCTTGCCCTCGGCCTTAGCCTTGGCTTGAGCCTGGGCCTCCGCCTGAGCCTTGCGACGATTCATGACATCGAAGGCGTTGCTAGCGGTGACCGACGGGCGCATGGCCCGGCGGGCCATCTCCTGCTGGTACTGCTGCTTGACCTGTGCCTGCTGCTCAGGAGAAAGGTCCTCAAAGCGAATCTTGCGACGGCCGTCAGGGCCGACCTCGCCGCCGGGGGTCACCGGTGTGGCCTTACCCATACCGTGGGGCTGCAGAGCATCCCCGCCGCCCTCGGCTTGCTGCTCACCACCCTCGCCCTCGTTGCCCTCGGCCCCGGCCTCGACCTGGGGCTGGGGACGGTTGACCTGGATGCGCATGACCAAGCTGGCCACCTCGCTCTCGATGGCGGGTAGCAGCTGCTCCTGGAACATCTCCGTACCCTCCTTCTTGTAGGCGGTCTTGGGATCCTCCTGACCGTAGCCGCGCAAGCCGATACCGGCCTTGAGCGCGTCGACGGCCTTCAGGTGATCCTTCCACTTGCCGTCGATAGCGTTCAGCATCAGGTAGGACTCCACCTTGCGCATGAGCTCCTCGCCGTAGTCCGCCTCGCGCACGTCGTATTGTTTCTTGACGCTAGCGATCAGCGGCCTGATGTCGCGTTCGTCGGCGTCCACCGCCGGGCTCAACTCCTGGGTCAGGGGCTCAAAGCCGAAGGTGCGCAGGCACCAATCCTTGAGGCCACTCTCATCGGCCGTGTGCACTCCAGCGGAGCGCTCGATAGCGCCCTCGATCATGACCATCACACGATCCTTCAGACCGGTGCCCTCGAGCACCTCCTGACGCACCTCGTAGATGGTCTTGCGCTGGGAGTCCATCACCTCGTCGTACTCGAGCAGCGACTTGCGAATCTCGAAGTTGCGGTCCTCGACCTTCTTCTGGGCGCGGCCGATGGCGCGCGTGACCATTTTGGATTCGATGGCCTGACCCTCGGTCATGCCGAGCTTCTCCATCATGTTGCGCGTCCAATCCCGGTAGAAGATGCGCATCAGCGGATCCTCAAGGGAGAGGAAGAAGCGACTGGTGCCGGCGTTGCCTTGACGTCCGGTACGGCCGCGCAATTGGTTGTCGATGCGGCGCGCCTCGTGGCGCTCCGTGCCGAGCACGTACAGGCCGCCGAGGTCCAGCACGACCTTCTCGTCAGCCTCGCACTGAGCTTCGACCTCCGCACGCACGGCATTGATCTGCTCCAGGTGCTCCGTGTCGCCTTGGATCAGCTCTTTTTCCTCCAGGGCTTGAGCCAGGCGGTACTCGAAGTTACCCCCGAGCTTAATGTCCGTACCACGACCGGCCATGTTGGTGGCAACGGTCACGGCCCCGCGCTCGCCGGCCAGGGCCACGATGCTCGCCTCGCGCTCGTGGTTCTTAGCGTTGAGCACCTCGTGCGGCATGGAGCGCTCTGTGAGGAGATTGTGCAGGGTCTCGCTGGTCTCCACGGATGCGGTACCCACCAACACCGGTTGGCCCTTCTCGTGCAGCTCCTCGATCTCCTCGCAGATCGCATTCCACTTCTCGCGCTCCGTGCGGAAGACCATGTCCTGATGGTCCTCGCGGGCGATGGGCAGGTTGGTCGGGATGCTGACCACGTCCAGCTTGTAGATTTTGTGGAACTCGCCCGCTTCCGTAACGGCGGTACCGGTCATGCCCGACAGCTTGTCGAACATGCGGAAGTAGTTCTGGAAGGTGATCGTGGCCAGGGTCTGGGTCTCTTGCTTGGGGTTGAGACCTTCCTTGACCTCGACCGCCTGGTGCAAGCCATCGGACCAACGCCGACCGTTCATCTTCCGGCCGGTGAACTCGTCGACGATGATGACCTCCAGAGCCATCTGACCCGTCTGCCGATCCTCGGCCTCCTCCACCACGTATTCCTTGTCCTTGGTGTAGATCTCGTGGGCGCGGATCGAGTTCTCGATGTAGTGCGGCCAATCCTCAAAGCCAGGCAGGTAGAAGGACTCGATGCCCAAGATGTGCTGGGCTTCGATGATGCCCTCCTCTAGGAGGGAGGCGGACTTCTCCTTCTCCTTGACCTCGTAGTGCACGTCGACCTTCAGCTCGCGAGCGACGCGGTCGGCTTCCTGGTACTTGTTGATGTTCTCTTCGGCGCCGCCGGAGATGATCAGCGGCGTACGCGCCTCATCGATCAGGATCGAGTCGACTTCGTCGACGATCGCGAAGTACAGATCCTTCTGCACCTGCTGATCCAGGGACGTCTTCATGTTGTCGCGCAGGTAGTCGAAGCCGAACTCGTTGTTCGTGCCGTAGACGATGTCGCAGGTGTAGACCTGCTTGCGCTCGTAGGGGTCCATGTCGGCTTGAATCGAGCCGACCACCAGACCGAGGTATTCGAAGATCGGCTTCATCCAAGCCGCGTCACGACGGGCCAGGTAATCGTTGACCGTCACCAGGCAGCAGGGCCGTCCGGTCAAGGTGTTCAGACACAGGGCCAGGGTGGCCATCAGCGTCTTGCCCTCACCGGTCATCATCTCGGCGATCTTGCCCTGGTGCATGACGTAGCCGCCCACCAGTTGCACATCGAAGTGGCGCATGCCCAGGGTGCGCTGGGAAGCTTCGCGAACCATGGCGAAGACCTCCGGCAGGACGTCGTCCAGGCTGGCCTTGTCGTTGGTGACAGCCTCCTTGAACTTGGCCATCTCGGCCCGCATGCCTTCCTTGTCCAAGCCCTGAGCCCAGGACTCGAGAGCCCCGACCTGCTTGACCACAGGATCCAACGTGCGCAGGAAGCGCTCGTTCTCCGATCCGAACATGCGCTTGAGGTTCTTGCCGAGCCCTTCTCCGAAGGCCCCAAGCTTGTCCGTGATGTTGTCCCAGCTCATAGATATCGCGCCGCACAAATGATCGGGTCCACGAAGCAGGACCCAAGGTTGAAGCGCAGCATTAGAGAGCCACTCGGGGCCCATGCCAAGGCCCCCTATGCGGGTTCATTCAGGCTCGGCGACTTCACCTGGATCTAACTGGGACTCCGAGCCCCGGTTTTTCAGCCTGGAAGCCACCCGAATAGCCTCCTGAGCCCGCCAGGGCTCCAATTGATCCTCGATCACCCGAAACAGCAGCTGTTGGGGGTATGGCTTGCGCAGCAGGGCATTTGCGCCTGCCATGATCTCTGGGGCAATGTCCGTAGCCGTGGCCAGCACCACCGGCAGCTGGCACGTACGGGGATCCGCTCGGAGGCGCTCGATGACCTGCTCCCCGGTCAGTCCCGGCATCGAGAAGTCGAGCACCACCAGATTGGGCAAGGGGTCCAATTCCAGAGCCTCGATCGCCTGCTGGCCGTCGAAGGCCAGGCAGACGTCGTAGCCCTTGGCGTCCAGCATGGCCCCCAGGCCACAGGCGACATCCTGCTCATCGTCGGCGATCAACAACCGGGCGCGCTTGCCCTCGACCGGGGCGCAGTCCACCACCTGGCTCTGAGCGGCATGCTCCATGAGCTCGCGCAGGGCCTCGTGGGTCGGCAGGCCATGGGTGGCCCAGGATGACTCGATTTCGCGCTTGAGCTCGGCGTTCAAGGCGCGCACCCCCTGCCACTCCTGATAGTCAGGCATGTCCGGGGTGATGCTCAGCTCGTCATGGGTATCGACGCTGAAGAAGAACTCGCCCTCCAGCAGGTACTCCTGGAAGACGAACTTCATGAAGGGGTAGCGGAAGTTCCCCAGGCGCAGGGTGTAGCGCCGTCCGGCCACCTTCTCCTCGCTGCGCGGGCACTCAAAGAAGGGCAGCAGGTCCTCGAGGGTCTTGGCCTCGGGTAGGTCCTCGGGCGACATGCGCGGCTGACCTTCGCGATCCGACGGCCAGGCCAAGGCCACGTACAAGCCCAGGGCTTCGCGCACGTGCTCCGGGGTAATGGACTCCAGTTTCATGGCAGCGTAAGGCTCGTCAGGAAACGCCAGAGGTGGGTTTGGCAGCGGTGGGTTTGCTCGTGCCGTGCGGCCAGAGTCGGCCACGCAACTCCCCCATACTGCCGATGCCGGCGCCGTCGAGGAGCTCGTGCAGTTGCTCGCCGAGTCGCGCCAAGAGGCTCGGATCGCTGAAGCTGGCCGTACCGATCTGCACCGCAGCACAGCCGACAACCATGTATTCAAGCACATCGCTGGCGGTGCGAATCCCGCCACAGCCGATGACCGGGATCGACACCGCCTCGACGCATTGCCAAGCGCAGCGTAGGGCTACGGGCTTGATGGCTGCACCGGAGTAGCCGCCGACGGTGGTGTTCAAAGCAGGCCGACCGCTGCGCCAATCCACCGCCATGCCCAGCAGGGTATTGACCGCCGTGATGCCGTCGGCGCCGCCGGCTTCAGCGCCGCGGGCGATCTCACCGATGTGCGTAACGTTGGGCGAGAGCTTGGCGAAGATCGGCTTGCTGGTGGCGGCGCGCACGCCGGCCATGACCTTCTCCGCTCGCTCGGGGTCCGTGCTGTAGGGCAGCTTGCCCCCATCCACATTGGGACAGGAGAGGTTGATCTCGAAGGCGTCGATCTCCGCGCGCCCGTCCAGGCGCGCGGCCAGCTCGGCGAACTCTTCGACGGACTCGCCGCCCAGGTTGGCGATGATCAGGGTGTCGGCCTCAGCCACCATGGGCAGCACATCGCGCTCGTAGGCAGCGACGCCATGATTCTCCAAGCCGATGGAGTTCAGGAAGCCGGCCGCGGTCTCGGCGATACGCGGCATGGGGTTGCCCCGACGCGGCTTCATGGTGACGGTCTTACTGACCAGCCCGCCCAAGAGCTTGGGCGCCACCATGTGCTGCATCTCCAGGCCATGCCCGAAGGTTCCCGATGCGCTTAGCAGGGGGTTTCGCAGGGTCATGCCTGCGAGGTCCACGGAGAGGTCTGCCATCAGGCTCAACCTACCTCAGCCCAAGGGAGGGAGCAACGAGCCGCCAGCCTATGCCGGCAACTCGCTCTCGTCGGGCTCTTCCTTGGGCGCGCCGCCAAAGCCCGAAAGCAGCAGCAGGATAGCCCCAACCGTGATGCAGGAGTCGGCGATGTTGAAGGTGGGAAAGTGCCAATCCATGAACCCAAAGTAGACGTCGATGAAATCCCGCACCGGGCCAAAGGGCCGCGCAGCGTCGGGAATCAGCGGCTCGTAGGTGAAGTTGTCCCAGAGGTTGCCCAGGGCCCCGGCCAGAATCAGCACCAGAGAGCTTAGGTAGACCCGCGCTCCGGTGGCGCTGCGCAGAATCAGGGCCGAGAGCCAGAAGGAGGCCAGCACGCGGCCTATAACCAAGACCCAAGGGATCCCAGCCAGGCGCCCGAAGGCGGCGCCGTAGTTGAGATTGTGCATGAAGCCCAGCCACTCCCCCGCGATCGGGTAGCGCTCGTGATTGTGGGCATCACGCACCAGCGCCGGCGCTGAGGCGCTCACCGGTACCAGGTGCTGAAACTCCACCATGCTGCTCTCGAGCCAGGGCATGACCAACGACTTGGAGGCCAGGTCGACCCCCACCAGCAGGGCCACGACGCTAAAGCAGAGCACGTGCCGCCAGGTGGGCGGCCCCTGTTGATCGAGATTGGGAGTACTCAAAGCTCAGCCCTGAACGCGAGCCTCCGCAGCCCGCTGACAGTCGATGCAATTGGGAGCGTGCGGTACGGCCGAGAGGCGCGTCTTGCGGATCCAGGCCTGGCAGGCCACGCAGCGGCCATAGGTTCCGGCCCGAATGCGATCCAAGGCGTCCCCGATCTCCCCCACAGTCTTCTCGTCGTGCTGCAGCAGCTCCATGGAGAGCTCGAGAGCCAAAACCTCCGCGCCCACATCATCGCTGGAGAGGATCTCGCCCTCGCGCACATCGGGCGTGGTCTCCGTCTCCAGGTTGGCGATATCACCGGACAGAATGCCCAGCATGTTGCGCAGCAGGGAGCCGTAGCGCTCCAGATCCTGCTCGGTCAGTTTCTTCGCCATGGAAAAACGGTGGCCGACCCAGCTACGGGTCGAAGCCTCTCAGAGGGGGTCAAAACGCCCTGGGACAATCCCCGCGGGCGCGGGAGTATAGGCCTAGGCCGGGGCTAGGTGCCAGCCGCAACGGGGCGCGCCGCCAGGGTCTTGATCGGCGGTCCCCAAGGTTGGACTCTCCATAGGCATGGTCCCCGACGCCGTTACCCCCCTGCCTCCCGCTCTAGCCGTGGGTCTGGACGAGTTCCTGGACGCCATGCGCGTGGAGGTGGGCCTGGCCCCGCGCACGCTCCTGGCCTATGGGCAGGACCTGCGGCGCTTCCTGGACAGCTGCGCCGCGGCCGGCCGCAGCCAGCCAACGGACCTGATCCCGGATGACGTGGTCGCCCACCTGGCCGCACGCCGGGCGGGCGGCGCCGCGGGCCGCACCCTGGCCCGCAACCTGACCGCGATCCGGGTCCTATGCCGCTTCTGGGTAGCCGAAGGCCTCGCCCCGCGCGATCCAACGGCCCTCTTGCCCGCCCCGCGCCTGGCCCGGGTGCTGCCCGAAGTGCGCACCGCCGAGGAGGTAGACCGGCTACTGGCCGCCCCCGAGGGCGACGGCTGGCTAGCCCAGCGCGACCGGGCCCTGCTCGAGATGCTCTACGCCAGCGGCGCGCGGGTATCCGAGGCCGTAGGCCTGCGCACGGATGCGCTCGAGCCTGGCCTGCGCGGCGTGCGCCTGCACGGCAAGGGTGACAAGCAGCGCCTGGTGCCCCTGGGCGTGCGTGCCGCCGACGCCCTTCAAATCTGGCTGCGTGAAGGCCGTCCGCAGGTGGTGCCTGCCGGCCGCCGCGAAGCCGCAGTCTTCGTCTCCCGCGCTGGCCGTCCGCTGGGCCGCGCCGACGCCTGGCGCCGGGTGCAGGTGGCCGCCGGCAAGGCCGGCCTGCTGGGCAAGCTCTCGCCGCACACCCTGCGCCACTCCTTCGCCACGCACCTGATCGAAGGTGGCGCCGACCTGCGCGCCGTGCAGGAGATGCTCGGCCACGCCTCGATCCGCACCACCGAGCTCTACACCCACCTCGATGCTGAGCACGTCCGCGGCGTGCACCGCTTGTATCACCCGCGCGGTTGAACAGCGCGGTTGAACAGCGCGGTTGAACAGCGCGGTTGAACAGCGCGTTTGAACAGCGCGTACTACTCGAGCTTCTGTTCGACCTTCAGCTCGAGCCAGTGGGTCGTGCCGCAACCGGCTTGGGCGCCCATGCCGTACAGGCCACTCATGTCGCGTCCCGAGGTGCTGAAGGTGGCGACTTGGTTGCCATTCAGGGTCACCACGCCGAGCTCTTTGTCGATGCTGACGCTGAATTCGAAAGGCACGTTGGTGGGCACGTGCAAACCGCCCGTCTGCTTCACGAGCACGCGGTACTCACCGGTCAGTGACTGATAGTTGAACACCGTGAGCCCGGAAATGGTGTTGAAGGTAACGCTGATATAGTCCTCGCCGATGCGCCCGAGGAGCAGGTTGGTTTGCCCGGGCGGCCTGACACTCTTGCTGGGCTTCATCAGCGGCGCGTACAGGATGACGCGCGCTGTCAGTTTGAATTTCTCACGCCCCACGGGGGCCACACTCCAGCAGCGACTGGATGTACCGCCACGCGTCGATTGCAGCCATCCGTCATCTAGGGGCGCAATCGAAGGGGTATTCAGCTCCCAGCCGACGAAGGACGCTTGCTGTGCATCCAATAGGCTGGAGGGATCGGCGAGCTGGGCGAGCGGATCGCCCTGACTCAGTACCTGCCCAAGGCTTTGCCCCTCGGGTGCAGCCAACGCCTTCGCAAGCACGCGGCGAGTAGCGCGGCCAGCGCCATCCTCGAGGGCCAAACCCAGCAGTTCGGCAATGCCGAGGCCAGCATCCCGCTGACGCTGCATCTGGGATCCTTCCCAGCCCAGCAGGGGATCATGCTCGGGTTCGAGCGCCTTGCCAGATTCCAGCAGGGCCGTCTGCACCGCATTCAGCACCAGACCGTTCCAGGCCCAACCCGCAGCGCCGGCCCACTGACCGGGCGCGGCTCGCTCGACCCAGGAGTGACCAGCTTGCTCCCCGATCACGCACAGAACCCAGGGCGGAATGCCTTGGGCCCGCAGCAGCAAGTTGGCGACCGCAGGTTGAACGGCCACATGAGCAGTCAGACCACCTGGCTCACAGAAGGGCGCACCGCTATCGGGCTCGAGGCCCATGCCCTTCCGAACCTGGCCCAGGTCCTTCGGACGCTGGTAGAGATTGATTAGAGCGAGGGGAGCTTCCTCACCCTCGGCCGCCAGCTGCAAACCGGTTCGCGCACTGAGCAACTCAGCCACCCGGTCAGCGAAGACCACGGCCTGCTCCGCTAGCGCATCGCCAGTGCCCTCCAAGCGCCAATTGCCGTAGACCTCGAAACTCTTGCCACTGGCGAACTGATAGTCGCGCGCCTCATCTTGGGACGGGGCGTCCTGGAGTGCGCTAGCCTCAGCGGCTGTCCCGCCGAAGATCGGCGCGAGCAGCAGGGGCAGGGTGAGAATCGAGAGCATGGTGGGGTCTACGGGTGAGAGGGCTGCAGGTTGGATCGACCGCGGGTCCCCGCGAAATACAGCAGAAGAAGCATCAACCCGTCTTAATCAGGATCGGAATCTCTTCGTACATGGGGAACCGGTCCAGGGCCTTCTTCGAGAAGACCAACTTGCCGTCCACGCTGACCTCAAAGACGCCGCCCGCGCCCTTGATCAATTCCACGTCCAGGTCGCCGAACACGGCTTCCAACTCAGCTGCCAGACCGGCGGCTTGGGGACGGTAGTTTCACATGTTGCAGTATTCGATGCTGACCTTCATGGGGTCAGCATAACGATCCATCCCCCTCAGGACAGGTCTGCCACGATTCGACGAGCCAAGTCGTCGCTGATTCCATCCAGAGCCATGAGCTCCTCCACGCTGGCCTTGGCCACGCCAGCCACGGAGCCGAAGGTACGCAGCAAGGCCTTGCGCTTGGCCGGCCCGACGCCGGCGATCGAATCCAACTTGCTCGTAATTCGCCCGCGCTCCTTGCGGTGGTAGGTAATCGCGAAGCGGTGCGCCTCGTCGCGGATACGCTCCATCAGGTGCCGCGAGGCCGAGTGCCGCGCCAGCTCGATGGGCTCGAGCGCCCCCGGCAGATACACGCGCTCCTCACTAGCCGGCTTGCGCACGCCATTCACCGTCCTCGCCGGCCGCGCCTTTGCCAGGCCCACCATCGCTACCTGCCAAGCGCCCGCCTCCGTACGCGCCTCCAGCGCCTTGGCCAGCTGCACCTCGCCGCCGTCGATCACCACCAGGTCCGGCAGATCACCTTCCTTCACGCCGCGCTTCAAACTGCGTAGCACCACCTCGTGCATGGAGGCGAAGTCGTCCTGCCCATCCACGGTCTTGACCTTGAAGCGCCTATAGCCAGCCCGATCCGGGTGCCCGCGCCGGAAGCGCACGCGGCTAGCGACCACGTGCGAGCCCTGCATATTCGAAATATCGAAGCAGTCCATGACCTCCGTAGCCGGATCCAAATCCAGCAGATCGACCAGTTGTTCGAGCGCTTCCTCATCCCGCGCCGCCTCCGAATCCGCCTGAGCCAGTGCCGCGCGCGCGTTCTCACCCGCCATGTCCAGAGTCCGCCGCTTGTCGCCGGTCTTGGGCACGGTCAGCCGCGTCTCCCCGCCGAGCACCTCCTCCAGCAACTCCGCCTCCGTGGGCTCGCAAGGCAAGAGCATCTCCGCCGGAACCTTCCTGCGCCCGCTCCCGTACAGCGCGGTAATCACCACGTGCAGCAGCTCCTCATCCGGCAACTCCGAGCGGAAGTGATGCGTGCGACTCTCCGCCAGCCGCCCCTCCCGGAAAGAAAGCCGGTGCACCGCCGCCGTCTCCCCGCGGCGGGCCAAGCCCAACACATCCCGGTGTATATCATCCTTAGGCCGCACGCCCTGCCCTTCCACGGTGCGCCGCAAGGCCGCCAACCGATCGCGCCAGCCCGCGGCCCGCTCGTACTCCAGCTCCTCCGAGGCCACCGTCATGCGCTCGGTCAAATCCGTGGCCAACTCCTCCACGTCTCCCGAGAGCACCCGTGCCGCACGCTCCACCAAGCCCGCGTATTCCTCGGCCTCGATCAGCCCCACGCAAGGCGCACTGCACAGCCCGATCTGATGCTTTAAGCAAGGCCGCGAACGGTGGTTCATGACCGAGTCCGGGCAATCCCGCAAGGGCACCACCCGATGCAGGTCCGAGAGCGTGCGCCGCACCGCCCGCGAGGACGTATAGGGCCCGAAGAAGCGCTTGCCGCCCCCGCTGCGCCCCACCTCAGGGTCATGGGCCCGCACAAACTTCAGCCGCGGAAAGCGCTCCGTCAAATCCAGCCGCAGCATCAAGAACGACTTGTCGTCCTTCAGCCGAATATTGTGCCGCGGCTTGTACTGCTTGATGAGCGTGTCCTCCAGCAGCAGCGCCTCGCTCTCCGTGCGCGTGACGATCGTCTCGACGGACTCCGCCTCCTTCTCCAAGAAGGCCACGTTCAGCCGCCCGTCCCCCCCCGGCCGCCGATAGCTGGCGAGCCGCTGCCGCAGGTTCCGCGCCTTGCCCACATACAGCACCTCCCCAGAGGCGTCCTTAAACAAGTACACCCCCGGCCGTGTAGACACGTCACGCAGACTCCAGGAAGGCTCGACCATCAGCCCACGCAGTCTACCGGGCATACCGCGTCAGTCACTTTCCTCCGGTCATTACCGGAGGAAAGTGACTGACGCGGTATGCCGACGCGGTATGCCCTCAGACCGAGCCCGCGACTCTGCGGGTCGCTGGAGGGCGAGTCCACCTAAAGTGTGCGACTCCGGGGGCGTCCATCGGCTACCGTGCGGACCCCGCC
>JBLIOL010000190.1:0-10881 GCA_047639615.1 Planctomycetota bacterium | reverse complement strand
GTCATGAACGTGGGCGTCAGCGGCCCGGGCGTGGTGCGTTCGGCCCTGGAGCGTCTTGGTCCGGAGGCTGACCTATTGGCGGTCTATGAGACCATCAAGCGCACCGCATTCAAGGTCACTCGGGTTGGCGAATTGGTGGGCCGCGAGGCCGCTCGGCGAATGGGCACGACCTTTGGCATCGTTGACGTGTCCTTGGCACCGACGCCGGCCGTGGGCGATTCGGTGGCGGACATCCTCGAGTTGATCGGCGTCAGCGTCACCGGCGCTCCCGGTACAACGGCAGCTCTGGCTCTGCTCACGGACGCGGTCAAGAAGGGCGGCGTGATGGCTTCCTCCAGCGTCGGCGGGCTCTCCGGAGCCTTCATTCCGGTGTCCGAGGATCAGGGCATGATCGAGGCCGTGCGTGTCGGGGCTCTGTCCCTGGCCAAGCTCGAAGCCATGACTACTGTCTGCTCCGTAGGCCTGGACATGGTCGCCGTACCTGGCGACACGCCCGTGGATGTGATCGCCGGCATCATCGCCGACGAGATGGCCATTGGCATGGTCAACCAGAAGACGACCGCCGTGCGCCTGATCCCGGTACCTGGCAAGGGCCCCGGCGACACGGTTGAGTGGGGTGGCCTGCTCGGTACCGCAATCGTCCAGGATCCAGGCCGCTTCGGTGCCCCGGTGCTGTTCGGCCGCGGTGGCCGTATTCCCGCACCGTTGCAGTCCTTCCGCAACTAGCAGCCCGCTTAAAAAACAGCGACTTGTCGCTCGGCTCCCACGAAGCGCCTGGCTGCGTTGCCAGAACCCCCAACTAGCCACCACTATGGGGGAACCCGTCGCCTTGCCAGACGATCCGTGGAAACCAATCGCTGGGCCGCTGTTTTTTAAGCGGCCTGGTAGGCTCGTGTCGCAGATGGCCAACTTCGCGAGCCACGCGCCCTAATTAGCGATGCTGCGTTGCACCAAACCCAGGGTAGCTACGGTTACGAGGGTCTTGGCGCGCCTTGCCTCGCGGGAAATGGCACATGCCTCGCAAGCTCGGCTATGCGCGACACGCTCCTAGCGGGCAGGCTGGGCGGTTCTTTCGGCCTTCGGGCGGAAAGAACTTCCACACTCCCAGATTGCCTTTTTTTCGAGGTCGGACGCAGGCCTAGTGTGTGTACGTGTCGACAGGACCTCGGCACCCCTTGCACACACCATGACCAGTCGAATTCTTCTCGCCCTCGCCCCCGAGCGGGCTTCTCGCCCTCTGTACAGTGCAATTCAGTCCGCTGGCTTTGCTTCGACGGTCCTGCCGGATAGCAGCCAACCCCTGGCTGGTCTTGCGGACGCGCCTCCCGCGGCCGTGATCGTATTGGATGCGGAACTCCTGGGCGCGCAGCTGAGTGCGGTGTTGACCGAGCTGCGCGAGCAACGGCCCCTGCTCTGCTTTGCGCTCGTGGGCGAGGCCAAGGCCAGCGCCGTGGCTGGCATCGAAGTGCGTTGCTTAGCCACTGCTGAAGATGGTCCGCGCGCGCGCGAGATCATTGAGCTAGCTGTGGGGGATCATCGAGCCCATCGCGCTCGCTCTTTCTATAGCGCCGTGGACGAAGATGCTCAGGCCTTTGACGAGAGCACCGTACGTCGGCTCTACGCCCTCACGCGCAAATTGAGTGCAGGAGAGGACCTCGCCGGCCTGGCGCAGACCGCCGCCGATACGCTGGTCAAACTACTGCCCGAGCGTGGTGTGCACGTACAGCTCTGGGATCAGGATCAACCTGGTGGCGGCGCTGATGTGAGCGCCGGACCGGAGATGGGGAGTGGACTCTATCGCTTGCCGCTCGAATCCGGCCGCGGCCGCGTTGGCGAGATCGTTGTGGATGGCAAGTGCGGTGACGAGCACGGCATGTCCGAAGCTCACGAGACGCTGCTAGCCGCCGTAGCCGCGCCCCTGGCATCCGCGGCTGAAGCCGAGGTCCAGCGTGTGGAACGTCAGCGCGCCCAGGAAGCAACGCTGCTGGCCATGGCGCGCATCGCTGACATGCGCGACGGCGAGACCGGCGCGCACCTCTCGCGTGTGGCGCACTACTCCGTGCTCGTGGCCGAGGCCCTGCGCGACGACGGCCACTACCAGTCCGAGATCAGCTCCGACTTCTTGGTGGACCTAATGCGCTGTGCGCCCCTGCACGACCTCGGCAAGGTTGCCGTGCCCGACGCCATCCTGCTCAAGGCCGGCCGCCTCTCACCAATGGAGTGGGAGCTCATGAAGAGCCACTCCGAAGTGGGCGCCGAGATCCTGTCGCAGCTCATGCGCGAGAACCCGGTGCTCGGATTCGTTTCCATGGGCAGCGACATCGCGCGCAGCCACCACGAACGTTGGGACGGCAGCGGCTATCCCAGTGGCCTAGCGGGGGAGGCCATCCCGCTATCGGGCCGCATCGTCGCCCTAGCCGACCTCTATGACGCGCTCACCTCCGAGCGCAGCTACAAGCAAGCTTGGACGCACGCCAAGGCCATGGAGCACCTGCGTGGCCTGTCCGGGACCCACCTGGATCCGCACGCCCTGAAGGCCTTCCTCTCGCGCGCGGACGAGGTCGACCAAATCCGTCAACGCTTCGTCGACGATCCGCTCGCCGACTCGGACGACTCGACCTTCGCGGCCTGAGTCATGCGGTCCCGTGCCTAACCCCGATCGTCAGAACTGACGCCAGATATAGCCGTGGCACACATCCACATTAGCTCCGATCGTTCTAAGGCCTTCCTCGAAGGGGTGCCGGGCTTGGAGCTGGAGCAGGTCAGCGCAGAGTTGGAAGCTCTGGGGATTCAGTACGGCATCGACCATGCTGCGATCGCCGCAGCTTTGGCAGCACCTACGAGCGGCGAGGCTGTGTGTATCGCCACAGGCGATGAACCTGTCGCGCGGGTAGCGGCGCGGGTGCAGCTGGTTGTGCAGCAGGACCTCTCAAGCGGAGTCCTCGATACTGAGTCCCAGCGCATCGACTATCGCGAGCGCGGCGGCGTGCACAGCGTCCTAAAGGATGAAGCGGTGGGGGATTGGTTCCCCGGTATCGAGGGTGTGCCGGGTAAGGGCGTGGATGGCGAGCCGATCGATCCGCCGTCACCCAGCACGTCCGACCAGAGCTGTGGCGAGAATGTGCGCACCGAGCCTGGAGCTGGTGAGTGCTTGCGATTACTCGCGGAGATCGACGGCGTGGTTCGCATGGGACCGTCGGGGGATGTCTACGTTACGGACGTGCTCGAGGTGGACGGTGACGTGGACCTCGCTTGCGGCAACATCGAGGTGTCGGGCAGTGTGCATATCAGCGGGACGATTCGTCGTGGCTTCAAGGTCTGCGCGGGCCAAGACATCGACGTGGATGCGGCGATTGAAGACGCCACTGTGAAGGCCGGTAAGTCCCTGAGGGTGGCTGCAGGAATCCTGGCCGGCGACCAGGGATTGATCGAGGCAGGGGATGATGTGCGGGTCAAGTTCACCCAGAATGCCAGCGTGCGAGCAGGCGGCAACGTGGTGCTGGAGATGGACACGAACAGCACCATTGAGGCTGGCGGAAGCATCATTGCGAAGGATGGAGCCGGTCATCTACGTGGTGGCATCTACGTGGCGAGCGAGTCCCTCGTGGCCAAAGAGCTCGGGTCCTCCCAAGGGGTCGAAACCCTGGTGCGATTGGGTGCCGACCCCCAGTTGCTGCGCGCCTCGATGCGCGTTCAAAAGGAGCTGAAAGTGGCCCATGCGCGCGCCAATAAGTTGCAGCGTCAGCGTGAGGTGCAGAGCGCCAAGCGCGTGGGGAAGGCCCTGACTCGCGACCAAGCCGGCGGTATTCGTCTCGCCATGAAGGCTCAGCGCGACCTGCACAAGGCCACCGCCGTGCTCGAACAGCAGCAACGCGACCTCGAGGTCGCCATGGCCAGTGTCGGCCTGCCGCTGATCCGCATCGAAAAAACCATCCACTCGGGCGTCAGAATCCAAATCGGCGACGCCCACCTCTCGATCGATCACTCCCGACCTGGGGGGACCTTTCGCCGGGACCCCGACACCGGCGAGATCACCCAAACCTAGGGCTGAAGCCAACTATGAGCTCCTACAAAGACACCCCCGTTCGCCAGATCATGATGCAAGACGTGCGCATGGTCGACCCGCTCGCCTCCCTGGCGTCCGCCGCGCAAGTCATGCTCGACATGAATATCACCTGCCTCGTGGTCGATCTGCAGGACCCTTCCAAAGGCCTCGGAATCATCACTCAGAAGGACGTGGTCGGCCACCTGTTCGACGATTTAGGTGAGCTGGAATCCACCACCGTCGCCGATGTCATGAGCCAGCCGACCATCGGCCTGGCTCCCGAGTGGAGCCTCGAAACCGCCGTCTCCATGATGCGCATGCTAGGCATCCGCCGCGCCCCGGTGTTGGAGCAGGGCCGGCTCGTGGGCTTGCTGAGCTTCACCGATGTCTTCCGGCACGCCATCAGCAAGTAGCAGGCTGCATCCGGGTGCCTGACCTGGATCGTTGAATAGGAAGACTTGTGCTCCCTGGATTCGCGTGGCTGGGGGTGGATCCCTAGGGGGGTAGAGATCAAACTCTGGGTCTCTTTCTTCTCCTATCGCACCTCTAGAACCCAAGCACATGTCTGACATCACCCTCGAGCAAGCTCAAGCCGTTATTGCCGCTGCCCAAAGTAAGGCCGCTGAGATCAACACCAAGATGGACATCGCTGTGGTCGATGCCGGCGCCAATCTGAAGGCCTTTGTGCGTATGGATGGGGCCTGGTTGGGTTCTATCGACATCGCCCAGAAGAAGGCACGCACGGCGCGCTTCTTCGACATGCCCACGGGCGCCATCGGCGGCCTGTCCCAGCCGGGCGGCCCCCTCTACAACATCGAGCACTCCAACGGCGGCCTGATCACCTTCCCTGGTGGCCTGCCTTTGACCAATGCCGCCGGCGAAATCATCGGCGCCATCGGTGTCTCCGGCAGCAGCGTCGAAGACGACCACGCTGTGGCCGAGGCCGGCGCCAAGACCGTCGGCTGAGATCCACGGATCCGGCTTCACACAGTCGGCGGAGTTACTGGGTCAGGCACGAAGTGGCGATTTTGATGTCGCTTCGCGCCTGACCCAATTTGTGGGCACTAGGGTTTCCACAGAGCGGCGCGTGCCGCAGAGTGGGCGGCTTATGGGTGCTAAGGCGAGTTGGCGGCGGACCTTCTTCGTCGTGTGGTTGGCGAATCTGATCACGGCGATCGGGATGATGAGCTTCTTGCCCTTCTTCCCTAGCTTGCTGCGGGATTTGGGGGTCGAGGGTCAGGCCAGCGTGCGGCTGTGGGCGGGGGTGTGCTTTGGCGCTGCTCCGCTCTCGGCGACGATCATGAGCCCTATTTGGGGAGCGCTGGGCGATCGGCTGGGGCGCAAGTTGATGGTCGTGCGCTCGATGCTGGCGATCGCATTCTTCGTGGGCGCCATGGCCTATGTGCAGACGCCGCTGCAGCTGCTGGCGATGCGCCTCGGGCAGGGGCTTTTCAGTGGGTTCATTCCGCCCAGCATTACGCTGGTGAGCGTGGCGGCGCCGGCGGAGCGGCAGGGTCGCATCGCGGGCTATCTGACGACTTCGCTGGCCATTGGGGGCATGCTTGGGCCGCTGCTCGGGGGCTGGATCAGTATTCGCTCCGGCAGCCACCAGAATGTGTTCCATGTGGTCGGCGCCTTGGCGCTGCTAGGAGCCGTACTGGTGGCGCTCTTTGCTGTGGAGGACAAGAGCCTGCGGCGCGTAGCGGACAAGGCCCTGGACTCGTCGCCGGTGCGCAGCGCGTTGAGTGCGCTTCGAGGCGACATGCGCGATGTGCTAGGCAATCCGGTTCTGCGTGGAGCGGCGGGGTTGGTTTTCGCCTTGCAGCTAGGCATGGGGGCGGTGAATCCCGTGCTCGAGGAGTACGTGGTGGAACTCTTCCGCGGGTTGGATCCCATGGCGGAGCGCTGGAGCTATTGGTTGCAACGGCTTTCAACGGAGCCGCTCGATAGCGTGCAGAAGGTGAGCATCTTCGCTACGAGCCTGAGCTTTGGAGCCATGGCCATTGCCAACCTGGTGTTCCTGCCGCTGTGGGGACGCTATGGGGATCTCGTGGGTCACCGGCGGGCACTGCGGGTGTGCGCTCTGGGTTCGGTGGCGTCCCTATTGCTGCAGGCCAGCGTGCCCAGTTACCCGGCGCTGCTCGTGGGGCGTTTTTTGATGGGGGCGGCTTTGGCGGGAGTCGCGCCATTGGCCTTTGGTTTGGCCGCGACGGTGACTGTAGCGGACCGGCGCGGCGGCGCCTTCGGCGCTGTGTTCAGTGCACGGACCTTGGCCGTGGCCGTGGGCGGGGCGACCGGCGGAGCCTTGGCGGGCGTGCTAGGCGTGCGGGCGGTGATGGCGATCAGCTGTGTGCCCGTGGGCTTGGCGCTGTACTCCTTCGCCAAGTCGCGCAAGCCGCAAGCTAAGCTGAGCTAGCGGCCACGGCGGCCAGCACGCGACGCGCATTATCCACGTCTTGGCGACGTTGCACGCCGGCTTCCCAGCCGCGTACTCCGTCCATGTTTTCGGATACGGCCCGCGCGGCTTCGAGGCCGTCGAGGCCGGAGGCGTGCACCTCGTGAGCGCGCTCGCGTAGGGCCTGCATCACGCGTCGGTCGGCGTCGATGGCTGCCAGGATCGCAGCGTTGCCGAGGATCGGCGCGTTGTGGGCGGGCCAGACGCGCTCGATGCCTTCTTCCTGGGTCCAACGCGTGAGCGTGTCGAGGGCAGCGTCGAAGGCGTCGGCATCCCAGCGGCAGTAGGGCAGGCCAGGTGAGACTAAGTAGTCCGCGGTGCAAAGCGTGCGCAAGCTCGGGATCCAGACCACGCTGGTGCAGTCGGAGTGGCCGGGTAGGAAGCGCAACTCGACTTCGCGGCTGCCCACCTGCAGGCTCAGGCGTTCGTCGAAGATTGGGTAGGCGTTCGGGTAGCGGAAGCCCTCGTGCACTTCGCCAAGCCGGTCGTCCACTGCACTCTTGGCGGCCAGGATGCGCCGGCGTGGGGTGGCTGCCTTATCGGCGGCGACCCTCGGCAGGATCACCTCGGCGCCGGGGAAGGAATCCCAGCCACGGAAGTGATCGTGGTGCGAGTGGGTAACGAGCACTTTGGTAATGCGGCGCGGGCTTGTTCGGCCGCCGGCCCAACGTAGGCGCGTACCCAAGAGCTCGATGTCTTCGCGCCTGATACCCGGATCGATGACGCAGGCTTCCTCGCCGTCGTAGAAACCGAGGCCATTGAAGTTCCAGAAGTCCGAGCGCACGGCCACGAGAGGGTCGGCGGCGCTGCCGGGCTCGATCAAGCGGGGACCGATGGAACTCATACGTTGCGCCAGTCGCCTTGCTCGTCGTCTTCGTCAGCTTGGCTGAAGGACCAGGCGGCGCGCAGAGCGTCGAGCACGTGGGCCTTGATGGCGAGCGGGTCTTGGTTGCTGGGCGCTAGGTAGGCGCTGGCGTGCTCGCCGTAGAGCGGCGCGCCGGCGCGGCCAAACCAGAGCTCGGGGGCGGGGCTGTCCTGGGCCTGGTGGCGCCAGCAGAGCTCGGCGCTGGAGTCGCTGCCTTCCGCTTGATTGAGCGCAGCACAAAGAGCGACGAGATCGGGTCGCGCTTGGGCGCGGCGCGTGGGCATGTCGAACCAGGAGGTGGTGTTGAGCAGGAAGCGCGCGGTGCAGCCCGCGGCGCTCGGGCCGAGGATCAGCACGCGGTCCAACTCGCTGGCGCCAAAGATGGCGTGGCGGCCGGGGTCGTAGTTTTGGATGCCCGCGGGCTCGCGGCTGGAGCAGGTCTCCATGGGTGCCAGGTAGACGCCCGCGTCCAAGTGCACGATGTCGTCGAAGGCGGCCGCGGCCAGATCTGCTTGGTCCGCTTGCAGGGCGGCGCTCTGGGCGGCCCAAAGATGTTCGTAGGCGTCGAGGCCGCCCGGGGCGAGCAGGCTCGGCAAGCGCTCGATCAGCTCGCGGGTGGCGTGCTGATGCCGCTCGGGATCGCTCAGGCCGCGCAGCTCATCGGCGATGGGCGAGAGCTTCGCATCGGCGAAGGCCGTGATCACTAGGTCTAGCCGGAACGCCTGCTCGCTGGGGGTGCGGAAGAGGTCGCCGGCGGCGGCTGCAGCGATCAAGGCCTTGGCGTGGGGTAGGGCCGCCTCCGGGCGCAGCACGGCGAAGGCGGCGCACACGCCGTCCGTGTCGTAGTGGTTGTTGACCACGGCGCCGCAGCCGGCAGCGAGGGCTTGGCGCTCCTCCGGGGGCAACTCGGCAAAGGCCAGGGCGATCTGCGTCGACAGGTCGCGCAGCAGGTGCGCGGGCGTGCTGTGACCGGGCCAATGGGAGAGGCACAGACCGGGGGCGCCGAAGGAGCCGTCGACGGTGATGACGGGCTGATCGCCGGGCTCGGACTGGATGCGGAAGGGGAGCTCCATGGCCCCAGAGAATACCCGCTCGGGGCGCGGCTTAGTTGCCGGCTTCCGCGCGCTCCTTGCGCAATGTCTCGAGGTTCTTCTGGGCGTCCCCGAGAGCTTGCTGGACGAGCTTGAGCTGGGCCTCGTCCAAGCCACCGGCGGCGATCTGCTCCTGTGCTAATCCAATAGCCTTGCCGTAGAGCGCTTCGGCTTGATCCAGGTCGCGCTTCAGGAAGATGTGCAGCACTACGGCGCCGTCGTTGATGTAAGCGGGGTCCGTCGGGGCCAGGGTCATGGCGTGCTGGTAGGACTCCCAGGAGCGCTCCAGGTAGACCAGTGCGCGCTCGGCGTCGCCTTCCTCGCTGGAATCCGTGAGGTGCTCGCCCGCGTCGCGACAGAAGAGGCCGAGGTCGTTCCAGTACTTGGCCTGGCTGTGATCCACGGCGATGATCGCTTCGGCCACGGCGGCCATGGGGATGTTGAGTGAGAGGTCGTCCTCCTTCACCAGCGCCACCGTCTTGCCAACGGCGTAGCGCACGATGCCGAGGTTGGTCTCGCTGTCCGATCCGATCAGCTGTACCAGGCTCGAAGGATTCTCATCGAAGAGCGTGGCCCAGGCCTGCACGGCGCCCAGGTAGTCCTCTTGGAAGTAGCGCGCGCGACCCAGGTACCACCAGCTGTCCACGTAGGCCGGCCACTTGGTGACGGAGGCCAGGTAGGAGGCCTCGGCTAGGGCGTGTTGCTCGAGCGATGCCTGTCCATAGCCGAGCCACCAGAGCAGGGTGGCGTCGGAATTGTTCTCGGAGCCGTAGCGTTCGACGAACTGCTCATGCCCGCTGGTGAGCACCCGCACGTAGGGGGTTGCAGCGCCTTCGGCATCCTGCAGGCTGCCGAAGAGTGCGGCGTAGTCGACGCTGGCGGGGTCCCAGCCGATGGCCTCGGCGAAGGGTATGTAGGAGGCGTCCTGCTGCTTGCGCCAGAGGGCCAGGTAGCCGCGCTGAAGGTGCAGCTCGTGCTGGTTGGCGGCGCGCTCCTCAGTGCGCGGGGTTAGCTCCAGCGCGCGCAGGAAGGCAGCCTCTGCGCCTGCGCCTAGTTCCGCCCCGGCCAGCTCTGCGTCTGCGTCTGCGTTGGCGTCGGCGTCTGCGTTGGCGTCGGCGTCTGCGTTGGCGTTGGTTTGGGCTTGCTGGAACTGACTGAAGAGGATGCGGCCATGCCAGTAGTGCACCTGGGCGTTCTCCGGGTCTAGCTCCACGGCCTTGTCCACGGCGCTGCGCGCTTGGTCGAGCTCTTGCGAACCCCAGGCTGCGTGGGCGAGGGGCAGCCAAGCGTCGTAGTATTGCTCGGCATCGGCCTCGAGCACGCGGGTCAGGAACTGCACCGCATCGGCGAAGGCGAAGGCCACGCTCTTGGACATGCCGCCGGACTGGTCGCGCAGGGCGCGCCGGTAGGAGCCCATGCCGTAGATGTAGTCCACGGGCGTGCCCTCGGCGCCTTGCTCACGCATGCGGTCCATGACGTCGAAGGCGTCATTGATGCGGCCCTGGTCCATCCAGGCACGCATCAGCCAGATGCGCGTGCGCAGGGCGCCGCGGGACTCGCCGTCGGCTTGCTCGAAGAGGATCTGGGCCTCGGAGGCCTGGCCTGCGTCGAGCAGCTTGCGGCCGCGCAGCAAGAGGTCCGCGATGATGGCTTCATCTTGGACCGCGCTGAGTTCAGCGGCGGCACCTTCGCCCGCGCTGGGCGTGGCGCAGGCGGAGAGATTTTGAACTCCCCCGAAGAGCAGGACACAGGCAAGGATGAACGCGTTGCGCATGACTCGATGTCTCCGGGGGAGGTTTGGTTGCCTTGCTTAGTGCGCGGCGGCGGGCGTCCAGATCATGCGATCGAACTGACCACTGCCCGTGGTTTTGCCGGCGATGCGCTCGTCGCACACTTCGATGATGCTGCGCAGGCGGTTGCGTGAACCGGGACCGATCTCCAGAGCTTTCTCCATGTACTGCTTAGCCTTGGCCGGCTCGTCGAGCCAGGTCAGGTAGAGCACGGCGAGGTTCTGGTAGGCGTCGCCCCAGGCCTCGTTCAGGTCGCTCATGGGGTCGCTGTCGGCCTCTTGGGCTTCGCCTGCGGCTACGGACTGCAGCAGGAGCTCCTCGGCGCGCTTCACGTCCGTGCGCAGGTAGTAGGTCATGATCAGACCCGCATCGTTGACGATGCGCACGTCGTCGGGGGCAAGCTCCGCGGCGCGGGCGTAGGCTTCCCAGCTGCGCTGCATGCCGGCCATTGCGAGCGCGTCTTGCTTGTCGGCGAAGGCGCGCTGCTCGGCGGCTTCCTCGGCATTCTCGTTGGCGGCGGCGGTCTCGCGTACCTGAGCGGCCCACATGTGGTGCAGCACCGCGGCGTCACGGTTGAAGAAGCCCGCGTTGTTGGCCAGGTTGGCGTCGTCCATGCTGGTCTGGAAAACGGTCCA
>JBLIOL010000189.1:0-10914 GCA_047639615.1 Planctomycetota bacterium | reverse complement strand
TATCAACGGCCTGCTAGTCGTCGCCCTTATGGATCTCGTGATGCAGGAAGGCCTTGGCAAAGGCCCAATCCCGGTCCGCCGTGGCGCGCGAGATATCGAGGGCCAGGGCGGCCTCCTCGATCTCCATGCCGGCGAAGAAGCGCAGCTCCACCAGGCGCGCCTTGCGCGGCGACTCCTGGCCGAGCTTGGTCAGTGCCTCGTCCAGGGCCAGCACATCCAAGGACTCCACCGGCATGGCCGCCAGGCCCGAATCCAGCTCAACCCGCGCGCGATCGCCCCCGCGCTTGAGGCGTGCCTTGGAGCGTGCGTTATCCACCAAGATGCGCCGCATGGCCTCCCCGCAGGCGGCGAAGAAGTAGCTGCGGTTGCGCCAGTCCGTTTCCTTGGCGCCCCCGATCCGCAGCCAAGCCTCATGCACGAGGGCCGTGGGCTGCAGGGTCATGCCGGGCTCCTCGCGGGCCAGCTTCTGCGCCGCCAGCCGCCGCAGTTCGTCATATACCAGGGACAGAATCTGGTCCCCCGCTCCGGGCGATCCCTCCGCGAAGGCCGCGAATAAATGGGTGAGGTCGGTCATGGGTGGCTAGAGCCTACCCCGACCGACCTCGTGTATTCACCTGTGCTTGATCAAGCGCTACTCAAACGTGATCGAGATGGCCTCAGTCATGTTGGAGACGTGATTCGGGATCTTGTCTCGGTACCAGACTTGGAAGCGCCAGGTTTCGCCGGCGAGGATGCTCTGCACGGGGTTGGTGGGGACCGAGCTTAGGTCCACCGGCATGGCCATGAAGCCTGCCTCGCCTGTTACCCGAACTGATTGCCGGACCATGCCGAGAGTCATGGGGTCGAGGCAGAGGATGCCCAGGCTGCCGTAGGCGCCCAAGAGCAAGGCGGGATCGCGGCCTACGAGGACCATGCCGAAGCTGTCCTCAGGTAAGGCGGAGGCGACCAGGACGAAATCATTGTCGGTCGCGGTCTGGCTGCCCGTAGGGAAGAGCTTGCCTGATTGACCGCTGGAGTTCGGGACGGCGAGGCACTCGTTCGCGAATTCGACGGGTCGTCGGAAGAAGGCCACTCGGCCGGAATTGCCGGGGAGGAGGCTTCCATCGCCGGAGCCGAGTGCGACTACGCTGCCGTTGAAGGCGGCGTGGCTTCCGAAGAACCGACCGCTGGTGACTGGGAGCAAGCGTGATGCTTCCACCCAGCCAGCGGCAGTCTCCTTGAAGAGATAGCCGCCGCCGACCTCGGACTGGGGGTAACTGGCCCGCATGGCAGAGGCGAAGAGCCAGTCTCCGTGAACTTCGAATGCCTGCCCGAAGAAGTTTCGGTTGGAGCCGTCCGAGCCGCTGATGGTCTGCTGCAGCTGCCATCCGTCATCGATGGCTGGAGGGCCGCTCTGGTCGTACATGCGAACCATCCCAAAGCCAGCAACCTGGCTGTAGGAAACTGCCGGCGAGGAAACGAACAGTCGTCCTTGGTGCAGTTGAACGCCGTGGCCAAAGCCCTTTAGTTCCAAGATGGACGGAGGTGTGAGCCTTACACGCAAGTCCCAGCCAGTTGAGCTGCGAGCGAAAATCCATGCGGCTCCATGGCCATTGAGGAAGGAGGGCGGAGTTCCCTCCGAAAGATCACCAACGACGAGGGTGTCGCCATCGAGGGCGAGAGATGTTCCAAATCTCCCGTAGGGGTGGAGAAGGAAGGTTGGCTCAATAAACCCGATCTCCTGCCAACCGTTCGATGTGCGCTCGAATTCGTAGACGATACCTTCCGCATCGGGAGAATTGACCGGATCGAACTCATGGGATGGCGTGCCAATAACTAGTGAGTCACCGTCGACCGCGATCGAGAGTCCGAAGGCCTCATAGGGATGGGTCAATGAGCCGGTGAGCTTTTGGGTCTGTATCCATCCTCCCGGGGAGTCTTGGAACACATATACCGCGCCAAAGCTGAATCCGGCGGAAGTGGAATACTGTGGGACGGATACGAACAGCTCATCGCCGGCCAAGAGCATTCTCGACCCGAATTGCCTGACATTCTGGTGGTCATTCGCAAACAAGGTCTGTGTGTGGATCCACTCCTCGTTCACGGACCTATAAATTTGAACTCCGCCCCGTCGGTCCCCGGTTGGTGCGAGGAGCAAGACGTCGGCGACGGCGAGGACATCGTCATTCATGACGATGCCCCGCGCGAATCCATCAAGAGGTTCCAGCACCGGAGGAAGCAGAAGGTCATGCTCAGGCTGGTGGACTTGCCCATTGGCGCTGCCCGCCAAGCTGAGAAGTAAGGTCTGGATCGTCCAGAGGTGGAAGCTCTTCATGACTTGGATCCTTAGGCCTACTGGCCGGCTACCTCGGGGATTCGTTCGAAGGCACCCATGTCAATCCGAAGAGGGGCGCCGCTTGTCGTGCTGGAAATGGACACTCGAGTTTGACTATCTAGATCGACCGGGACAATTTCGGTGAAGTTCGTATTGCCATCGAGATCGAAGGTGTCCGTAGGGACGCCGGTCCCCCCAAACACGGGCACGCCGGTATCTAGGCAGGGTGAAGTGGCTTTGAGATGGAAGTCGCGGTTGGCTGGACTCTGGAACTTGGCCAGTGCACTGATGTTGCCGATGCCGGCAGGAACGGAGTCCTGAACGTTGCAGTAGCTTACCGTGTTGCTGGGAGCCGACCCTCCGGTTGGGGCAACCTGGAACAGGCCTGGACTGGTGTTTCTAGTGATAATGCAGCTTTGGAGGGTTCCGTTGGTTGACGTGTCGCCCGAGAAAGCCACGCCCCCTCCATTGCCAGTCGTAGTATTGAACGCGATCGTGCAGTTCTCCACCGTCACGTAAGTGTCTCTAGCCAAAGAAATCCCTCCGCCAGTCATTGCACTGTTGTCGTAGATACTGCAGTTGAGGACCTCGAGGACGTCAGAGTTACGGTTGTCATCGATGAAGATCCCTCCTCCGCTGCCACTATCAGCTTCGTTAAGCAGAAAGGTGCAATTGTGAACGACTTGGGCGCCGCCTGAGAGATTCTGCAGCATGAGGCCGCCCCCGCTGCCATCCGTGGTGTTGCTTTCGAAACGGGACTCTGCCAACCGCACCGCAGAGCTGGTGTTGATTGAGTTCGGGTTAGTGTCGTCGATGACGCACATGCCGCCTCCGCCATCTGCCGCGTGGTTTCCTCTGAACGTGCAGTTGCGGACTTCAGCGCCGGCCGCCATGCTCAAGATTCCTCCGCCGAGGCGATCAACTAGGGAGGTCGGGTGGTCAGCGGATCCTCCTTGGATCTTGAAGCCGTCTAGGACGGTAAGTGCATTCACGGTAACCTTGACGTCATTGATCGTGACGACGTGATAGGAGTTGATGCCTTGCCCTAGATCTCCACTGAGAATGGTCTGGGAGAACAGGCCTGCTCGATCAGAGACCACGAACTCTGTGCCGTCTCCTGAAAAGCCTCCATAGACCTTGATTTCATCCCCAATGACGAAGGTGTCGCTACGGGTGGTGCCTGTGGATGGCTTGTAGGTGCCAGTGGCGACAGCAATAACAGCACCCGTGAAGGAGCTGTTCAGTGCCATCTGAAAGTCGGTATACGGGGTAGCCCATGACAGGCCATCCTCCGGACCAACGTGGTTCGCATTCACGTGAATGTCGATGGTCTGACCGAGCGCGGTGCCTGGAAGTGTCGCTACCGAAGCACCGAAGCACCGAAGCACAACAATGTAGCAAGAGGGGAGACGAATCTAGAGAAGTTCACGAGTAGCATTCCTAGTGTTGGAGCTGAGTCGAACGAGACAAGTGAGGCGCGATACCTCACACGACGTAGCCTAGTGTCTAGCGTAGGCGGAATTACCTGTTCCGTGGGCGTGGGCCTCCGAATTCCCACCCCAGGGGTATGTAGGTGGTACTGTGCCAGGAACAAATCCACCACGGCCGAGCCGAGCTACTGGAATGCGATCTCGATTCCGTCGGTGAAGTTGGAGGTGGGGGAGCCGCCGAAGAAGTCGCGGTGCCAGCACTGGAAGCTCCAGGTTTCGCCGGCGGTAACCGCGACGATGTTGGAGCCGACCGGGACATTGAACAGGTCGATCGGGCTGCTCAGTTCGCCTGAGGGAGAGACGCTGCCCAGGGTGCTGATCAGACGCGCGATGGGGTTGGCTAGGCAGAGCACGCCCTGGCTTCCGCCGGGCATGTTCACCACGGCTTGGACCTGGCCCATGATGAAGTAGCCGAACTCACCGACCGGTAGCTGGGTGGCTAGCAGGCTGAAGTCATCCGCACCCACGATCGGGCTACCGACGCCCGCGAGGGCGCCGACGAGGCCGGTGGTGTTGGGGTTGGAGGGGCAGTAGGTGTCGCCGAAGGTGAGCTCATCGCAGGCCGCGGTGGCGTGGGTGCCGGGGCTACCCGTGTCGCCGCCAAGGGAGACGACCGAGTTCTGTCCGTCCGCTGCGACGCTGTTGCGCCAGGCGTAGGGATCGTCCTGACCGAGGCCGCCGTCGCAGACCCAGTTGGACTCGTCCTTCGAACGCTCGCTGTAGGGGTAGCGCTCGTCGCCGTAGGCCAAGCGCTCGTGGAGCTCGCCCATGGCGTCGAAGATGTTGATCGAGTCGTTACGACCCAAGTTCGCGTTCACGTTGAGGCCGAGTACGGTGACGCCGCTGAGGTTCCAGGCAGCGCTGAAGGCCAAGGGGTCGCTCTGGGTGATGATGATCGACTCGCCCGGGGAGATTACGCCGGCGGGGGTTAGGTCGAAGGTGCCTACGTTGGCGCTGCTGTCGTCCATGCTCCAACCGGCGAGGTCGACGGGGGCGGCGGTGGTGTTGGTGAGCTCGAAGAACTCGCCGTCCGTGCCGGAGTAGAGCACCTCGGTGATGCGCATGCCGGAGGCACCGAAGCCAACGCGCACGTCCTGGGGGCGGCCCTCGGCGTACTTGGGCAGGAAGCGCGTGCCGCTGCCGGAAGCAACGTCGCTGGCGGCGCCTACGTAGTAGGTGGCGAAGTCGCCCAGGGCGAGGGTGGCGGGTAGTTCCACGCCGTAGACGCCGTCACCTGCTGCGCCGTCGCCGTTCAGGCCGTCGTCGAGCATGAGCGCTTCGAGGTAGTGCCCGGGCTGGTGACGGTAGTAGAGGGTCACTTCGCCAATGGGAGCGGTCGGGTCCGGGGTCACGCTGGTAGTGATGAACACGGGCTGGCCGGCGGCCGGACGATAGGGCGCGTGACGCAGCCAGTTGATGGCGGGTACGGGCTCGGCTATCTCCGGATGGACGGAGAGGAAGGCCAAGCGGTCATCCACGTAACGCCTCAGGCCCGGTGCTACGACCGTGGTACCGGCGAGCGGGATGTTCACGTCCGTGGTGAAGTTGAGGGTGAACTTGTTGTAGCTGTAGATGCGCTTGGGGTCAGCCAAGACCGCTGCATCGATCAGGGTGTGGTAGCCCTCGATCTGCGGCTCGAAGTCGTCCCAGCTGAAGTCCTCGAGCATGGTGCGGTAGTGAGCGAAGTAACGCTCACGCCACTCCGGAATGGCCACGACGCGCCGAACGGCCGGGCGCATACCACCGTTGAAGCGGTAGGTGGGCGAGAGCTCGGTGATGGTGCCGCCGGGCCAGCCGAAGAGGCTGACGCCCCAGGACTCGTTGCCGTCGTGCTGGTGCAGGTAGGAGCGTTGGTGGATCGGCTCCCAGTAGACGTTGAAGTCGGCACCCTTGGAGATGTAGCTGTCCTCATCCATGAACAGGTTCTCGCCCACGACGGTCCAGATGGCAGCGTCGACGGAGAAGCCTTTGTCGATGTCCTTCGGGGTCGCGGCGGGGCTGTTGTTCAGCGAGTCGCAGCAATCAACGAGGGTCTGCCAAGCAGCGTTCGTGCCGAGGCCGCCGTCATTCTTCAGGTCGTAGTCAGCAAAGTAGCTACTGATGGCGGAACCGAACCAACGCAGGGCTGCGCCGCCGATGTTCGGGCACTTGATGCGCACACCGCCGCCGTCCTCGTAGTACTCCTCGAGCAGGCGCTTGTTGTACTGCTGGATGTTGACGTAGACACCCCAGGGGTCGCCGTTGATGGTGACTACCAGGTGGTTGCCGAGGCCTGCGGGTGTGTAGCGCCGGATGAAGCGGAAGAAGCCAATCTCACGGCAGAAGGTGGGATCCTCGATGCCGTTGTTCAGGTTGATGGTGGAGTAGCCCCAGAGGTCGGCGGCCGGGTCCGTGTCATCGACCTCGATGTTGAACGAGGCCTTCTGCGAGCCGCTGGGCAGGAAGAAGAAGGAGGAGTTGCCCTTGATGCGCAGGCCCACGCCGGTGCGTGTTACGGGGACCGGTATGTCCGGGCCGCTGATCGTGATGTCAGCCGGCAGGTTGGCGCCCGAGCCGTTCCAGTTCTGGACGAGCTTGGTCCAGAAATTCGGGTCGATCACGCCGTTTGCGTCGTAGACCGTGATGTCGATCTGCCGCAGAACGGTGTCGTCGAAGAGGTCCGGTTCCTGGGCCTTAACGGCGGTGCTGGAGACGGACAAGTAGGCCAGGGCGAGGAGGCCTTGAACGACGCGGCGGAGGCTCTGTTTCATCGTGTTGGGTCGCTGGTTGCGCAGGTAGGGGTCCCGGCAGGAGCCATGACGGTAACTACATGGTTGGCCTCGGGGCGCAACCAAGCTCAATCCAAACATGCCTGAGACGGGCGATTCGGGTCGCGCTGAACTTTGCTCTGGCCCACGACCTGTCCGGATTAGGGGTGGAATGCCCAGGAATGAGGCCTAGGAAGTGGTTCACTCGGACCTGGAAGGGGATCCGACTAACGTCCGAGTTGCGCCGGGTCCCCTGGGGGGGAGCCCGGCGCCTTCATGTCCAGGCTTTGTGTACTCTCCCGGGCGTGTCTCAATCTCCGCAAAGCCTGGTCGAGGGCCAAGCCTTCTCCGCTGTGGATCACGTGCCCGTCTGGGCTGGATCCCTGGGCGCCATGACCTTGGCCTTCACCGCCATCTGGATCCCCTTTCGGGACCGCATTCCGGGCAGTGGGCCGCTGCTGGTGCTGTTCCTGGTGCTGGCTTCCCTAGGGGCAACCCTGGGCCTGTGCGGGGTGCTGCTGGCCTTGCGCGATGGGCGGCGGCTAGTACTGGCACTGGGCGGACTTGCGGCGAGCCTGAGCTTGCCGTTGATCCTGCTGTTTGCCGCGCCCTGAGCGGCGCAGGTTTGTGACTAGCGCCGGCCGGTCCGGCGGCGGGCGGCTTTGGCCTTCTTGCGATGCTTCTTGCGGCCGACGGGATTGGTGGGCTCGGTGTCGCCGGCGGCGATCCAATCTTCGGGCGGTTCCTTGCCTTGGATCTCGAGCAGGAAGCGCGAGGGATGACGCTGGACCATGCGGCCGCCCTTGGCGCGTTCGCCGCACCAGGAGATCTGCAGGAACTTCTCCGCGCGCGTGATGCCCACGTAGCCCAAGCGGCGCTCCTCGTCGATGGTGCCCTCGGCAGCCGAGCGTAGGTGGGGCAGGATGCCCTCCTCCATGCCGACTAGGAAGACGCGCGGGAACTCGAGGCCCTTGCTGGCGTGCAAGGTCATGAGCGTCACCGCTAGGCGGCGCTGGGCGTCCTCCGCGTCGGGGGAATCGTTGGCCGATAGAGTCAGCTCGTTGAGGAAGCCGCGCAGGGTCGGACGCTTGCGGCGCTTGACGTAGTTCTGGGCGAAGTTGAGCACCTCTTCCACGCCGACCCAGCGCTTCTTGTACTCGGCTTCGTCCGGGTAGCAGCGCTTGACCTCGTCCGCGTAGGCCACCTCTTCGATCATGCGTTGCACCAGGTCCACCAGGCGCTTTTCCTTGTCCGGATAGAGCTCGCGTAGGGCCGCCAAACGCTCGCGCATGCGCTGCACGGGACTCAGGCGCGTGGCGTTGACGCCCTCGATTTCCTCTGCACGGTCGATGGCCTCGCAGGCTGTGATGCGCTCGTTGGTGGCGAACTCCAGCACGCGCGTGAGCGTGGTCTTACCGACCCCGCGCGAGGGCTTGTTGATGATGCGTAGCAGGCTGGTCTCATCGTCGGGGTTGAGCATCAGGCGCGCATAGGCGAGCACATCGCGCACCTCCTTGCGATCGAAGAAACTCAGGCCGCCGACCAGCACGTAGGGCACGTCCTTCATGCGCAGCTCGGCCTCGAAGGCGCGCGCTTGAATCGAGGTGCGGAAGAGGATCGCGAAGTCGTCGTGGTGGTGCCCTTCCGAGCACTTGGCGGTGATCTCCGCTACCACCAATTGGGCCTCGGCGTCCTCATCGCGCATGCGCACGGCTTGGATCGGCTCGCCCGAACCGGCGGCGGAGATGAGCTTCTTGTCGTGGCGCTTGACGTTGTGGCGGATCAAGCGGTTGGCCACGTCGATGACCTGCGCCGTGGAGCGGTAATTGGTCTCCAGGCGCACGACCACGGCGCCGGGGAAGGTCTTTTCGAAGCCCAGGATCTTGGCGATGTCGGCGCCGCGCCAGCTGTAGATGGACTGGTCGTCATCGCCAACCACGCACAGGTTTCTGTGCTTGCCGGCCAGAGCCTTGACGATGTTGAACTGGGCGCTGTTGGTGTCTTGGTACTCGTCCACTAGCAGGTAGCGGAAGCGCGCGGCGAGCTCTTTCTTCGGGCCAGCCATGCGCAGCAGGCGCGTGGTCTCGATCAGCAGGTCGTCGAAGTCGAGGCGCCGGCTGCGGGCTAGGGCGCCGGCGTAGCGCTCCCAGACGCGGCCGAGCAGCTCGTCCTTGTCATCGGCGGCGCGCGCCAGGAAGGTCTCGGGTGTCTGCAGCCGGTTCTTGGCCAGGGAGACCAGGGAGATCGCGTCCTGGGGACGGAAGTTGGCCTCCGGAATAGCGAGCTCGCGCAGGGCGCCCTTCATGACGCTGAGCTGGTCGCCCGGGTCGCAGATGGTAAAGCCCTTGGGCCAGCCCATGATCTCCTTGTACTCGCGCAGGGTGTGCAGGCAGAAGGAGTGGAACGTGCCGACGGTGAGTTTCTTAGCTCGATCCTTGCCCACCAAGTTGCCAATTCGGTCGCGCATCTCCGCTGCGGCCTTGTTGGTGAAGGTCATGGCCAGAATCTGGTCCGGCGGGATGCCCTCGTCCAACATGTGAGCCATGCGGTACGTAATGACGCGTGTCTTGCCGGTTCCCGCGCCCGCCAGGACCAGCACGGGGCCTTGGATGGCCTCGGCGGCTCGGCGTTGCTCGGGGTTGAGAGATTCGAGGAGATGCGGCATAGGAGAGCGGGCGTGCCCGAACTGGCGGGGGACGGTAGCAGTGCCCAAGCTCCGATTCCATGTCTCGATTCAAGCTCTCTGATTAGACGCAAATTCGGGCGTGGGCTCGATCTCACGGATCCTGCCGCCCGATGCATTCCTATTGGCCCGTCCCGCTGGCAACATGCTCACCATGTCCTCCCCTGAGACCACAGAATCTGTCCCCATAAGCTCCGCAGCAGGCCCCAGGGCCCTAGTCGTCGGGGCAAGTTCCGGCATGGGGGCCGCCCTGGTGCGCCGCATGGCTGGTCAGGGCTATCGGGTCATGGCCCTGGCTCGGCGCCTGGATCGGCTCGAGGCCCTGGCGGCGGAAGTAGCGGGCGGACCGGGCGAGGTGCATGTGCGCCAGCACGACGTGCTCGATCGCGACAGCGTGCCGGCCCTGTTCGAGGAGAGCGTGCACGCCCTCGGCGGCCTGGACCTGGTGATCTACGCTTCCGGCGTGATGCCCGAGGTGGGGCCCCTGGAGTACGACACGCAGAAGGATATCGGCCAGGTCGAGGTCAACTTGTGCGGCGCCATGGCCTGGTGCAACGAAGCGGCGCGCCTCTTCCAGAGTCAGCGCTCGGGAACGATCCTCGGCATCGGCTCCGTGGCGGGGGATCGGGGTCGCAAGCAGAACCCGGCCTACCATGCCACCAAGGCGGCCTTCGCCACCTACCTGGAGTCCCTGCGCAACCGGCTCGACGCCTACGGCGTGCGCGTGGTGACGATCAAGCCCGGCCCGGTGGAGACCGAAATGACCGCGGGCTTGGGCGACATGCCGCTCATGATCAGCGCCGATAAGGCCGCCGCCGCGATCCTGCGCGCCAGCAAGGGGGGCTTCTTCGACACGCGCTACCTACCCCTGCCCTGGCTGCCGATCATGACGATCATTAAGGCCATCCCCTCGCGCATCTTCCGTCACCTGAACGTCTGATGGCTAGCCCTCTGAGCAACGGGCTGCCGCGGCAGTCCTACGAATACGTGGAGGGCTGGGGCATGACCCACGGCGCCCACGCGCGGATCTGGCGGCCGGAGACAGTCGAACAGGTGCGCAGTGTGTTCCGTGCCGCGCGCGCCGAAGGTCGCAGCATCGCTTTGCGCGGTAGCGGCTGTAGCTACGGCGATGCGAGCGTTACCTCGGATGGTCACGTGCTCGACATCACCCGCATGAACCGCATCCTGGGCTTCGACGCAGAGACTGGAATCGCGGAGGTAGAGGCCGGCGTGACGATCTCCGATCTCTGGCGCCACAGCTTGCCCCAGGGCTACTGGCCCATGGTGGTCTCCGGCACCATGGCACCGACCATGGCCGGCGCCGCCGGCATGAACATCCACGGCAAGAACAACTTCAAGGTGGGCACCTTCGGGGAGCACGTGCAGGAGTTCGACATGGTGCTGCCGGACGGCGACTTGATCACGGCCAGTCCGACCGAGAACGCCGACATCTATCACGCGGCTATCGGCGGCTTCGGCATGCTCGGCTGCATGACGCGGCTGAAGGTCGCCACCAAGCAGGTCCACTCGGGCGAGATCAAGACCAAGGGCATTTCCGTGCATCACCTGCGCGAGATGATGGAGTACTTCGAGGCGCACAAGCACGAGGCCGATTACCTGGTGGGCTGGCTCGATTGCTTCGCCGGCGAGGACGGGCTCGGGCGCGGATTGATCCACCAC
>JBLIOL010000188.1:0-10939 GCA_047639615.1 Planctomycetota bacterium | reverse complement strand
GTCAGGGATGGAGCGGGTGAATTGCCTGGAACCCCTCGTGGACCTCGTGCAGGCCCTGTCAGGCCCCTTAGGACCCGTTCCAGTCGCTCAGAGAGTACGAGAATTCTCCACCTAGCCGTATCTCCTTCACGGCCTTGATTTGCGCAAGTGGCTGTGCAGCAGTGGCTTACGAGCGAACCATTCCAGCGAACTGTTTCGCGACTGCTCGCAGCGAAATTCGGTTGCTAGCGCCAGCTGTCTCCTGGCGCCTTCTTCTTAGCCTGCTCCGCGGGGACCGGGGGCGGCGCTGTACCGCCCGATGCCTCGTACAGGGGCAGGACGCTGGGCAGCAGGCTTTCGATCTGCTGGATGCGGTTGGCGTTGCTCGGGTGGGTGGAGAGGAACTCGATCTGGCCGCCAGCGCCGGAGAGCGCGGCCATGCGCCCCCAGAAGGCCACCGCCTCGCGCGGGTCGTAGCCGGCGCGCGCCATGATGCGCAGGCCGACCTCGTCCGCTTCAAGCTCCGCGTCGCGGCCGTAGGAGAGCTGCACCAGGGCCGCGCCACCTTGCGCAATGGCGGCCGCATAGGCGGGCGTACCCTGTTCCGAGAGCAAACCCTCGGCGATGGTCAGGCCGAAGCCGATCATGTTGGCGCGCGTCACGGCGCGCGTGCCGTGGCGCTGGGTGGCGTGCGCAATCTCGTGGCCCATGACCACAGCCAGGCCCGTGGGGCTCTCCGTAACCTGCAGGATGCCCGTGTAGACGGCCATTTTGCCACCCGGTAGGCAGAAGGCGTTGAGGGTCTCAGCGTTGTCGATCAGCTCCACATGCCACTCGAAGAGGTCCACCAAATCGGGGCTCTCGGCGCGCGCTGCGGCCACTAGGCGATTCGTGACCTCGAGCACCATGGCGTGCTGCTGACCCGACTGGATCAGCTGCTCGTCATGCAGGATCTCCTCATAGGCCGTCAGGCCCATGGCCATGCCCTGCTGGGGCGTGAAGGCGTTGAATCCGGCGCAAGAGCTCAGCGCTAGCAGGCAGGCGGGGCCCACTAGGCGGTAGACTCGGGCCCTAATTCCAGCGGAACACTTCGGTCCATCCGCTAGCTTCCGACTTTCACTCGACTCAGCACTGTTCCAGCTCATGTTGCGCATCTTCTTGGCAAGGGTTCAGGCCGCACACGCGGCAGGCACCAGTATGGCGACCCAAGCCGCGCACGGGGAGTCTTCCCTATGAAGCAGCCGCCTGTTGTCTTGCTGGTCCTGGATGGATGGGGCCAGCGCGAAGCCGCTGAGTCGAACGCGATTCAGGCTGGCGCACCCTATTTCCATGAGCTGCTGGGGCGCTATCCGCATGCGCTCTTGGACGCCTGCGGCCAGGAGGTCGGCTTGCCCGCTGGCATCATGGGCAACAGTGAAGTCGGCCACATGAACCTGGGCGCGGGGCGCGTGGTCTACCAGGACGTGAGCCGCATCGACCGCGCCATCGAGACGGGCGAGTTCGAGCGCAATGCGGCTTTCACCAATCTGATCGAGCGCCTGCGCAAGGAAGGCAAGCGCCTGCATCTAGTCGGCTTGGTTTCCGATGGGGGCGTGCATGCCTCCGATAAGCACCTTGCGCGGCTCTTGGGCTTGGCGGCCAAGCTCGGCATGCCCGCGCAGGACGTGCTCGTGCACGCCATCACCGATGGTCGCGACAGCGCGCCGCGTTCGGGCAAGGAGCACCTCGCGCGCCTCGAAGCGGCCATCGTCACAGCCGGCGTGGGCCGCATCGCCAGCGTCGTCGGTCGCTACTGGGCCATGGATCGCGACAAGCGTTGGGAGCGAGTGCAGCGCGCCTACGAACTTTTCGTGGGGGGTGAGGGCGCGCGTGCGGAGAGTGCACTTGCTGCTCTCGACGCGGCCTACGCAGCTGACACGGGCGACGAGTTCGTGGAGCCCACAGTCATCGGCGAGGCCGGCGCGGGTTGCTTCGAAGATGGCGACGGCGTGCTCATGTTCAACTACCGCTCGGACCGCGTGCGCCAGATCTGCAGCGCGCTCAGCGAAGCGAACTTCGGCGGCTTCGAGCGCTGCGCTACGCCCACGCTCGAGATCGTCACCATGACGCGCTATCGCGCCGACTTCCCCTTCGCGATCGCCTTCGCGCCCCAGGAGTTGAAGGAGACCTTCCCCGAGGTCATCTCCGCTGCTGGCCTGCGCCAGGCACGCATCGCCGAGACCGAAAAGTACGCCCACGTGACCTTCTTCTTCTCGGGCGGCTTGGAAGCTCTGCTGCCCGGCGAGGATCGGGTACTGCTGCCGAGCCCTAAGGTCGCCACCTACGACCTGCAGCCGGAGATGAGCGCGCCCGGCGTGTGCGACGCCGTGCTGCGCAAGCTGGCTGAAGGCGAGACCGAGGTGTTGATCGTCAACTTCGCCAACGCTGACATGGTCGGTCACACGGGCTTCTACGATGCGGCGGTCAAGGCCGTGCAGACCATCGACGAGTGCCTGCGGCGCATCGTGCCGGCCGTCACCAAGCTCGGTGGCACGCTGCTAATCACCGCCGACCACGGCAACGCTGAACAGCTAGCCGACCCAGGCTCGGGCGGCCCGCACACGGCCCACACCATGAACCCCGTGCCGATCGTGCTCTGCGGCGATGCTTACCAGGGCCAGAAGATGCGCGCCCACGGCGTGCTCGCGGACGTGGCGCCGACGCTCCTCGAAATACTCAAGTTGCCGGCACCCGCAGTCATGAACGGCAAGAGCCTGCTGCACGGCTAATGACATCCTTCAGTCCCGAAGCGCCCCTGCGCGTGGCCGTTCTCGGTGCTACCGGAACCGTCGGCCAGCGCTTCGTGAGCCTGCTCGACGGTCACCCGTGGTTCAAGCTTGCGCGCGTGTGCGCTTCCCCGCGGCGCGTGGGGGAGAGCTACGGCACAAGCGTGGCTTGGGCCGGTGCAAGCCCCTGCCCCTCGGCCGCGGCCGAGCTCAAGCTCAGCGGCACAGAACCCAGCGCTGACATCGACCTGGTTTTCTGCGCTCTAGGCGCGGACATCGCCGGTCCCATCGAAGCGGCCTGGGCCGCAGCCGGTGCCCTGGTGGTTTCGAACGCTGCATCGCACCGCATGCACCCGGAGGTGCCGCTGCTCTTGCCCGAGGTCAACGCGGAGCATCTGGAACTTGCCCGCAAGCAGAGCTTCGGACCCGGCGCGATCCTAACCGGCCCGAACTGTTCGAGCGCAGGCCTTGTCTTAGCGCTCGCGCCCCTGCAGCAAGCCTTCGGCCTGCGCCGCGTCAGCGTTGTGACCCTGCAAGCCCTCTCGGGCGCGGGTCTGCCGGGCGTGCCCTCGATGCTCGCCATCGACAACATCGTGCCCTACATCGCTGGCGAGGAAGAGAAGCTTGAGAGCGAGCCTATGAAGCTCCTCGGTACGTTCGCCGATGGCGCGATCACCCCAGCTGACTTCGTCATCTCCGCCACGGCTACGCGCGTGCCGGTCATTGACGGCCACACGGAAGTGGTCTCCGTAGAACTCGCCGGCGATCCCTCCCCCGAGGCCGTTGCGGAGGTATTGCGCGCCTTCCGCGGCGCTCCTGACATCGCCGCTTTGCCCAGCGCACCGGATATGCCCATCGTCGTGCTCGACGAGCCCGACGCGCCCCAGCCCCGCCGCCACCGCGACCTGCAAGACGGCATGGCCACGGTCATTGGCCGCATCCGTGCGTGCCCGGTGTTCGGCATCAAGTTCGTGCTGCTGTCCCACAACACTCTGCGCGGGGCAGCGGGCGGAGCCATACTGATCGCTGAAGCGGCGGTCGCCCGTGGGATCGGCAACTAGCCGACCACGCGGGTAGGCTGCGTTCCGATCACGGGCGCAGCAGCTGGGCTCCTGGCTAATCCTGTTCGGTGAACTCGAGGTAGGGCTCCGCCTTGTCGGGTTGTTCGAGCGCTGTGTAGAGCTCCACCAATGCCTGGGCGCAGCGGGTTCGTTGCTGACGGACGCGCTTGGAGATGCCCTTGATTCCACCCCAGGCTTCCAGAAGCACGGGTTCCGCCTTGGCGTGGTCGAGCAAGCGCTGATGCTCCAAGGCTAGCTCGATTAGGGCGTCGGTAGGGACTGGGCCACCATGTTCGTGAGCCCGGCGACCGAACTCTAGGCGGCGGGTCAATACGGGCATTAGCTCAGGCAGGCGTTCTGCACCGAGCAGTGCTTGGGCCAAGAGGGCCTGGTTCTCGGCTCGCTCCTTGAGTCGGCTGGGGGCGGACTCCTCGAGGAAAGCGCCGGAGGCTTCGAGTTCCATGATCGCTCGCTCCCACTTGCCGTGGCCCATGAAGAACTGGCTCTGTCCTTTCCAGGCCAACCAGATGGTGTACGCATTGGGATCGGGGTCCTCGCGCAGCAACTCCAACACGGCGAAGAAGAAGCTATCGGCTAGGCCATAGCGCCCAGAATCTGAGGCCCATTTGGCCAAGATTGTGCCCCCAATGGGGAGCTGGTCACGCATGAACCTACGGCCACCCGGGCCCTCAAGTTCGCGGTCGAGCATGCCGTCGATCTCAGCGTAGATGACTTGAGCTCCAGCCTCCGCTCCGCCAGATGCCCAGGCATCTTCAATCGCCGCGATGATTGCGGTGGCAGGCACATTCGAGGTCGGGGCCGCACCATCCCTCATTTCTATGGCCAGGTTGATGCTCCTGACGATCCAGTCAGGGAGATCGGTGTCGTTCGATGCCTCAGGGATAGGATTCATCGCGCTTTGAAGCCTCGCGAGCATGCCCTTGGCCACCATCAGGTTGCCGTGATCGGACTCATACAGCCGGGTGCAAATACTGATGGCCTCCTCGCAGAACTGAAGAGCCTGGTCAGGATCAAGCGAACCCTGGAACTCAAGGTTGATGGCCCCATCCACCTCATTCAAGAGCATGAGTGCCATCTCCCAACTGCCGTCAGGTTGGGTCGGGCGCAAGAGCTCAATCGCGTGCTCGCGCTGCTCTGAGGCTTCCTTGTGGAGGCCCAGGCTGGTGTAGGTGTCAGCTAGGGTCTTGTGCAGGCTGGCTCGTAGAGCTGGATCCTTCGGCATCCCAGTGGCCAAGCCGCGGGCCGCTTCATCGACGAGCGTGCGCACGGTGACGTCCGCCATGTGCCCTTCTCCGGGGCGCACCGAAGCCAGCATGGTCTGCAGGAAGTCCTGAACAGCTTCGGCTTTCTCGCGAGCCTCAGTCTCCAGGTGTTGAGCCGCTTGGAGATCCTCGTTCTTGGTGAGCAGATCCGAGGCATAGGCCGTCTTCACGAAGGAGAACCCGGTCAAGCCCCCAATCGTGACAAGCAGGAATAGGGCCAGCGTGCCGGCCATTGCCTTGTTGCGTTGCACCCACTTGCGCACCTCAGCCCAAGCTCCGATCTGATGAGCCTGCACAACCCGCCCCTCCAGGTAGGCTCGTAGGTCTTCAGCGAGCTCGCCCATGTCGGCGTAACGCTGCGCAGGATTGCGCGACATGGCTCGCTGGCAGATTGCGACCAGCTCCGGGGCTGTCTTGGGGCTGAGCTGCTCGACGGACTGGGGGGGGCCTTCGCGAACCATGGCGAGGACTACCTGAGCCGAGACGCTTTTGCCCTCGACGTAGTAGGGCTGCCTCCCGCTGAGGAGGTGGTAGAGCATGGCGCCCAGTGAGTACACATCGCTGCGCGGGCCGAGTTCATCCAGCCGCCCGGCCGCTTGCTCAGGCGGCATGAAGTAGGGCGTCCCCAGAATCGTGCCGTCCTGGGTCATGAGCGGCGAACTGGAGGGACTCAAGGTGGCGTCCGGCTCAGCTCCGACCTTGTCCTCCTGCTCCTGGTTGGGCCGCAGGTTGTGTCGATCTTCACGACCCGCCATGCGAGCTAGTCCCCAGTCCATCACATAGACCTCACCGTGACGCCCGACCATCACATTCGACGGCTTGAGGTCTCGGTGAACCACCTGCTTGTCATGTGCGAAGGACATGGCCTCGCAGACCTTGAGCAAGACCCCCAATGCACGCGTCATGTTCCACTCGGGGGCCTGGTCATCCCCGTGAACTAGCTCGATGATCTTGGTGAATTCCTGTCCGTTCACCAATCGCATAGTGAAGAACAGGTTTCCATGCTGATTGAATCCGCAGTCGTGGACAGGCACGACACCGGGGTGATCCAACTGCCCAGTAATCCTGGCTTCCTCTAGGAAACGTGCCAGTCCTTCGGTCTCGATTGAGGTGGACTTGCTTTCCTTGGACTCGCCTCGCCTGAGGGTGACCTTCATAGCGAGCGTACGGCGCAGGTCCTTATCGAACATGCGATTGACTACACCCATTCCTCCTCGGCCCAGCTCACCACGGTGCTCGTAGCGGCTTGAGGTCGATCGTGAGACTCGCTCGCGAAGGTGCCGCAATTGCTCAGCTCCAGTCTCCGAGTTCAGGCTGAGGGTAGCGTCCACCGGGTCGTTCGCTTGGCTCTTTGAGTCCTTCGAAGTCATGCCTGAATTGTAGAGCACGGATCCACTGGGCATCTGGCAATCGGGCGCCCTTGCCAGTCTAGTTTAGTCCGCGAGGGTCGGTTTCGAGCGCTGTACAAGCACGAGGCCGGTGATGACCACCATGCCGCCGATGGCTTGCAGCATGCCGACCGCTTCCCCGAGGGTGGCCCAGGCGAGGGCGGTGGCGATGACGGGGATCAGGTTTACGTAGACCGCCGTGCGCGCGGGGCCGACGGAGACGAGGCCTGTATTCCACAAGGCGTAGGCGACGCCTGTGGAGAAAGCGCCGGCGTAGGCGACGCCGAGCCAGAATCCGGTCGGAGCTGCTTGCAGAGCCTGCCAGTCGAAGTACTGCCAGGACACGAGCCAGTGCAGAGGCAACGCCGCTAGGGCATACAGGTAGGCCAGTCGCAGGGGATCGATCTTCTTGAGCACGTTCTTGGAGAGGATCGTGCCCGAGGCCCAAGCGATAGCTGCTGCTAGCACCAAACCATCGCCGAACAAGGTCGCTCCGCCCGCGTCATCAGCCACCACCATGCTTGCTCCTGCGAAGGCCAGGCAAAGTCCCGCCCAAGCGAGTGGCCTCGGCCGTTCCATGCCGACGATGCGGCCGATGATCGCGGTCCAGAAGGGTCCACTTCCGATGAATACGGCCGTGTGCCCCGCGCTGGTGTATCCCATGCCGCCCAGGAAGAGCATCTGGTAGAGGAAGCCCGAGAGCAGCGCCACCGCCAGTACGCCGCGCCAAGGCGTCGGCGCGGCCGGCTTGCCCTTGCGCGCGCTCCAGTCCATCAGCCCGAGCAGAACCACCGAGAGCGTCAGGCGCAGGGTGTTGAAGGCAAAGGGATGCAGATGCCCGATGGCCATCTTCATCACAGGGATGTTCACACCCCAAATCAGGGCCGCGCCGAGGGGCGCGAACTTACGGATGGTCCGGGTCACCGGGTGACGGCCCTAGCGGGGCGCAGGCCAACGTCGTCTTCCGCGTTGGTCTCGCTGTATCCGTAGCGTTGTCCCGTACGCGCATCCATGGGATGCGTCCTGAAGCTGCCGCCGCGGCCGATCTCGCCGCGGTTCTCGTAGGGCGTGTGATCCGACTCGAGAGCCTGATCCCTCAGGCGCTTGAGCTGACCTAGGCCGCTCTCTATCGGTAGCTTGAGCGTCTCGTCTACCGGCTCTTGGCCCTCGGCGTCACTCGGATTCATGGGCGAGATTGTAGGGCAAGGGCCCGCGATTGAAATGCTCGATGGAGCGCGCGTAGTACTCCAGCAAAGCTCGCTCGCCGGGCACGCAGGCGTGAAGCCCGCCTCGCTCTTGCAGCAGCATGCGCAGCACGAGCATGCGCACGCCGACCTACTACCGTCTAGGAGTGGTCCTTGCGCGGGACGCGGCGCTTGCCATCGGCGGCCTCGGTGGAGGGTTTGTGACGCATGGGGGCAGGTCCAAAACCGCAGCAGGGGAAACCTGTAGTAAGCCAGCGAATCGGCGAACCAGCGACTCGGCGAAGGTTTGCTGCCGAACCAAGATCCACTCGGCCCCTGCGCCCACCCCGGCCAGAGGCCGGCTCCGGCGCTTCCGAGCCTCGACGCCAGCGGAGAGCCAACCCGCTCTACACCAACCCCGATCCTCCCATCGCCAGCCACCGGCCTGCGGCTGGGCGCCGTCGGTTTCGAGTTGCCCTCACCCTCTCCCTCACCCTCACCCTCGCTGTGCCCCCGGCCTGGGGCCCGGCAGCCTCAGGCGAAGTGCTCGATCGAGCGGGCGTAGTAGTCGAGCAGGGCGCGCTCGGCGGGTACGTGCTCGTAGAGGCCGGCGTTTTCTTGGACGAGATTGCGCAGCTTGAGCATCCGCAGGCCTACCTGGACAGCGTAAGAGCGGTCCTCGCGCGGTACGCGCACTTTGCCCCCGGCGGCTTCGATGGCGGTGATGCGTTGTTGGACGGCGGCTTCCAGCTCGAGCGCGGTCAGGGGCTTGGTGGTGGTGAGCAGGACTTCGGCCACCAGCGGGACGCAGAGGGCGGGCACGGCCTCGCCAATGCGGTGCATGATTTCGTCGGAGACTAGGTCTACCCGCTGGCGCAAGGTGTCTTCGTCAGGGGCCGGGCTTGGCAGTTCATCCTCGGCGATCCAGTCGGCGAGGTGCAGCGGCCGGCCGAAATTTACGGCGGCGTAGCCGAAACGGTACCAACGCCGGGTGACGAAGAGCCAGCATTGATTGGCTATGAATGAAGCCGTGGACAGAAGCGTGTAGAGCTTGCCAGGAGTCTTACCCTCACCCGTGTTCAGTTGGCGGCGGTCCTCTAGCACACGGTCGTAGTTGAGACCCACAGGTACGAAGACGACATTGCGTGCGCCGGATTCGTGGGCCATGACCAGGTAGCGCAGGAGGCCCTTGCGCGCTTCGCCGAGGCTGCCGTTGCGGGTTAGACCGCCTTCCGGGAAGACGGCTTGGGTGACGCCTGATTCCGTGGCCATGGCCACGTAGCGTTCGAGCACCTTGCGGTAGAGACCGTCGCGCGAACGGCGGCGCACGAAGTAGGCGCCCATGCTGCGCATGAGGTGCGAGAGCGGCCAGATGCGCGCCCACTCGCCGACGGCGTAGGAGAGCGCGGTGCTGTCGGCGACGAGGTACGAGACCAAGAGGTAGTCCGCGTTGCTGCGGTGGTTCATGACGAAGACCACGGCGGCGTCTTCGGGCAAGCCCTCGAGCGGACCACGATCCACGCTGCCTAGGCGTACGCGATAGGAGAGGCGCAGGATGCGTCGCGCCATGCGGTAGCCGATGCGAAAGTACGCGTAGGCATTGAAGCTCGGCACGATCTCGCGCGCGTAGGTCTCGACCCGGGCGCGCAGGAGTTCGGGCTCGATGCCTTCCGCCGCAGCCATGCTCTCGGTCTCGGCGAGTACCTGCTCATCATGGGTCAAGCGATCGATGAGCACCTCGCGCTTGGTGAGCTTGAAGGGCTGCAGGCGAATGCGCAGGCGCTGGTTGATCTCGTCGATCACGCGGTTGGCGCGCCTCCGGAACCACCAGCGAATGCCCGGGAGCAACATCAACGCCACCACGGCCCAAGCTGAGAGCATCAGTAGTAGGACCAACAACCAGCGGGGCAGGGTGATGGGGTCGTTCATGCGCGGCCGTATCTTGACCGATATGAGGCGCTCTGGAGGGCCTCGAGTCTGTAGTCTGCCGGGCGTAAGCCCCTCTTCATGCCCAGTCTCCCCTCAATGCCCCCCAACCACGTGGTCGGACCATGAGTGGTTCGAAGGGAAGCTGGGGCAGAGCCCTGGCCGAGATCCAGGCCGCGGGAACGCGCGCCGGCCGGGCGCGCTTGGGCGCTTGCTCACTCGAGGGTACACGGCTCTTTGAGCGCGCCCTGCGTTCGGGCGCCGAGCTGCGACAAGTGCTGGTTGGAGCGAGCGTGCTCGCGCAGCCGGGCGAACGCGAGCGCGAGCTGCTCGCGGCGCTTGCGGAGGCGGGCGTCGAGCACCAAACCTTGCCCGATGAGGTGCTGGCCGAGGCGACCGGCGGGCGCTCCCTTGGTGGCTTCCTCGGACTAGCAGCCTTGCCCGAGGCGCGCGCCCTCGCGGACTTGCTCGCCCGGGAACCGAAAGCGCTGCTACTTGGCGCCGTGGGCCTCGACGATCCGGGCAACGTGGGCGCGCTCGTGCGTACGGCCCACGCCTCCGGCGCAGCAGCCTTGGTGGCTGTCGGTTGCACCGATGCTTTCCATCCGCGGGCGGTGCGCACCTCCATGGGCAGTATCTTCCGCCTGCCGGTGCTCGAATTTTCCGACTTGGGGGAGGCCTCGAAAGCACTCCTGGAGCCGGGTGTTCAGCGCTGGGGCTCCGTGTGCGAGGGCGGCCGGAGCTTGCCCACATTGGGACCGGTGGATGGACCGCAGGCCATGTTCCTAGGCTCCGAGGCCTTTGGGCTGGGGGCTGGTGAGCACCAGTACTTCGACGAGTTGGTCTCGATCCCGATGCCTGCGGGCGTGGATTCCTTGTCGGTGAATGCGGCGGCGGCGGTGCTGCTCTACGGCCTTCCCAAATAACACAAACTTCACCTCGTAGGGAGGCATGGTCCGTCCCTGCCTGGTGGTGGCGGGCCACAATGCGTCCCACCCAAGACCGCCGATCTATGCTTACCCTCGCTATTGCTTCGCTGCTCGCTCAAGGGCCTGCCCCCGAGCCCACCTGGTCCAACGGGATGGGGGGGCTCGTGTACGACAATTGCACGGAGTGCCACCGCCCCGGTCAGGCCGGTCCTTTTCCGCTGCTGACTTACGCCGATGCGCGCCGCCGCGCGCCGATGCTGGCGGAAGTGGTGGAGGATGAGCTGATGCCCCCGTGGCATCCCGTGGAAGGTCACGGCAACTTCAAGGCGAACCGGCGCATGTCGGCGGCGGACAAGGCGCTCTTCATCGCATGGGCCGATGCGGGTGCTCCCGAAGGCGACCCGAAGGCCGCGCCCACTGCGCC
>JBLIOL010000187.1:0-11010 GCA_047639615.1 Planctomycetota bacterium | reverse complement strand
GGTGACATCACCACCGGGCCCTCTCAGGGCGGCTCCTTAGCTGTGGTCGACGTGAACACTGCCAACACCCTGGTGATTGTCTTTGACGAGGCTGTGGATGCAACCGCTTCCACGGTGCCCGCCAACTACGACTACGACGGTGGCAACATCGCTACCGCCGTCAGCCTGATCGGGCCGCGCTCCGTGCGCGTGACCTTCGGGGTCGCCGTCTCTGCTGGCAACTCGGTGGACATCACCCAGACCTCCGCCGTCGACCTGGCCGGTAACGACTCGGGTGGCACGATCACCTTGGCCGCTGTTTCGGACATCACGGCGCCTAGCTTGGCCGCTGTGGATGGCTTCAGCACCGAAAGCAATGGTGGCGACTACGTGCGCGTCCAGTTCACGGAACCGGTGAGCTCCACAGATGTGGTCAACGTCAACAACTTCGTCATGACCAACGGCGGAGCAGTCTCCCTCGTCGGCGCATGGTTCGCCTACGAGAGTGGCTCAGCGACCGTCTCGATCTACCTCCCGGACGGCGTGGACCTGGATGCGAATCAGACCGTGACCGTGAGCGTGTCAAATGTGGCTGACGCCGCCGGAACGAGCATGCCTTCGGCGATCGCCCTGGCCGGTTCGATCACTGGCGACGCGAGCGACCCGAGCTTCGGCATCGCCTTCATCAACTACGATGAGGATCCCACAGGCCAAGTGATCGACGTGCAGTTCAGCGAGGATGTGAACACCACCTTCCCGCTGATTCTGAGCTCCTGGAGCACCGATGGCACTGCCAACGTGACCGGCGTCGAGTTCTTCGGCGCGGATCATATTCGGGTGCAGCTCGACGCAAGCCTGATGGCTGGTGATCAAATTGAGCTTGCTGCTGGCCTCACGGACCTGGCAGGCAACATGGCAGCGATGCTGCAGATCGTGCCCCTCGACGGGCAGGAGTAAGGTCAAAGCAGCAAGCAGGCCCCAAACAGGATCCTGTTAGAAGCCCCGAGGACAGTGCGTTGCGCTTGTTCTCGGGGCTTTCTGTGTAGCTGCGGCGGAATCTCGTGCCGGGCTTTAGGCCGCGCCCTGGGGAGACCGATACGTCCTCTAGCCCTTTTACCCGGCCGCGAGGCCGCCAGTAGGACCCCCCGTGTCTAAAGCATCGCAAGAAAGCACCATTATCGTCGAGGACGTTGTCAGCGCTCTCACCGGCCCGATCGTGGAGGGCGTCACTGAAGAGCGAGATCTCGCCGATCAGATGGAACGTGCTGCCGCCGAATTCGACAAGCGCACCGCGTCGGCCTTCGGCCGGGCGCTGCTCGATAGTCTGTGTGAGGACCCGGGCAACCTGCGTCAGCTGGAGGCATTGATCATTCTTGGATTGGCGCATCCCGATGTGCTGGGTGAGAACCGTATCTCGCTGGCCGTGGAGGGGCGCCGCCTGGCGGTGCTGTTGGAGCGTTCAGGCGAAGTGGACCGGGCGCGCGGCGTGTTGGAGTTGCTAGCCAACCGCATGCCCGACGAGCGCACGATCGATCACGAGCTGGCCGGCATGATGCGCCGCTCGGGCAACACCGAGGAACTGGTGGAGCGCTACGTTCGCCGGGCCGAGGACGCGATCAGCGATGGCAACATCTCGGAGGCCATTCCGTGGCTTCAAGAAGTGCTGCTCCTGGACCGTACGCGCCGCGATGTGGCGCGCATGATCCGCGACTTGCGCTATCAGGAGTCGGATCGCGTGGACGCTTCGCGGCGCCGCAGCAAGCTGCTGATTGGCGTTACGGCCCTGACCGCCTTTGTCACCATGGTCGTCGGACGCGAAGTTTCGATACACCGCCAGATGGGCGCGCTGCCCATCGTAAGAGAGGACGATCACGCCGGTCTGGAAGCGCGCAGGGCATCTATCGAGACGCTCGTCGAGCACCACGGCATCTGGACCGGAGTCATGGCAGCCCGTGAGGAGATCGAGGCCATCACGGTCAAGATCTCGCAGATCGAGGCCGCCCGTGAGGACGATCTGAAGCGTCAGGCCGCAGCTCACGCCAACCTGACCGCGCAGGCTGAGGCCGAGCGCATGGAAGGTCTGGTGCTCTCTGAGAAGGGCGACTTCGAAGGCGCCCTGGGTAGCTTCAGCAACGCGCTGGAGCTGGCACCCGTCGATTGGGACTACCGCGATCGCGTACAGACCGACGTCACGGCACTGCGGAAGTGGAAGGCGGCACGTCGGTGAGATTTCTTCCGAACTGGAATGCTCGCAAGAAAGCTCGAGCAGCGGCCAAGCAATTGGGGGCGGATCCGTCTCCCGAGAACTATCTGGCACTGGCGCGGCAGCATGTCGCCTCCCGCGACCTGGCCGAGATTCAACGTGTCTGCAGCGAAGGCCTTGAACTGCACCCCGGGCATGCTGAGTTGACCCGCGTGAACGAGCGTGCGCAGGCCATGCAAGTGGAAGTGCGCGTGCAGTCCTTGAGCGAGGCTCTGGCTCTGGCGCCGCGGCCCGCCCTGTGGCGTGAGCTGTGCGAGGCGCTGCTGCAGAGCGGCAAGTATCAACGGGCTGCAGACGCCGCGCAGCAGTGGCTCGGGGACGGGTCTATTGCGGAGGCGCGCTACTACCTGGCGCGCAGCCGGGCTGAGTGCTTCTATGAGAGCCGTAGCGCCATCGATGGGCGTGAGGCTTGGAATCTGATCAAGCAGGCCTCAGCCGAGCTTGTGGGGGACGTGCGTCCGCTCGAGGTTCAGTACGAGCTCGCCCGCGTGTGCGGTGCCTGGGCCGAGGCGCGCACGGCTGCCGCCAAGCTGCTCGAAATCAAGCCCGGCCTGCAAGCGCTGGAAATGAAGTTCCGCGACGCCTCCGCGCGTAGCGAGGGTGCCATGCCGATCATGCGCGCCTTCGCCGATGTGGAACAGACCGGCCACTTCGTCGACGACACACCTGAGGCCGCCTGTGCCCAGGCGAACGTGGCCGTGCGGCCCTTGCTGCAAGCCTTGGGCGGGGCCTCCACCGTTCGGGCGGCGATATTTCAACGGGGCGGTACCGCCCTGGTTCAAGGGCTCCACGGAGCCACCGCCGACCGTACGGCACGCTCCGTACGCGAGGTGGTGCAGGCCAGCCGCGGCGTCGCCAGGCGCATGGCCCTGGGGCGGCCCATGGAGGTCTCCCTCGAGGGCAGTTTCGGATCGCTTGTGCTCTCCCCGGGGGCTCTCGGGGCAGCGGGCATCTGGTGTGAGGGGCGAGCTAGTTCGGAGCACATCGGCGCTTTGCACGGCATCTCTGGCGCCGCCGGTGCGGCCTCCGCAGGAGGCACAGCATGAGAGAAGTACTCGAACCCTTGGCATTGATCCCGGGCGTGTGCCTGACCGCCATGATCTCGCCGGATGGCGTGCCCATCGCGAGCCTCGCTGGCCAGAGCGACCGCGGCGCCGGTGGCTCGACCATCGCTGCCATCGATAACGATGGCGAGCTAGGCAACATGGCCGCCCAGGTGGCCGGTTGGGTGGCCGATGTGGACCGCGCCGTGGGGCAGCTTGCTTGGGAAGGTGCAGAGCGCCTAGTCCTGCGCGGCAGCCAAGCCTCAATCATCGTTCAGCGCGGACCGAACGCGTTCCTGCTCGTGTGGCTTGAGAGCAACATGGGCACCGATGAGTTGCGCGTCCCGATGGATGGCGCCATCGCCCGCATGCAGCGCCTGCTGCGTTCCGTGGGCACGACCAATACACCGATCGGAGCGACTCCTTCGCCTCCCGGTCCTCTTCCGAAGACTAACCCGAGCGAGAGCTCTTCCAATTCGCCCGCGAGCGGGCCCGCGACAGACAAGACAGTGGGGCATCAGCAGTAGACCATGGTTCAAATCAACTTTGCTCAAAAGAGTGTCACGGTGAAAATCGTGTACTACGGCCCCGGAATGTCCGGGAAGACCACCAACCTCGAGATCGTTCACGAGCGCGCACCCGACACTAGTCGGGGCGAGCTCACGAGCATCTCCACGGAGGGTGACCGCACGCTGTTCTTTGACTTCATGCCCTTGGATCTAGGCACGGTTGCGGGTATGCGCACCCAGTTCCAGATCTACACGGTACCGGGTCAGGTCTACTACAACTCCACCCGCAAACTTGTGCTGCAGGGCGTTGATGGCGTGATCTTCATCGCCGACTCCAGCGCGTCCATGATGGACGAGAACAAGGAGTCCTTGGCCAACCTCAAGGAGAACCTGGCCGAGTACGGCAAGGGCATGGATGAGATTCCGGTGGTCATCCAATACAACAAGCGCGACCTTCCGGACGCCTTGCCCGTCGAGACCTTGCAGGCTGAGCTCAACCCTCACGGGTGGCCTTCCTTCGAGGGCATCGCTAGCTCCGGCCAGGGCGTGTTTCCGACCTTGAAAGGTCTGGCCGCGGTCGTGCTCGACAGCATTCACGAGCAGAGTGGGGGCGGCGCGCCGCGTAGTCTGCCGACATCCACTCCGGAGGAGGCTCCGGCTCCGGTGGTTCAGGAAGCCCCCGCGGCTCCCATGCCCACGCCGGCACCTGCGTACATGGCGGAAGCACCGGCCGAGAGCATCTCCATGGCCGCCGAGCCGGCGGCTCCGGTACCTGCGCCCATGGCGGAGGCCCCGCCCGTGCAGGTTCCCGTCGAGCAGCACATGGGGGCGCCGTCGCTCTCCGCACCGATCGCTCCGATCGAGATGCAAACTCCGCCTTTGGGCAACGGTTTCGCTGCCCCGAATCCGCCGCCTGCAGGGACCGCGTCTTCGCTGGCTCGACCAGGCTTCCAGGCCCCGACGCCTGCTCTCGGTGACACTGGCTTTCATCAGCCGCCCGCCGCGCCGGCTGCACCGCAGCTCGCGCAGACCGGTTTCCACCAGCCGCCCGCCGCGCCCGCTGCACCGCAGCTTGCGCAGACTGGGTTCCATCAGCCGCCTCCGCCCGCAGCTCCTTCAGCGGACCTGACGCAGACCGGCTTCCATCAGTCGCCCGCCCCTGAGCAAGGCATGCCTGAGCTCACGCCCTCCATTCTGGACGGTGGCGAGTCGGTCGCTCCCGAAGCGTCGCCTCTGCTGCGCATGGCTGGGCCTGGCGGCCCGCCTAGCGCCCCGGCACCTGCACCGAATTTTGCCCCGGCACCGCCCGCTGCCGCTGCACCCGCGTCAGCTCCCATGCCGGCTCCGATGCCGGCACCCGTAGCGGCGGTTCCGCCTGCTGCGGCACCGGCGCCTGCCGCAGCGGCTCCGCGCCCTGCCCAGCAGGCCACGCGCCTCAAACCGCGTACGCCCGCAGCGACCCCGGCACCCAGTGCCAGCAGGGGATCGATTACGACTGTTCTGTTCGTCGCCGTCGCACTCGCGGTCGGCGTGGCCTTGGGCGGACTCGCCTTCAACCTCTTCTAGGGGCGACGTTACGATGCGCATCTCAGACGAAAAACTCCGTACAGACCGCATGGTCTTCTACGCCAAGGACGTTGATCAGATGGACGGGGAGCTCGACAGCTTCCTCGAACTGTCCGGCGCCCGCTGTGCCGTCCTGATCGATCAGGAGGGCCACCTGGTGACCCGTCGCGGTGAGGCGGCGGCGACTTGCATGGACTCACTCTCCGCTTTGACGGCGGGATCCTTCGCTGCCACGAGGCAGATGGCACAGCTACTGGGTGAGGACGAGTTCAGCACGCTCTCCCATCAGGGCGCCCGCCAAGCGATCCAAGTCTCCCTCGTGGGGGAGCGCACACTGCTGGCCGTGGTCTGGGATGAGCGCACTAACCTTGGGCTCATTCGCTTCTACGCTCAGGAGAGCACGCGCCGACTTGCCGAGATCTTCACGGAAATTTCCGGACGCGAGCCGGAGGAGGGTGAAGCCCTCTCCGGGGACTACTCATCGCAGGCTAGCGCCGCCTTGGACGATCTCTTCTAGACTTCGATACGCGCCTACGCGCTGCGCCTAAGTGTTTGATGCACAGGCGGTTGCGCGAGAGTCGGACGAACGTGCGGGCGTGCCTTTGGGCGCGCCCGCGCTGCGTTTGAAGGAGCGTGGGGGACGCGCGAGCCCTGCGTTTGGAGGCTTCGCCGAGACTTCAGGAGCGTCAACGCCAGAAAAAGTCTGCAGTTCAGGGGCAAGCTCTCGCGAGTTCCCGCCGATGACGCTCCTGATGTCGTGGATCCCTGATTGAGCCCGCAAGGGCAACCCCCCTCCCGGACACCGGGATCAAGGAGAACTCTCCCATGGCTAAAAAGAAAGCCCGGAAGAAGGCCGCCACCCGTAAAAAGGCAGCCACCAAACGCACGACCAAGAAGAAGGCCACCAAGAAAAAGGTGACCAAGAAGAAGGCTGCCAAGAAGAAGGCAACCAAGAAGCGTGCGACCAAGAAGAAGGCAACCAAGAAAAAGGCCACCAAGAAAAAGGTGACCAAGAAGAAGGCCACCAAGAAGAAGGCAACTAAGAAGAAGGCAACTAAGAAAAAGGCCACCAAGAAGAAGGCCAAGAAGAAAGCTGCCAAGAAGAAGGCCACTAAGAAGCGCGCTACCAAGAAGAAGGCCACTAAGAAGAAGGCCACCAAGAAGCGCGCAACTAAGAAAAAGGCCACCAAGAAAAAGGCCACACGCCGCCGCTAGGCCTCTTCACCTACCATCGTGAACAAGAGCCAACTCGTGGAGCAGGTCGCCACGCGACTCTCGACCTCGAAACTCCAAGCCTCACGGCTAGTGGATTCCGTCCTAGACGGCATCCAGGATGGACTCAAGATCGATGGTTCCGTGACGATCACGGGCTTCGGCACCTTCGAAGTGAAGGAGCGGAAAGCTCGGGTCGGTCGGAATCCTCAGACCGGGGCGCCCATGCCAATCGATGCAGGGCGACGGGTCGGATTCCGGGTAGGTAAGGGACTTCGGGAGTCAGTCTGACTCCCTGGAGGTGACCTCGGTCGCCGCCAACCCCTACGGTTTCAAATACAAGGCCGGCTTCGCCTCAGGCGGAGCCGGCCTTCTCGTGTAGCTGGGGTACTGGCTGCCCCGGAGCGGATGTCAGCCTAGGCGCTGGGCTCAGCTGCCAACTCGAGGCGCGGGAAGAGCGCCTCGGGGGTGCCGAGGACGTGGCTTTCCGGTAGTTCACGCCATTCACCGGCCTGGGGCACGCTGGGCCAGGCCTGCTTCGACACTTCGCCCTCGCAGCCCAGCATGACCCACAGCTCCTGAGCCTTGCTCGGCAGGAAAGGTGCCATCCAGCGGGCCAGGTAATGCAGGTACTGGACCAGGGTGGCGAGGGCGCTAGCGGCGCGGGCCGGATCGGTCTTGCGCAGGGCCCAGGGCTCCGTGCGCTGCATGAAGACGTTGGCCACGGTGGCGTTGGCCAGCAGTTGCTCGGCGGCGCGCCGGAACTGGTGCTCCCGGATAGACGCAGCCGGGTCGACCACCTCGCCGCAGTCGCCGCCTAGGAGTTGCGCGTCGTACTCGGCCGCATGGGCCGGGTCCAAGTCGGGCAGGCGTCCGTCGAAGTTCTTGACCGTGAACTTGAGCACGCGCGTGATCAGGTTGCCCAGGTTGCCGGAGAGCGAGGCGTTGTTCAGCAGGACCAACTGCTCCGGGTTGAACTCCGCGTCGGCGGTCTCGGGCAGGGTGCACAGGATGTAGAAGCGCGTGACCTCCGCACCGTAGTGCTGCATGAACTCGGCCGTGTCGAAGGTGTTGCCCTCGCTGGTGCTGAACTTGCCGCCGGCCAGGTTGTAGAACTCGTTGGCGGGCACGGCCCAGGGCAGTACGTAGTCCTGCTTGACGCCGTGCAGCATGGAGGGGAAGACCATGCAGTGGAAGGGGATGTTGTCCTTGCCGATGAAGTGCACGAGGCGCGTGTCGGCGGACTGCCACCAATCGCGCCAAGCGTCGGGCGTTCCGCGCTCGGCCATCAGATCCTTGGTGAAAGAGATATAGCCAATAGGTGCGTCAAACCACACGTAAAGTACCTTTCCATCCGTATCGCCTTCGACGGAATCCGGCACAGGAATGCCCCAGCGCATGTCACGCGTGATGGCGCGCTCGGGTACATCCTTGAGCATGTTGAGGATGAAGGCCTTCACGTTGGGCTTCCAATCGTGCTTCGCGATCCACTCGCCGATGTGCTCGTCACGCAGCTTGGGCAGGTCCAAGTACCAGTGCGTGGTGGAGCGCCGCTCGGGTGCGCTGCCACACAGCTTGCAGCTGGGGGAGACGAGGCGCAGGGCGTCGATCCAGGTGCCGCACTGCGGGCACTCGTCGCCGCGCGCGGACTCGTTGCCGCACACGTAGCAGGTGCCGAGCACGTAGCGGTCGGCCAGGAAGATGTCGTCCTTGGCGCAGTACAGCTGCTCGGTGTCGCGGCGCTTGAGGTAGCCGCTCTTATCGAGCTGCAGGAAGAACTCCTGCGAGGTCTCGGCGTGCGAGGGGCTGCGGTTGGTGCCGGAGAACACATCGAACTCGATGCCGAGCTGCGTGAAGGTGGCGAGGATCTCCTCGCGCCAGCGCGCCACGTACTCGGGGAACTCCGCGCCTTCCTGCTCGGCCTTGAGGGTGATAGCCACCCCGTGCTCGTCCGTGCCGCAGACGTAGAGCACGTCTTCGCCCAGCATGCGCAGGGTGCGCACGTAGAGGTCGGCGGGTAGGTAGGCTCCGGCCGCGTGGCCGAAGTGAATCGGCCCGTTGGCGTAGGGCAGGGCGCTGGTGACGAGATAACGGGCCACGGGAGGGTCCTCTTGGGTCGAAGGAGTGAGGGGCGGAGTCTGCCGCTCAGGTCTAACTAGCGCCAGCGCCGGGCTCGATCCGCGCTGGGCTCTTGTCCACGCGTACCAGCATCCAGAGGCCGCCGAGGGAGGCGCAAGGCACCATTACGAGCGGGCCGAGGAAGGGAAAGCCGGAGATGGCGCCCGCTAGGGCACCGAAGCTGGCGGCGGCCATCCAATGCCGCTCAAAGAGCAGCTTGCGCTGGCGCAGGCTCCAGCCGCGGCGCGCGAAGGCCGTATCCATGGCGCCGAGGGACAGGGCGATGCCGCTGACGGCCAGGTAGAGCAGGCTGCCGATGCCCGGGAAGAGCAGCAGGGGCAGGGCCAGCAGAGAGACCAGGGCCGCCATGCCGGCGGCGGCGATGGAGAGGCTCAGCATGTGGCCCTCCCGGCGCAGGGTGCCGGTCAGGCCTAAGCCCTTGGCGCTGGGGTCCTTCCCGAACCAACGCTTCTCCAAGCGCCCGTGCAGGCGGTCGAGGAAGGGGCCGGCGATGGCTTCGAAGAGGAAGGTGAAGGCTAGCCAGGCCGTCAGCGTCATGGCCACCAGGTGCGAGGCGCGCGAGAGCAGCTCCACGAACCAGGAGTTTGAGAAGAAGCCCAGTGTGCTGCGCAGCCAGCCCTCTGGGCGCGCGGCTACGGCAGCCGGCTCGAGGCCGGCGAAGAGGCTCGCCACCCAGCCGCTAACCCAGTTGCGGTAGACCAGGACGGCTCCGAAGGCGGTCATCGCGGCCGGCATGGCCAGCATCCTTAGGCCCCCGGGCACGCTCATGACCAGCCCGCCGCCGCGCACGAAGGCCTCCAGGCCCAGGGCAGGCCCTGCGCGCGGTCGCAGACGCTTCCACTCGGGCGAGCCGGCGCTCAGCTCGCAGTGGGGGCAGGGCAGCTCGGCGGCGTGGTAGCCGCAGCGGGGGCAGGGGTGGACGGGCTTGGCCATGGATTTGCGGACCAGTGCAGATAGCTGGCGGGCCTGCACGAGCCTACAATCCGTGGGTTCCAACGCCCGACCAAGAGTCTCCTTCAGGCTCCCTGGGGGCGTGCCTACCCAAATTTGCTCCGCGCCCCCGCGCCCATGGACGCCTTTCAGCAGTTTCAACAGCTCGACTACTTCGCCCTCGACGATCAATTCTCCGAGGACGAACTCATGGTGCGCGACGCCGTGCGCTCCTGGGTGGGCGAACGCTTCCTGCCCGTAGTCGCAGGCCACTTCGAGGACGGCACCTTCCCCATGGAGATGGTGCCCGAGCTGGCCGAGCTGGGCGTCTTCGGTCCGACCACCCCCGAGGAGTACGGCGGCGCCGGCCTGAACAGCGTGGCCTACGGCCTGATCTGTCAGGAGCTTGAGCGCGGCGACTCCGGTCTGCGCTCCTTCGTCTCCGTGCAGGGCTCGCTCGTCATGTGGCCGATCCTGACCTACGGCACGGAAGAGCAGAAGCGCGAGTGGCTACCCCAACTCGCCGCTGGCAAGGCCATCGGATGCTTCGGCCTGACCGAGCCCGACTTCGGCTCCAACCCCGGCGGCATGCAGACCACCGCTGTCAAAGACGGCGACGACTACATCCTCAACGGCCGCAAGATGTGGATCACCAACGGCACCTGTGCCCAGGTGGCCATCGTCTGGGCCCAGACCGAGGACAAGATCCGCGGCTTCGTGGTCCCGACCAACCTCAAGGGCTTCAGCGCCCCCGAGCAAAAGCACAAGTGGAGCCTGCGCGCCTCGATCACCTCCGAGCTCGTGCTCGAGGATGTGCGCGTCCCCGCCAGCGCCATGATGCCCGGCGCCAAGGGCCTCAAGGGCCCGCTCGACTGCCTGACCCAAGCCCGCTACGGCATCGCCTGGGGGGTGGTGGGCTCAGCCCTCGCCTGCTTTGACGAGGCGCTCAACTACTCCAAGCAACGCATCGTCTTCGACAAGCCCCTGGCGCATTTCCAGCTGCCCCAGAAAAAGCTCGCCGACGTGGCCACCAACATCACCCTCGCCCAGCTCATGGCCCTACGCCTGGGCCGCATGAAGGACGAAGGCAAGGCCACCAGCCAGCAGGTCTCCATGGCCAAGCGCAACAACGTCATGATGGCCCTCGAGACCGCCCGCAACCTGCGCGACGTGCTCGGCGCCAACGGCATCAGCCTCGAGTACCAGACCGGCCGCCACATGCTCAACCTAGAGTCTGTCGTGACCTACGAAGGCACCCACGACATCCACACGCTGGCCATCGGCCACGAGGTCACCGGCATCCCGGCGTATCGCTAGCTGCAGGTGCCTGCGTCAACGCAAGTGGCCCGCCGGGAGAAATCATCAGGCG
>JBLIOL010000186.1:0-11023 GCA_047639615.1 Planctomycetota bacterium | reverse complement strand
AACAGCATCAAGCGCGGGGGGAAAGAGCGCGACACCGCACTCTCACCACTTCACTCGCCTACCCACGGGTCCGCCCCCAAGCGACCGCCCGTTCCAAAATCCTCCGTTCTGCCGCCACTAGAACGGTTCTGCCACCTGGAAAACCCCGCGCTGCCCCCCCCCCGCAGTGTCCACCCTCAAGCCCTTCCCCCCGGGGCTCGTACGAGGATGACTAACCCCGACGCTTTGAAACTCCACGGCGATAGTGGACCGGACGACCAGACTCCAAAGGAACCCGTAACGGGTGTCCAGGAGTCCACACCGACCGAAGTTCCCGCACCATCAGCCTCTCAGGAGACCGTGCAAGAAGCCCCTATCGAAGCCCCTGAGGGCGATGAGGAAGGCCTTGTGATGGTGTGGGAGTCGCTCCTCACCGCCATCCAGCGGCGCATTCAGCCCGAACAATTCGAGACCTGGTTCCGGCGTGCCGGCTTGACCAAGATGGACGACGAGGTGGTCGTGGTGGCCGTGCCCAACGGCTTCGCGCGCACCTGGCTCGAGGACTATTACCGCTCCACCATCGAGCAGTCGATCCAAGCCGTACTGGGTGTGCCGCGCCGCCTGGAGATCAAGGTCGACCCCGAGTTCCTGGCGCGCACCGGTGCTCCCGCGAGCCCGTCGCCCGAGGCTCCGCGCCCTGCGCCTAGCGAACCGGCTCCCGATCGCCATTCACGCGACATGCTGCCCCCCGGTGCTGCCATCGGCGGCGTTAGGCGCACGGCCAGCGGCTTGCTGCGCAACTCGGACGTGGTGCTCAACCCTAAGTACACCTTCGTCAACTTCGTGGTCGGCCCTTGCAACCGCTTCGGCCATGCCGCCGCCATGGGCGCCGCCGAGCAGCCGGGTAAGAACTACAACCCCTTCTTCCTGCACGGGAACGTAGGGGTGGGCAAGACGCACCTACTGCAGGGGCTCTGCCACATGATCCTGGAGCGCACTCCGGAGAGCCGCATTCTGTATCTCTCCTGCGAGACCTTCGTGAACCACTTCATCTCCGCCCTGGAGAACGGTGACCTGACGAAGTTCCGCAACAAGTACCGCAATGTGGACGTGTTGGTGGTGGACGATATTCACATCCTGGCCAACAAGGATCGCACGCAGGAGGAGTTCTTCCACACCTTCAACACGCTCTACAACGCCGGCAAGCAGATCGTGCTCTCCTCGGATTCACCCCCGAAGGACATCCCGACCCTGCAGGATCGCCTGGTCTCACGCTTCAAGTGGGGCATGGTGACCGAGATGGAGCCGCCGTGTTTTGAGACGCGCATGGCCATCATCAAGCGCAAGAGTCGCGACAAGGGCCTCGAGTTCCCTGACGACGTGGTGGGTCTGATCGCCGAGCACGTGACAGACAACGTGCGTGAGCTTGAGGGAGCCGTCACAAGGCTCTCTGGCTACATCGGCATCACCGGTGAGCCCATGAATCTCACCACGGCCCGTGAGGCGCTCTCAGACCTCTTCAAGGTGACCCGTGGTGAACCGACCATGGAGGACATCATCACGGTCGTGACGGACCACTACGGCATCAAGCAGGTGGACCTACAGGGCAAGCGCCGCACCCAGGCCATCGCCTACCCGCGCCAGATAGCCATGTTCCTAGCGCGCCACATCACGCGTCACTCGCTCGAGGAGATCGGTGCCTACTTCGGCGGCCGTGACCACTCCACGGTGCTCTACGGGGTCGACAAGATCCGTAAGAAGGCCGCCATCGAGGCCGCCTGTAAGACCGAGCTAGAGACGCTCCTGGGCCGCTTGGGCGGTAAGGGACTGGAGGACTGATGCAGGCCCAAAACCAGTCCATTCCCACCCTTGCCGTGGAAACCCTGTTGGCAACCCTGGTGGTTACCCGTGGAAACAACGGGGAGCAAACCGGGGGTAACTCGGACCAAATCGTGGACAGCTCGGGCACAACTCAGGCCCTTTTCAGCAGCGCCCTCGAGGCCGGTGGAAAGCCGTTTACAAGTCAGGCCTATCCCACGGGTTCTCCACGGCCCATCGAAGCTTATAAACTGCGTCTTCGTAGCCACAACAGGCTATCGTTTCTCGACTTACGGCGCTATCCTCAGCGTTATCCCCGAAATCAGGGGTCCCTTACTGTTAAGGAGAATCTTTCTTTAGGGTTCTTTTGGGATAACCGCTGCCTCCCCCAAACAGCACTCACCGCATGAAGGTCACCTGCGATCGAGAGAAGCTCCGCGAAGGGCTAGCCATCGCCAACCAAGTCGTTCCGAGCAAGAGCACCAAGCCCGTGCTCGAGAACGTCTGCCTCGTCGCAACCGACAACGCCTTGGAGCTGATCGGTACCGACCAGGAAGTCTCCCTGCGTTACCGCATCGACGACGTCCAGGTCGATGAGCCCGGACCGGTTGTGATCCCTGCACGGATCGCGCTGGACTTCGTGCGCGACCTCACCGGCGAACGTTGCACACTCGAGACCACCGACACCGCGTGCCACATCCGCGGCGAAGGCGATGCTTGCGAGCTCGTCACGGTGGACCCCGAGGAGTTCCCCGTGGTGCCACGCTTCGGCGATGAGAAAACACTCTCGCTGCAGGGTGGAAGCTTCGTGCGACTGGTGCAGCAAACCTCCTTTGCCGCCGCACGCGAGCCCGGTCGCTACGCCATGCACGGCGTGCTGACCGAGATCGAAGTGGACACCTTGCGCATGGTCGCCACGGACGGCCGCCGCTTGGCTCTCTCGGAGATCCCGGTGGACGCAGCCGAGCCCATGGAGAATCCGGCCATCGTGCCCACCAAGGGCATGCAGCTGTTCTGCCGCGTGATCGCTGATCCCTTGGATCAGATTCAGCTATCGTTCTCGGACAACCAGGTCGGTCTCAAGACGCGCAACGCAGAGATCTTCGCGCGCTTGATCGACGGCGAGTTCCCGCGCTACTCGGCCGTGCTGCCGGCTGAGACCAGCCAGATAATCGACGCCGATCGCGAGCTCTTCGTCAAGAAGCTACGCCTGGTGGCCAACGTCGCAGGCGATGAAGCCCGCGCGGTTCGCTTGAGCGTGACCGGCAACCAGATGGAGCTCTTCGGTCAGTCAGCTGGTCGTGGTGAAGCCAAAGCTCGCATGGACGTCGAGTTCAAAGGCGAGACCGCTGAGATCGCCTTCAACCCGGACTACGTGCTCGAAGGTCTGAAACACTGCTCGCTCGACACGGTCCGCTTGCAGTTCAACGAGAAAAACAGTCCGGGTGAGTTCCGGCTTGGCGAGACCTACCGGTACATCGTCATGCCGATCACACTCGATACCTGATCCAGATCAGGCTATGTCACAAGCACGCCGAAACTCACGTCAGTTCGCGAAGGATGATCGCGGTGGACCGCCTGCCCCCATGGGCGAGGCGGTTCGGTCGTTCATGCAAGCGAGTGGGCTCGGCGCGCAACTGAAGGATATGAAGGTCTACAACGCCTGGCGCGAAGCGTTGGGACCGGACCTGTCACGGCGCGCGCGTGCCGTTGCCTTTCGAGCTGGCGAATTAGTCGTCGAAGTGGAGTCCTCTCCGCAGCTCTCACAACTCAAAGGCTTCACCGGCGAGTCCTATCGCCAAGAAGCAAACCGCCTGCTCGGCTCCGAGCGAATTCGGCGCATCAACTACAAGTTGAATCGATAGCAAGTCCATGTCAGAAGAACCGCAGAGCACTGAATACAGCGCCTCCTCCATCACCGTTCTCGAAGGCCTTGAAGCAGTCCGCGTGCGGCCTGCCATGTACATCGGCGACACCGATGTGCGCGGCATGCACCACCTGATCTGGGAGGTCGTTGACAACTCCGTCGATGAGGCGCTCGCCGGTCACGCAACCAAGTGTCGAGTCATCCTGGCCGAGGATGGATCTGTCCGTGTCGAAGACGACGGCCGTGGTATTCCCATCAGCATTCACCCCAAGGAGGGGGTGCCGGCTGTTGAAGTTGTGCTGACCAAACTGCACGCCGGCGGCAAGTTCGACGACCAGTCCTACAAGGTCTCCGGTGGTTTGCACGGCGTGGGCGTCTCCTGCGTGAACGCCCTCTCGGTGAGATTGGAAGTCCAGGTTCATCACGGCGGCAAGATCCACCGCATGGTCTTCGCGCGCGGTAAGAAAATCTCGGAGCTGGAGGTCATCGGCGATACAGATCACACCGGCACAACGATCATCTACAAGCCCGATCCCGAGATCTTCACCAGCACGGAGGTGCAGTACGAGATCGTGCAGAAGCGCTTGAAGGAAACCGCGTACCTCATGGGTACTCACGGTTTGCGCCTCGAGCTGCACGACGATCGTACGAACACGGAAGAGTCCTTCGAATACCCCGAGGGTCTAAAGGCCTTTGTCGATTCGATCAACAAGAACCGCACGGCCTTGCACCCGGAGGTCATGCACTTCTCCAAGGACGTCGCCTCGGTCGACGATCCGGGCTCCGAGTACGGCGTGGAGCTAGCGCTGCAGTACACGGACGCGTATCAGGAAACCGTCCACACCTTCGTCAACAACATCAACACCCATGGCGGTGGTACGCACCTAGCGGGCATGAAGGCCGGCCTGACGCGAACCCTGAACACCTACGCCAAGCGCGAGAAGTTGGTGAGGGATTCGGACACGCTGCCCTCGGGCGACGACTTCCGTGAGGGCCTAACAGCGATCCTCTCCTTGAAGGTTCCGGACCCGCAGTTCGAGGGTCAGACCAAGGACAAGCTGGGCAACCGCGAAGCCCAGGGCATCGTCGAGTCGGCAGTGTCGGATCTCTTCTCGACCTACCTCGAGGAGAACCCGGCGGTTGCCAAGACGATCATCTTCAAAGCTGTGCGTGCCCGCGAAGCACGCGAGGCGGCGCGCAAGGCGCGCGACTTGGTTAGGCGCAAATCCGCACTGGCCAGTGGCAACCTCCCCGGCAAGCTCGCTGACTGTCAGTCGAACAACCGCGAGGAAACCGAGCTCTACATCGTCGAGGGTGATTCGGCAGGCGGCCCGGCCAAGATGGGCCGGGACCGACGCATTCAGGCCATCTTGCCCATCAAGGGTAAGATCCTCAACGTGGAGCGCGCGCGTCTGGACAAGATGCTCAGCCACACGGAAATCCAGCTGATCATCGCAGCTCTCGGTTGTGGCATTGCGGCCGAATTCGACCTGGCGAAAGTGCGCTACGGTAAGACGATCATCATGACTGACGCTGATGTGGACGGCTCCCACATCCGTACGTTGCTGCTGACCTTCTTCTTCCGCCAGATGCAGGAGATCATCGAGGCGGGCATGCTCTACATCGCCTGTCCTCCGCTGTACAAGGTCACCAAGGGTAAGAACTTCCGCTACATCGTCGACGAGAAGGGCCTACGCGAATACCTCGTGGACCTGGGCGTGGTCAACACCACCCTGCGCGACGACAACGCTGACCGCGAGTGGAAGGATTCTGAACTGCGCGAGATAACCGAGACTCTGCGCGAGCTGATGGACCTGACCTCCGGCGCCATTCCTAACTGGGCTGAGCTGCCCTATGCGCAGGTGATCGATCGCTGGGACGGCGAGAAGCTTCCCGGTTGGTGGGCCCGCGCGGATCGTGTCGACAACTTCTTCGAGACGCGCGAGGAGTACGAGAACTTCCTCGAACTGCGCTCCGCAATGGTCGAGGGCGATCTGCAGATCTACTCTGGACCCGACAGCAAGATGCCCCTCTCTGAAGCTCACGTGCAGGCCATGCACCTGCAGCGAACGGAAGCTGTGGGCAAGGTGCTCACCAAGCTCGAAGGCCTCGGTCTTGTGCTGCGCGGCGGTGGTAGCTGGAGCCTCAAGAGTGGTAGCACGGATCGCGAGTCGCGCAATATCGTCGAGCTCGCGGAAGCTATTCAAACCGCAGCCCAGAGCGGCATCGACATCCAGCGCTACAAGGGCCTGGGCGAGATGAACGCTGATCAGCTGTGGGACTCCACCATGGATCCCTTCACACGCACGCTCTACCAGGTGACCCTCGAGGACGCCCTGGAGGCTGATGAGATCTTCACGATCCTCATGAGCGACGGTGTGGAAGCTCGTCGGGAGTACATCGAGAAGTACGCGCTCGAGATCACCAACCTCGACATCTAGTCCGGGCTAGGCGCGAGCAGCATCTACGCTGCCTAGAGACGGGGTGGGAAAATCTTTCCTGCCCCGTCCTGCGTTGGAATGCTGCGCGGTGATTCAGGTCCGGAGCCGGGCGGGTCGATAGAGATGGAGACGTTCTAGCGTCCTACTCCCCACAAGACCCCCCGTGAAACTCTCTCAGCGACTCGACTACAACCGCCTGGCCGAAGTGCTTGCCGAGCGCAAGATGGTCGAACCCGGCGCGATCAACGAACTGCTGCAGGGCAGTAACGACGGCGGACAGGCCTTCCCCGAGGCCTTGATCGCTGCCAACCTCATCAGTGACTGGGATCTATCCCGAGTCGTCTGTGAGGTCTTCCAGTTGCCCTTCCTGCCGATCGAATTCATCAAGCCGAACGCGGATCTCTTGGAGATGTTCGACCCGGTGTTCCTGCATGACTCCGGACTCGTGCCTCTGGCGCGCTTCGGTAATGTGTTGACCCTGGCCATGCCGGCTCTCGTGCCGGCCGACATCCTGGCTATGTTGGCTGCTGAGACGGACATGGTTCTGCTTCCGGTGGTTGGCACCGTGACTACCAACAGGCGCTGGATCAACGACAACGTGGCGCTCAAGAAGGCCAGTGAAGAAGGCGGCTGGGGCAACCTCTTTGACGAGGGTGAAGCCGCTGTTCAGGAAGCACTGGATGTGGTGGACGACGACAGTATCGAGTTCACGGACACGGGCGACGAGACACCGAACCTCGAGGATATTCCGGGACTCACGGACATGGAGGACGCGGGTGCCGAGTTGGAGTTCGAGGACATCGGCGACGAGGACACCGACAGTTTAAGTGGCGGCAATATGAGCCTGCCACCCATGCCTGACTTCGGCTAAGCCGAACTCAAACCGCAGACATAAAACCGCCGCCCCTGATTCCAACCGGAGTCAGGGGCGGCGGTTTGTTGCTCGCAGCTCTACTGGAAGTCGATGCTTACAGCGCTGGTGAAGTTGGTGGTGGCCGCAGGGTTGGCATCGCGGTACCAAGCGGTGAAGTTCCAAGTTTGGCCGGCGAGGATGCTCACGTTACCGGTGGGAGTCGGGGTGCTTGTGAGGTCGAGCACCTGGGTCATGCTTCCCGTGGCTCCCGTGCTGAGCACGGGCATGTTGTAGCGACCGATGGAGCCAGCCAGGCACAGGTTGCCTTGGCTGCCGCCGGGGTTCGCAGCGAAGCCCTGCATCATGCTGTTCAGGAAGAAGCCGAACTGGTTGCTGGGCAGGTCCGATGCGACCAAGGTCACGTCGTTAGTTGCCGCCTGCACGCTACCGGATGCGGCGATGGCGCCCGGCATACCGGTGGAGTTGGTGACGGCCGGTGAGCAGTAGACGGTTCCGATGGGACCGCTGCTACTACAGGTGACTTGACCAACCTTGACTCCGTCAACGCCTGCTTCCACGGCGGTGTTGCTGCCGAGGTCGCGTGCGATGAAGCGCACGTGCATGGTGTTGGTGAAGGTCAGGCCGGCGGCCAAAATCGCGCTTTCGGTGATGATCTCACTGGTCCAATCGAGGCCATTGCTGTCCTCGTGTAGGGCCAGGGTGATCCAGGGACCGCCGGGACCGGAGTCACTCATGGAGACACCTAGGCGATCCGTGCCGTTGGGCAAGGAGAGGTTCAGGAAGTAGCGGTAGAACAGGTTCTTGCCACTGCCGGAGAAGTCCAACACGGGCGAAACCAAACGCACCGAGCCGCCATCCACATCCGAGTTGCCAAGGTTGTTGCCGGTCACGAAGCACTGGCCGCTGCCGTCGCCGTCAGCGGTGGGGTCGAAGGCGTTGTTGGGGTCGCTGACCGGAGTCCCGCGATCCCAAAAGCCGGAGGTGGCGTTGACGATACTGGTGGTCCAGCCCTGGTCCGTCTCAAAGTCATCGGCGAAGGTGAGTACTTCCACGCCTACCTCGACCGTGAAGAAGTCCAGCGGCGCATTCTCAGGTACGGTGATGGTGCCGCAGCCAGAGTCTTGGCCGCTGAAGTAGTACTCGGGCAGGTCGCCGCAAGCCATTCCAGGCAGGTCAGCCTCATACAGGCCGCCCCCGAGGTCGGTCATGAGGATGGCGCTGAAGGAGTTAGCCGAGCTACTGCGGTAGTGCAGCATCTGGGTGCCGGCGACGGGTGCGCCACTCATGCTCATGTGCAGGGTCGTGGGTACGCCCGGGGTGATGAGCTCGGGCACAAACCCATCTTGCGCGATACCGCCATTACTGCAGATACCCATGGGGTTTGCCAGCGCCGCCTGCAAACCACTGTGCGTGCTCTTGGTGCCCCAGTTGTTGCCGCCGGAGCTAGTACAGCCTCCGTGGGTGTGGATGCCGACCGCGTCGCCGGTTTGCTCGTGGATCACCGGCGAGCCTGAGTTGCCGCCGGTGGTGTCCGTGCGATAGCCGATGGAGTTGCCGTTGAGGTTAACCAAGGGACCGACGTGGGTCTGTTGGGTTTGGTTGGCCGTGCCGCCATCCACGCCGTAGCCGGTGATGCGAATGTCGTTGCCACCGGTGGAGTTGGGCGGTGTTCCGAGGATGTAGAACGCGCCCTGGGCCTGGGCTGCGGTCAGGCCGGTATTCGGGTTCGGGAAGGTGCCGAAGTAGCCCCAGTCGTTACCTACGCCCTGGCCGCCATTTGTCTGCAAGGAGGTGGCATCGATGGCGTACTGGTCGGCGGCGGGCGGGTTGTTCAAGCTGCCGTTGCCGTTGGACAGGGGCACGTTGAATTGAGCTACGCCGAGGCTGCCTGTGCAGTGACCGGCGGTCAGCATGCAGTGGGAGCAGTCGTTGATCAGCCAACCGGTGCAACCCACCGGTAGCAAGCGTGCCGCACGCGCGTCGCTGGAAGCGGTGCGGTTGTCCTGGGAGCCGCACTGGGACTCCTGGATGTTGGAGTGGCCTGCGTCGACAGCGCGCAACTTGAGGCGCGAGGTGCCGGTGCCCGGGTAGGCCAGGACTTCCACTTGCACCGTGTCGCCGTTCATGTAGGCGGTCGACTTCTCCCACTGGTCTACGTGGCGCGAGTTCAGCTCCTGAACATCTCCGTCGAGCCAGGAGGTGATCCTCAAGATGGCACCGTCGCCGGCGAACACATCACCGGCCAGGTCGACCTCTTCGAAGTACAAACGCAACCAGCTCGATCCGGCGATTTGGACCGGGAAAGAGATGACCACATCGGGCACGCGGCCGTTGTTGGCTACGGCGCCAGAGTCCTGTTGAAGAGGAATAGTGGTGAACTGCTGAGGGGCAGTTTGAGCGAGAGCGCTGCTGGTGAGCAGCAGCAAGACTGCGAGAGTCTTGACGGGTGAGAGAGTCATTAGGCTGATTGGCTTAGGTATTGGCCGTAGTACCGGGCACGTAACAGTACCAGCCTCAGGTGTTGGTGGAGGCGGGCAGCTAGTGCGCCAGGGGCACTTTCTGGGATGAGGTAGGAGAGGCAGAGCGCAGTGGGGGATCGCTCTTGTCGCATCGGGAAACACCGGTACGTAGGTTCCTCGCTGATGGACCTGTACTAGCTAGATGCGGTGCAGCCCCGAGTTTCGCTCTCTAGGGGCACTCTGCGGCCATCGTCTCAACTTGCGATCAAATCCACCTCTCGGTGTTCAACACGCTGATTGAGTTCCCTGCGAATCAGGGCGCTTGGAGCGCGCTCAGGCGCGAGCGCACAAAGGCATTGTCCGGTTCCAAGCGATTTGCCTGCACATAGGCAGGTAGCGCGGACTCGGGCTTACCGATGCCCTCAAGGGCCCGGCCCAGGCTTCTCCAGGCCACCGCTAGGTTGGGTGAGGCCTGCGTGAGGAACTCGAGGTGCGGAAGCGCCTCCTCGTAGCGCAGTAGACTGTTCAAGGCTAGGGCCAGGTTCAGGCTGCCCTCGGGGTGCTGCGGCCGCAGCTCGATGAAGCGAAGCAGGTCGCGCACGGCCTCCTCGCTGCGCTGCAGGTTGTAGAGGATCGTGCCTCGGTGCAGCCAGAGTTCGGGGCGCTGGAGCTGCTGTTCTTGGGCGGCAAGCTGGGCTTGGTTGGATAGGTCCAAGGCCTCCGTTAGCAGCGCTCTACGTTCAGCAGGCCGCTGAAAGGCCTCTGTGCTGCGCACCATGGCCAGATTGCTGAGCAGCATGGGGCTCTGGCCAAGTTCTGCACCGCGGGCGTACAGGCTGGCGGAGTCGCGCCAGCGTGCGCTCTGCTGACGGGTCTGATTCAGCATCGGCACGAGCATGAGAGCGGCAGCCCCCCAGACCCATTGGCGCTTTCGGTTTCCAGTCCGAGTCCAGACCTGGAGCAAGCCTCCAAGCAAGAGGGCAAAGGGCGCGCAGGCGATGTAGCCGTAGCGATCAGCAACCAACTGCTCGCCGCTCTGTAGAAAGCCGAGGGTCGGCAAAATCAACAGTACAAAGGCGAACCACGTGGCCGCCCAGGCCGGCTTGCTGCGCCTGTACCCCAGTGCCAGTAGGAATACGAGCAGAGAGCCCAGCAAGGCGCTCAGGAAGCGCGGGTCGCTGAAGCTGAGGGTGTTCGGCAGCTCATAGATCGGGAGCAGGTCGCGGGGCATCAAGGTCTTGGACGGATAGAAGCCCAAGCCATAGGCGGCCTGCAGGATGCGCTCACCGAAGCTGTGCTCCGCGAGGCTGCGCATGCCGCTGCCTTGCATGGACTTGGCCCAACCGCCAAGGACTACGAAGACGCTGCTCAAGACCAAGAAGGGGGTCTTCTCGAGCAAGAGGGCTGCGAAGGTGGCCTTGGGTTTGTCGGCGCGAGTCAGGCGGCCCAAGGGCCAGACATCGAGCAGTAATAGGACAGCGGGCAAGGTCACGGCGCTGGCCTTGCTGAGCAAGGACAGCAGGAAGCACACCAGCGCCAATGGCAGCCAACGCCCCAACTTGTGCACACCACAGGCTTGTTGTGC
>JBLIOL010000185.1:0-11054 GCA_047639615.1 Planctomycetota bacterium | reverse complement strand
GGCTTCCTAGTCAGCCTCGTAGCCGTGTACTTAACCCGGCGCCGCCTACTCGCGCCGCTCTTCGCCTTCAGCCTCGGCGCCCTCAGCATCCTGGCGACGACCCTAATCTGGTTCGCCTCCAAAGGCGCCCTCGACGCGCTCGTGGATACGCTCTTCCGCTGGACGCCGAACTACACCTCGCTCTCCATCGGCCTAGCGGAACTCCCCAGCGCACTCCTACGCGCAACACGCACTTGGCTACTGGGCCTCTCGCCCTTCCACGCGCCCGGCCTAGTGCTGCTCGCCATCCTCCCGGCGCTCACCGAGAACGAGCGCAAGGCCAGCCTGCATGTACTCGGCGTGATCGCCTTCTCACTCCTAGGCGTGGCCTTGCAGGGCAAGTTCTTCGAGTACCACTTCGGCGCCGCGATTCCACTGGCCGGCCTGCTCGCCGGCTGGGGCTATTGGAAACTCTGGCTGCGCCTGCGCACGAGCTCCCTAGGCATGGGGATCTACGCCGCGCTCAGCATCGCCATCCTCGCCGGCGCCATCCCCACCAGCATGCCCGGCCCGCGCAGCTTCTGGCACCGCTGTGGCGTACGCATGCAACTCTGGCGCGACCCCGCCGGCACACTCGAACTGCGCGACGAACTCTACAGTCGCCCCGACTCACCCGCCGGTCCCATACGCCTAGCCGCCGACTGGATCCGCGCGAACACACCCTCCGACGCCAGCCTCTACGTCTGGGGTTTCGAGCCAGCGCTCTACACGCGCTCAGAACGCAAACCCGCCAGCCGCTACATCTACAACGTGCCCCAGCGCGTGCAATGGAGCCAAGCCGAGCACCGCGACGTGCTACTCAACGAACTCGGCGAAGCACGCCCCGAAGTCGTCGTCATCCAACACGGCGACCACCTGCCCTGGGTCATCGGCAACTCGCGCGACAGCGCCCAAGAGCTCGAGTTCTTCCCCGAGATCGCCGACTGGATCTTGGCCGACTACGACCTAGCCGAACGCTTCGACACGCTTGCCGTCTATCGCCGCAAGTAGCGTCTAGCGCCTAGCGTCTAGCGACGCTGCAAGAACGAGAAGTAGCCGCTCTCGCCGTTGAGCGTGTCATCGATCCACTCCGAGCGCACCTCGTACTCGCGCTCCAAGGCCGCGATCAACGCTTCCGAGTAACCCGGCAGTCGCGCAGCTTCCAAGCGCCGTGGCTCTGCCGTCAACTCGCGATCGAAGAGCCAGTAGGTCGGCTCTAACCCCAGGGAATACTCCAGGTCAAAGCGCTCATGCCCCGGCAAGCCTTGGCCAAGGTCCCCCCCCAAGGCCGGCGCATCCCGGTGCGCCAAGGCGGCGTCCACCAGCCCGTGCTGCCCGATCACTCGCATGCGCGCGTGATAACCGAGTGCGCCAATAGCATTCGTAAACACGCTCTCGTCGCTAGAGCCCTTGATGCCCTCGAGCAGCTCGCCAATCACCGTCAGCCGCGCCGTGTGCCAACGCTCCAACTCCACCCCGCGCCAAGTGCCGTGGTTGCGCGGCACCGCCGGCATGATGCGCGCCTCGAGCGGCGTCGAATGCACCAGCGTTCCAAGAACAGCCAGTCCCAGCGCCAAGCGCCCAACCCCGCGCGCAGCGAAACTCTCCGGCAACATCCCAAGCAAGCCTGCAAAGCCCAGATAGGCCAAGGGCAGGATCGGCACATAGAAGCGGAACATGGCCATGTAGTCCCCGCCCACTGCAACGATGTAGCACTCATACACGGCCGGGATCACGCCACACACGATCAATAGGAACGGCGTGCGCGCCTTCCCATCCACAACGCCCCTGCGCCACCAAAGCACCAGCGCCGGCACCAGTGGCAACACATAGAAGGCAGTGAAGAAGACCGCGTACACCACGCCCCGCCGCGCCTGCGCCAGCCCGCCGCCAGTCTTGGCGTAAAAGGTATTCGGCAGGGGATACCCAAAGGTCTGCACCCGCCAGCAGGTCAACCCGAGCACCAACGCCGCGAACAACACCGTCGCTCCCACAAAGCCTGCGCGCCGGAACTCCGCCCAGCTCATGCGCAACCAAGCCACACCCACCAATAAGGCAAACACCAACCCGCCTTCCATGCGCGTAGCGAGCCCAAGGAACGAAGCCGCAGCACACGCATACGCCCAGCGCGGCTCCGCTGATCGTCCTGGCTCCACCGCCCGCGCCCCAAGCCCCACCGCCGCCAGAACCAGCAGCGCGAATAGGTTCGTCTCCAACCCCGACGAAGCCCAAGTAGCAAAAGGCCCCGACACCGCGAGCAACAGCGGCGCCACCAACGCCAGCCGCTCACTCAGCCCCAAGTGGCGTCGTCCCAAGCGATAGCAAAGCCCCATCACCAAGAGGCTCGAACCCACCGTAAGCAAGGGCACCACCCACTCGAGCCCAGCGCCAAGCTTCAACGTCAGCGCCCCAAGCAGCACCAGCAGCAGGTTCGTAAACCCCTCCACCGGCGCCTCCCCCGGGTTCCACACAAAGCCATACCCCTGCGCCAGATTCCGCGCAAAGCGAAACGAGATGAACCCATCCTCCGTCGGACACCAGAGGTACGCCACATGCCCCAAGAACAGGAACATGATCACACCGAGCACAGCGGTCGTAGGGATTCTAGAGGAGGACATCGCTAGCCCCGATCTCTCATGAGGGAAGGGGAACACCCATGGTGAAGGCTGCTACTTGGCGTTTATCTCGCCGGGGGACCGGATTTGATCTCGGCGAGCTTGTCGGTCAGTTGGGCGTAGATGGCCTTGAGGTCGATTTCTTGGCCGGCTTGGACGCGTTGGGAGAGCAAGGTTCGGACCGGGAAGCACATGCGGGTCTCTTCGAAGCGCATGGCTAGGTCGCGGCCGTTCTTGGACTCGATGATGGCCCAGTTTAGGCCGGGCTCGTTGCTGGCAAGCACCTGGCCGAAGGCGATGGCTAGGCATTGCAGCTCGTAGCTCTTGTCGGTGCCGAGCTCGGCCGTGTCGATGACCGACTGCATCTCATCCAGGTCACCCAGGGATTGGTTGAGTGCGTTTCCAGATCCGAACTTTTCGACCAGCTCGTCAGCGACTCGCATCTGTTTGGCGAGCATCTCGTTGTCGGCTTCGGTTGTGTGTGTGATAGGCATAGTGGTTGGTCCGGCTGATGAGCGCCGGTGGCAGGTGTCTCGGTTCTACTCTTGCGCGCCGAGGGTGCGCCAGGCGCTTAAGGGCCAGACGACGTGGGTTGGGCGGCCAAGAATTTGGTCGAGGTGGACGGGGCCGAATTCGCGGCTGTCCTTGCTGTCAGCGGAGTTGTCGCCGAGCAGGAAAATTTCGTCGGGGCCTAGGGTGATTTGGCGCTCGACGGCGTAGGTGCCGCGGCCCGTGTAGTGCAGGTCGCGCAGGATGCGGATGGCCCGGAAGCTTGCTTGGCAACCTTCGCCGCCGAGACGCACGCGCTCGCCGATGGGCGCTTGAGTCGTGGCCGCGTTGGGCGGGCAAGAAACCTGCAGCAGGCCGCTACCCACCTCGAGAGTGAGCGTGTTGTCGATGTTGGAGAAGCGCAGGGCCGTCCAGCGATCGGTGCTGAACAACCCAGGCAGATCGACTTCGGCCAGGACTTCGGAGGGGCCGGAACTGCCGCGACGCAGCTGTAGGTGGACCAGCTCTAGGTCCGTGATGTCGATGCGCGCCTCGTAGGTCTCGCCGCCTTCCACGAGCTCGAAGCGCAGTATACCGCCAGGGGCAAGGGGCTGTATCTCGCACTCGATGATGGCATCGCCGACGACGTGATCACCGTAGTAGGGCGTGCCGTCAGTCGAGAAGCGGTCGTCGTGCAGGTTCTTGCGGTAACGCAGGAGCCCAGCGCTAGCGCCGGAACTGACATCGCGCGCGTCGAGGATCCAAATGCCGTCGGCTGCGGCCTGCCAGGGATCGAGGCTGGAGCCGCCATGTGCGAAGTAGTCCTCGATCGGCTGCCGCTGGTCGTCAAAAACCAGCACGGGCTTCGGTCGCGCTGTTGCTGCCGGCAGGACCGCGCTATTGATGAGCAGATCGCCCCTGGGAGTGAGGGTCACGGCCTCATTCTGCATGGCTACAACGCGCTTGACGATCGGACTCCCACTAACGTCCTTGATGACCACCAGGTCGAAGCGCTTGAGGCCTTCGCGGCCGTAACGCATGAAGACGCGCTCGCCCGGATAGAGCGCCGGCTCCATGGAGGAGCGTGCCACGGGGTAGACATCGCCCACGAAGCTACGAACGCCGAAGACTATGAGTAGCAGCAGCGCCATCAGCCAGAGCAGGGCGCGCAGTCGTTTGCGATTGGCGGGCTTCACTCGAATCCGACCAGTGCCTGAGCGGTGACGATGTAGATCACCGACCCGGCGATGTCAGAAATGCAGATTAAGACCGGGCCGGCCACGATGGCGGGGTCAATCCCGAGTCGGCGGCAGCCCATGGGAATCACGCAGCCAAAGATGGCGGCCGTGGCTACGGCGGCGGCCACCGCCACGCCCACGGCGACACCGAAGGGATCGAGCCAGAGGCCCATCTCCATGCGCGAGGAGATCAAGCACACGGCCATGCCGCAGAGCAGGCCGATGATGATGCCGACGGTAACTTCTGATCCGAGCACGCGCAGCTCGCGGTTGCGCTCGACCTCGCCGGTGGCGAAGGCGCGCACCAGAATGGTCGAGGACTGCACGCCAACGTTGCCGGCGATGCCCACGATCAGCGGCAGGTAGCGCAGGATATCGGTAATGCTGGCGTTGCCGTCTACCCCAGCATGCACGCCGTCATCGCCAACGAAGTAGGAGAGGATCTTGGCGCTGAGGATTCCGCCGAGAACCGTCAGCCCCATGAGCGGAAGACGTTGGCGCACGCGCACGAGGATCGGCAAGCGCGTCTGCTGGTGGCCGGGGGAGGTACCCACCATGCGCGCGATGTCTTCCTCGGCCTCATCGCCGACGACTTCGGCGGCGTCAGCTTCGGAGATGACGCCGATCAGGACGCCAGCCGCATCGACCACGCCGAGGACCTGCAGGCCGTACTTCTCGATGGAGCGCGCGACCTCCTCCTGGTCGGCTCCCACCGGCAAGGTAAAGGCCTGACTCATGACCTCGTCCACGTGATCGTGGATCGGGTGCGTCAGGAGCGCGCGGTCGGTCAGGTAGCCGATGGGGCAGCCGGCTGGATCGATGACGAAGACGCCGAGTTCTTCCTCCGCGTCTTCGCCGGCCTTGCGGATGGCCTTAACCGCGTCGCCCACGCGCATGCCGCTGGGGATGCTCACGATCTCGGTGGCCATCAGGCCACCTGCAGTTTCGGGGTCGTAGGAGGCTAGCTCGCGCAGCTCTTGCGCGGACTCGTCGTCCATGCCCGCGAGGGCGTCCTCGGCCACGCGCTGGTCGGCCTCGGCCAAGAGGTCGGCGGCCTCGTCAGAGGGCAGCGCCTCCACCAGTTCGCGCAGGTCGCCCGCGGACATGCGCGCGATGAGCTCGGCCCTGAGGGCGTCCTCGGCGAACTCCAAGAGCTCCGCCTGGGCCTCCGTGTCGAGCGAGCTGAAGACGATCCAGCTATCCTCCGCGTCGACGTCGGCCAGCCAGTCGGCGGCGTCACCGGGGTGCTGCTCGGCGAGCCAGGCCGAGGCCTGCTCGTGGCTGGTGGCCAGCAGTGCTTCGAAGACCTTGCGCGGGTCCTCTGTCGTCTCTTCGGGGACCATGGGGACGGCAGCCTACCCGGCCAGGGCGGGCGCGCGCATCAAGGCATCAGCTCATCCGGGCAGGAACCCGCAGGATCTCCCGATGGAGCACCGTGCTGGCCTGCTGAAGCTCTTCCTGGGGGACCACCAGGGCCTGGGCATGTGCGCGAGAGCCGCAGTGGACGCCGACGGCGGTTAGACCCTCGCGGGCCAGAGTTTCGAGGGCGCTGCGTAGCACGCGGCGGTTGCCGCCGGTGCCGTGACCCACCAGGGCCAAGCTCGAGAAGCCGCGCTCGAGGGTGCACTCACGCTGGAGCTGGTCGAGGGCAGGGGATTCCTGCACGTAGACGGTCAGGCCTTGGCCGTCGGTGGCCACGGGACCGGAGCTGATGCCTAGAGCTTCGAGGCGCGCGAAGGCGGCGGCTAGGATCTCGCCGCGGCGCTCGGGCAGCTCGATCGGGAAGAAGAGCCGCACCACGGAGCGACGCGCAGCCAAGGCCACGGGACCTTCGCGGCGCAGGCGCGTGACGAGGCGCGTGCCGGCATCCTCGGCCTCGTCGCGCAGGGACTGCAGGCGCACGTCGGCGCGGGCGCGCACCGCTGGAGCGACGGAGGCGGGGTGCAGCACGCGCGCGCCGTGGAAGGCCAGCTCCGCGGCCTCGGCGTAGGTGACTTGGTCCAGGTGGCGTGCGTCTGGAATTGAACGCGGGTCGGCACTGAGGATGCCGGGCACGTCCTTGTAGAAGATCAGCTCCTCGGCGCCCACGGCTTCGGCCAGGACGGAGGCCGTCAGGTCGGAGCCGTTGCGACCGAGGGTGGTCAGGCAGCCATGGTTGTCCTTGGCCAGGAAACCGGTCACCACGGCGATGCCGGGGAAGGAGCTGAGAGCGCTGCGGATGGGCACCGTGATGCCCTCGATCGGCCGTGCTTGACCGTGATTCGAATCGGTCACGAAGCCTAGGTCCCAGGCGTCCACGGGCATGGCTTCGTGGCCGGCCTTGACCAGGGCGGCGGCGAAGATGCGCGCGCTCATGCGCTCACCGAAGGAGAGCGCCAGGTCCAGGTCGGGCGGGTGCAGTCGACCGCTGCTGGCGATGCCTGCCAGCAGCTGGCTCAGCCCACGCCAGTGGCGATCGAGCAGCTCGGGGGAGAGCTCGAGTTGGGACAGGACGCTGCGGTGGCGAATGCGCAGGGCCTCCGGGTCGAGGCGGCCCTCGGCGGCCCCGCGAGCGGCGCTCTCGAGGGCGTCGGTGATGCCAGCTAGAGCGCTGACCACCACGATGGGCTGGGTGGCCGCTTCGCAGCGCAGGCTTTGTTCGGCCACGCGCCGCACGGCGAGACGGATCGCCCCGCCATCAGCCAGAGCCGCACCACCGAATTTCATGACCACCTGCATCGTGGGCATTCTACCGCCGGCGCGCGGCGCAACTACCGCCCGAACCGATCTGGGCTCGAAACAATCCCAACTCGGCTCGGCCCCAGGAATGGGCCGAGGGCCCGAGCCGCACAAAATGCGGCCCCGGGCCATCAAGAGCAGTGCCGCGGCGAGCGCCCTCGAAAGAGGCCCGGCGCAGAGATGGCGTTACTTGTCGCCTTTCTCGTCGAAGCCCTGCTCATACCACGCGGACATGCCACCCTTCAGAAAGTGATAGTCGGTGCGGTTGTGCTTCTTCAAGTAGCACTGAGGGGCTTCATCCATTCGCGTGGGGTGGTCCCCTTGCAGGACCTAGGGGCGCAGTGCTGCGTGACCTCCATGGGCTTGCTGGAAGCTGCGCAGATAGGGTTTGGAATGGGGCACCCTTGGACGATTACCTCGGCGCGGCTAGCAGGCCGCTTAAAAAACAGCGGCCCAGCGATTGGTTTCCACGGATCGTCTGGCAAGGCGACAGGTTCCCCCATAGTGGTGGCTATTTGGGGGTTCTGGCAACGCAGCCAGGCGCTTCGTGGGAGCCGAGCGCCAAGTCGCTGTTTTTTAAGCGGGCTGCTAGACGAATGTGATCATCCCGAGGTGGTGGTCGAGGTTGGCCACGCAGGAAGCGGCGCGGCCTGTCCTAACCTGCAGCAAGGTGTGCCCCGGCTGCGACATCTCGCGGCGCCGCTGGCGACATCTTGACATGTGGCAGTACAAGACGTGGATCGAGGCCGACGTGCCTCGAGTCGAGTGCCGAGAGCACGGTGTGCAGCAGATCCAAGTCCCGTGGTCCGAGGTCCGCTCACGGTTCACAGCTCCGTTCGAGTGCCCAGTGATTGACTGGCTGCTTAAAGCAAGCGTCGGCGCGGTTAAGGAGGCAGCTTCGAAGCTCTGGCATTACAAGTCCTGGACCTGGGCCAAGAAGGCCTGGGGCGCGCTTCTGGAGTGGGCTGGAACAATCGACAGCGCGCGACTGCAGAGGGTCGTCGTAACCATAGGCAACCACCTGCTTGGGATCCTGAACGCCATCGTGCTCAATGCGGCAAACGCTGGAGCGGAGAGCATCAAGGCACGGGCCGAGGTCTACCGCGAGGCAAGGGATCGCAATCCCGATCGCTGGTCCGAGGGAATCCGAAACTGGACACACCTCGCAGAAGTCACGCTGAACCAATAGCCGAAGACGGGGGTGCGGATGAGCGCCTAACCGACATGAACGAGGCGACAACTATCTTGACACCCACCGCCCCCATCAAAGTTGAACTCAGGCTTCTCGCTCATCGAACTGGTCATCACCATGACCATTCTCCTTATCCTTGCGGGCGTCGCCAGCCTTCGATCGGGGGCCGTCGTAGAACGTGCCAAGGTCTCGGGAATCGTCTGCGTAATCGCAACCCTTAAGCGGGCGAGTGCACTCCACTACAGCGATACCGGGGTGTACCCAATCGAGTATTCAAACTTAGGTGGGGCCCAGCGCCAGCTCTCCGCAGGGCAGACCACTGCAGGCTGGCTGGTTCCTTCCTGGAGCACCCCATGGCCCCGAATACCGACAATCCGTACGGCCATGATTTCTTGCTCAACAATGTCACTTGGCCTGGTCTCGTCCCTGAATTCGGTTTGGATGGGGACCCTACATCTGAGCTCACAGGCCCGGGCAACATGTTGTTCGAATCCAACATCCAACCCGAGGCTGCCGAGGTGCTCAATGACATCTTCGACAGGGGCGTCTCTAGCACTTGGGCAAAGACCGGGCGTGTGCGCTAGGTGGAAGCCTCGGAATACGCCCTGGTCTTCATCAGTCAATAGCTACGCCTAGGCAGTCAGCCGGCCATCGATGAGCTGACCTTCATTTCGTTTCGTTCACTCTCAAGAACGCGGCGTTTCCGATTCGATAGATGTGTTGTCCGAGAATTGCCTGATCGCGTGCGCCGCTCCTGCACCGGTTCTCCACATCCCCCCACGCCAGAACATGAAACGCTTTCCCACCAAACCCTCCTCGGGTTTCTCGCTCATTGAGTTGGTCATCACCATGACCATTCTCTCAATCCTCGTAGGTGTTGTGAGCTTCCGTTCCAGTGCAGTCGTCGGGCGCAGCAAGGTCTCCAAGATCAGCTCCTTGGTCGACACCCTGAAGACCGCCTGCACTCTGCACCATATTGATACTGGCTCCTATGCAGTGGAGTACACGGGCTACGCGGCCAACAACCGCAAGCTGACCGGCACGCAATCCACAGCCGGCTGGAGCGGTCCCTATCTAGAGACCCCCTTGTCACACAACAACCACAACCCCTACGGCCAACTGAACCTCTACAACACGGTGACTGCCAACGGCTGGATCAACGGCTTCGATCTGGATGGCGATGGCACCGACGATGTGACCGGCGCCGCCAACATGCTCCACCTAGCGGACATGCCGGCTGAGGCAGCTGAAACGCTCAATGACACCTTCGACCGGGGCATTGATGGCGATTGGCAAGACACCGGTCGCGTGCGCTACGACTCAGGCACCAAGCGGGCCTTCGTCCTCATCTACTACCAATAGTGCGCACCGACGCGGTCGAGTTGACAGAACAGGCCCCATCCGATTCCAGCCGTTGTGTTCAAGATTCGACCTTCACGTACGCGATAGGTTTCGAGTGGATAGTAAATCCACCCTCACAAGTACCTCCAACAACGCCTACCCAAACTGCATGAACTTTCCCCAGTCCCAACGTAAATCAGGATTCTCCCTAATTGAGTTGGTCATCACCATGACCATTCTCTCGATCCTCGTAGGTGTTGTGAGCTTCCGTTCTGGCGCAGTCGTCGAGCGCGGCAAGGCCACCAAGATCAGTTCCTTGGTCGACACTCTGAAGACCGCCTGCACGCTGCACCACGCTGACACGGGCACCTTCGCCACCGAAGAGGGCGCGCTCGGCTCCGCGAGCGACCATAAGCTCACGGCCACGCAGACCTCTGCCGGCTGGTCTGGCCCCTACCTCGAGACCCCCCTAGTCGCCGACAATCACAATCCCTTCGGAAGCTTGAAGGTCTACAGCACCGTGACGGGCGATAGCTACAACACGGGCTTCGACCTCGACGGCGACGGCACCAATGACCAGGCCGGAGCGGGGAACATGCTCAAGCTCGATAGCGTGCCCATCAAGGTCGCCCAGATGCTCGACGACACCTTCGATCGCGGTGTGGCTGGCGACTGGGAGGCCACGGGCCGGGTGCAGTACAACGCCAGCGCCACGCGCGTCATGGTGCTGCTCTACTACTAAGCCACTACACGTTCGCCCCAGTGGGCCACCTGCCGGATAACGGCCCCTCCAGGACCCTTCGGGAACCTAGAGGGGGCCGTTCCTGCATACATGGCGCCCGCTCCGAGCAGTGCACGGGCTACACTGCAGGCTACGCTCCCAGCGAACAAAGCCATGACCAATGATCGCCCCTCGGACCTGATTCACGACTGGAACCGGGACCCCGCCCCCTCTTTCGAGATCCAACTGGACGACGAGACCCTGCGCGACGGTCTCCAAAGCCCCTCCGCCAAGAACCCCAGCTTGGACGAGAAGCTAGAGCTCGTGACCCTCATGGATCGCCTCGGCATCCACACGGCCAACGTGGGCCTGCCGGGTGCTAGCGCCAAGGCGCGCGAGGAGATCTTGACCCTGTGCCGTGCCATGACAGGCATGAGCATCACTCCCAATGTGGCCTGTCGCACGCTCATCAGCGACATCGCTCCCGCTGCGGAAATGGCCCAGGAGACGGGTGCCCCGGTCGAGGTCTGCGCCTTCATCGGCTCCTCCCCCATCCGGCAGTACGCCGAGGGCTGGGAGCTCGAGAAGATGGTCCAGCTCTCCCGCGACGCCGTGGCTTTCTGCACCAAGGAAGAGCTGCCGTGCATGTTCGTAACCGAGGACACCACACGCGCCAACCCCGAGACCATTCGCGCACTCTATACGGCGGCCATTGAAGCCGG
>JBLIOL010000184.1:0-11059 GCA_047639615.1 Planctomycetota bacterium | reverse complement strand
TGGTGAACCCGTTGGTGACGAACAAGTCTTGGTCACCATCGTTGTCTAGATCGGCGAATACGGAACCCCATGCCCAACCGGCGCGCGCTACGCCGGCTGCCTCGGCGCCCTCGATCCAACGCCCGTCTGGGGCCTCCTCGAAGAGCCGGTTGCCGGAGGCGATCACGCGCACGCGCTCGCGCAGTTTTGGGTCGAGCCCGCTGGGGAGGTCCACCATGCGCGCTCCGGAGGCGCTCGACATGTTCGACACGTAGAGGCTCCAGCGGCCAGTATTGTCGTAGTCGGCCAGGGTCGCGCCCATGCTGTATGCCGAAACGCCGCCGAGGCCTGTGTGTGTGTCTGCGCTGAACTGTCCCGCGCCGTCGTTGAGCCAGAGGATGTTGGGGCCGAAGTCATTGCCCTCAAAGATGTCCTGGTCGCCGTCCCCGTCGAAGTCGAAGGCGGTGGCCACGTAGGTGTATTGGGTGCCGCTGATGCCGCGCTCGTTAGACTCTTCCTCGAAGACTAGATTGCCCTGATTGATGAAGAGGTGATTGTCCGCGCCGTCGTGGGCTTCCACCGAGTTGTAGTCTGCACCCCGTGAGAGGGCGGTTCCGTAAACGGCGAAGAAGAGGTCCAGGAGCCCGTCCCCGTTGGCGTCCATGGGGACCACCGTTTGGATCGCTAGGCGCCGTAGGCCCACGGGGTTGGGGAAGCGAAAGGCATCGGCCTCCAAGCGCCAGCCAGCCCCATCGCGGACGTAGAGCCCGCACTCCGCATTGCCCTTGCGGTAGTTGAGTACGCGGGAGTTGATCAGTTCCGCCTGCCCGTCGCCGTCCAGGTCCACATGCAGCAGGAAGGCGCCGGATTGTCTGGGGCTTTCCACGGGCAGGGGCGTGGGTTGGAAGCCGCCTTGACCGTCGTTGAGGAAGAGCGTGCTCAGTTGGCCGTGGCGACTGCCGAGCAGGTCCCAGAAGCCGTCGCGGTTCCAGTCCACGGCACTCAGGCCGCCCAAGGCGAGGGTCTGGTGTTCGTCCACGAAGCTCTGGCCCAGGCTGCGGTTGCGCCGCGAGAGCCGATAGTCGAAGCCTGTTTCACGGGTGATCGAGCGGAAGGTCGGGGCGGGGCCGCGCAGTTTGTCGCCGGCCGTGCAATCCAGGCGCAGCAGGAGCCAGGGGCCGTTGGGCTCGCGATGGGCTTCGAATTCCAGGGTGAGTTGCAAGGAGCAGCGCCCGCCGGCCGGGCGTAGGCCGCCCAGTTCGAGTTGCGCGCGTCCGACCACTCGCTCGCCAGTCTTCTTGCTCGCACCCTGAGGTTGGGGCGCGAGCCACAGGCGCGTGACCTCCACGCTAGCTCGTTCGAGCTTGCGCCAGGGTTGACTGTGGGCGAGCCAGGCACGCACAAAGACCTGGCCGTCAATGGGGGCCAGGCTGGCTGCACCTAGGTCCCAAATTTCGAGCTGCGGGTCGGCCAGGGGTGCGCCCTGATTCGGATTCGGGAAGCGTGCCGAAAAAGTTGGGTGCAACACAGCCGCCAGAATGGGCGCGTCCTGTCTACGTGCCGAACGTAGTAGGGCCTCCAGGGGGCCGCGCTCCAACTGCTGCGTGACGGCCTGGGTCAGGTCGTAGTTACGCTCGTAAAGGTCCGGCTGGCCGATGGGGAATTGGGCCGCAGGGGGCGCTTCGGAGCCACAGCTGGCCAGGCATAAGGCCAGCAGACTTAGGGCCCAGTGGGTCGCTTGGAGAGGAAGTAGGCGCATGGAGAGAGCGCGACCGTAGGAGCCCCGAGGGGCCGTGGCAAGCGCCGCAGGGTGGGAAGAGCGCCTCGCACGCCGCTTGTACCGGCATTCCCAGGCGGGCTACAGTAGCGCCATGCACGTCCTATCGATCGTACGAGTGAATTGCGCCCTGCTCGGTCTGCTGGCCCTGCCTGCCTGCATGCTGCCGGCTGCGCCCGCGCATGCGGAGGCTGGTGGCGGAGCTCAGCTACTGCCGGTCAATGCCGTGGATAAGGTGGTCGATGATTGGCACCGGGCAGCCTCTTTGGCAGAGGCCGATCTTTACCTTGGGTTGATGGCTCCTGAATTTCGATTTCTCGGGACGGACGGTATGGAGCGCTGGGATCGCGAGAGCTTCACGAAATTCGTGGATCACTACTTTCGTCAGGAGCACCGGGGTTGGACCTACCTACCCGAGAAACGGGAAGTGACCCTCTCCGCCGACGGCAAGTATGCCTGGTTCGACGAACTGCTGCAGAGCGCGACCTACGGCGAATTGCGCGGCTCGGGTGTGCTGATCCTTCAGCCTGAAGGCTGGCGTATCGCGCAGTACAGCATGACCTTCGTCGTGCCCAACAAAGCCGCGAGCGTGGTTAGGGACTATATCCGCCAGGCGATTGACAGTACTGCCGAAGAGGAAGCTGTCGAGGGCGAGGCCGGCGGCCAGTAGCTAGCAGGCCGCTTAAAAAACAGCGGCCCGGCGATTGGTTGCCACGGATCGTCTGGCAAGGCGACAGGTCCCCCCATAGTCGTGGCTATTTGGGGGTTCTGGCAACGCAGCCAGGCGCTTCGTGGGAGCCGAGCGACAAGTCGCTGTTTTTTAAGCGGGCTGCTAGGCGCGCGCTTCCTGGCGTTCGAACTCGCGCAAGCTCGGTGCGGCGCGCCAGGCTAGGAAGAGCGTCTGGCACAGGCCGGCTAGCACTAAGCAGGTGAGCGCTACCGGCAAACCGGGGCCGATCTCGAGTTGGATGCCTACCCAGAGGAAGGCGGCGGTCAAAGCGAAGTAGAGCACGACGCTCTCGGTGATCCCGCGCGTGCGGTGGTGCGCTACGAGGCTGCCCATGTAGAGCGATTGCAGGGCCTGGTTCGCGGGCATGAAGATCGATGCCGTCAGCCCCAAGACGCCGATTGCGGTCAGCCAGGGGCTGAACTGCATCAGGCTCTGAAAGTACAGATCGGCCAGGGGCGTGGCGGCGATTAGCAACAGCACCGAGACGCTAGCCAGAGCTAGGCGCCGGCTGAATAGGCGCAGCATGGCGACGCTACCCGGCGCACCGATCAAGCTCACCACCACCTCGTTGAAGGCCATGCCTAGGCTGCGCATGAGGAACACCACGCTGTGCACCACGGGCAGGGCCGCGAGAGAATCCAAGGCGTTGGGCATGCGGCTGATGGCTGCCGCAGCGATAGGCTGCAGCATCAACGTGATCAAGGGCGTCAAGGCTAGGGGCACGTAGAAGCGCAGGAATTTGCCCACGCGAATCGGCTCGTCTCCCGGCTTATGGGCTTGCTCCAACTCGCGCAGTACCGGTCGTACGCTCCAGCTGATGTAGAGCGCCTCCGCAACTACGCCGCTGGAGAGAATCAGGCCAGCCAGTGCCGCGCCGGGGAGTTTCAGCTGCCAGCCGATGCCGAGCGCAAGCACGTCGACCACCAGTCGCACCACAGTACCCGCGGTCACCGCCTTGCCGCGTTCGGCGCGGATCAGGATGCCTTGCAAGTAACGCCGCCAAGCGATCGCCCAGGTCCAGGGCAGCATCCACTGCAGGGCAATGCGGCCGGGCTCGATGATCTCCGGGGGCGCGCCCAGCAGGCGAACGACCGTCAGGTCATAGAGTGGCGTGAAGGCCAGGGCCGCGTGCAGGAGTGTGAGCGCCGCGCCTGCGATGTGCACCAGGCGTCGGAGTTGTAGGTGGTCGGCCCAGTTGCGTACCAAGGCGGTGGAGGCCGCTAGCAGCATGATGATCGGGCCTTCGATGACCAGCGCCACCGGGAAGGCCACGCCGCCAAAGGCTGCCAGTTGCACGCGCTCGTCGGGCAGGCGCGCTACGGCGCCGGTGACGAAGGGCTGCTCCAGGGCCATGAACAACCAACTCAGGGCCAGGGGGGACCAGAGTCGCAGGACCCGCCCAGGGGTCACGGGGGCGGGGGATTCAGCACGCACGTGGGCGGTAGGGTGCGACGCGCTAGGGCCCGTGTCAGGCCATTCCCCTGGATTCGATCGTTAAAGAAGCAGAGCCCGCTCAAGAGTCGGCTTTAGCCAACCCCGAAACGGGCTCCATTCGCCTGGTGGGCTTTAACCACCAAGTGAGCTCAGTCTATCGGCCCAGATTGTGCGTGGACATTAGGAGAGCTTGCGAATCGTTATTGTCTCCTTTAGAGACCGCCGCCCTCAGCGCCTTCGGTGTTGCCGGCGCCTTCGGATTCTTCAGATTCTTCGGTGCTCTCCTCTTCCGCGGGCGGGGGCACCTCTACGGGAGCTTCCAGCTCGGGCTCTTGCGGGCGGTCTAGCAGGCTGTTCAGCTCCGTGGGCATGCCAAAGCCGTCAAGGGCCTCGATGGGCTCGCCCGGCTCGGGGTCCTTAACCAGCTCGTCCATGCGCGGGCGCAGCGCCTGGGCCTTGTGCTGGGGCAGGTGGTAGAGCCAGGTGCCGACCTTGGCGTTGATCACGTCGGCTTCCGCTTGCAGGCTCTCGGGCGTGGGCGGCGCTTCCTCGGCGTCGCCTTCCGTTTCGTCCTCGGCTTCGGGAGCCGTGCCGACAGTGGGTACGCCCGTGGGATCGTAGGCGGCGCTCACGCGGGTAAGCCACTCTCCACTCTCCATGGTCGCCGTTTCGAGAGTCACCGCTAGGCCGTGCTTGGTCCAGAAGGTGGTCTTGACCACAGCTTCGGTGGGGAAGTCCTCGGCTGAAGTCGGAGAAACGCCTACAAAGGTTAGCTTCTGCAGCGCGTTGTCGAAGCGTCCGGTGACCCACTCGTTCTGCAACAGCTTGCCCTGGGGCAGGTTGATCAGGGTCATGCTGTCGCCTGCGGCAGCATCGGCAGCGCGGGCGGCCACGACAGCCTCACCATCGGAGTGCTCGATGCGCACGGCCTGCAGTCGCTCGCGGGCCAGGTCGACGAGGTCGGTGTCGACCCAGTCGGTGAGCGTGGTGCTCGCGCCTAGCTCACCGCCGGCCACCCAACTGAAATCTTCGCCGTCCACGCGCACGTAGTAGGCCGTGCCAGCACCAGCGCTGCGCTTGTTGCCGACCCAAAGATCCACCACCGTGTCGGCGCCGGTCTGGGCCAGCACGTGAATCGTGGGGGAGTCGGCGGCTTCGCTATCCAGGCCTAATTGGCCGTAGCGTTCGGGCTTGGCCGTCTTGCGCTCGACACGCTCGGAGGCTTCGAGTGCCAAGAGGAACTTGCCGACCTTGCTCCGATCGGCGGGGAAGCCTGCGTTAGCGGGCAGTGCCCAAGCATCCTCCGTGCGTGCAAAGACCAGGGAACCGGACGCGGTGCTGATGCTCAGCTGGTCGACGCGGTTCAATTGCTCGTTGAGCTCCGGGAAGAGGCTCTCGGTCTCGTCCGGTTGGGTGGCTGCTGCCCGGTTTTTGTCCAGATAGTAGGCGCTGCCGCCCAGGGCCGCGGCCCCCAGGGCCATCCACAACATCGTCTTGGCGCTCATGCGGTCCTCCGCGTCATAGCCTTGATCAGGAAGGTCAAAAGTCCGAGCAGAATCAGGCCCAGGGGCACGGCTGCAATGTTGAGCCACTTGAGCCGTGTGCCCAGGGCATCGATGTCAGCGTTGAGCTGGTGACGCACGTCGCGCAGCTCCTTGCCGATGGCACCGTACTCCTCCTGGAAGGTCTCGAGGGCCTTCTGCTGCTCGTCGTTGATCAGCATGCCGCCCGAGTCGTCGGCCGGCTGGCGCAGTTGGTTGATCTGCTCCTCGGTCTCGCGCAGGCGCGCTTCCAGCTCCTGTTGCTTGGCCTGGTACTGCTCTTCGGCGGCTTCGCGCAGGTCGTCCTTGTGGGTGAAGGGCCGTTGGAAGCCCTCGCGGCTGCGCAGGCTGATCAGGTCCGTGGAACCGGAGAGGTTTTCTAGGGCGTTGGCCACCAGGCTGCCGTTGCCGGCCACGGCCGAGTGCACGACCTGGCCAAAGAAGTTCTGAGCTTGGGTCCAGAGCTGGTTATGCAGGATGTCTGCGTCGGCCACGATGATGGCTTCGAAGCCGTCGTACTCCGCAATGTGCGGCGCAAGCTCGGTGGGCGGCGCGGGCTCCTCGCCCTCAGCGGTGGGAGCCGGTACGGGGGCCGGGCGGCCCTCGGGGAAGGCGCTCTTGATCGGGCCCGTGAGGCGCACGATCAGGTTGCGTTGCTTGCCGTCAGCTTCGAAGAGCTCAGCCAGGCGCGCGAAGTCCTGCTGGTACTGCAGGTGGAAAGTGTCGAGTTCGCCGGCGCCTTCCTCGGTGGTGTGGGCCAAGACCTCCAAGCTGGTGCTGGCTCCCTCCACCTGGCTGATGTGGCCAGGTGCAAAGAAGGAGACGTTGCTCAGTTCCGCGGTGGTGAAGTCCTCGGATGAGAGCTCCTCCGGGGTCACGGTTAGGAACAGCGGCAGGCTCACGCCCATGCCTCCGGGACCTTGCACGTTGCGACCGCGCTGGTTGTCGCCCACGATCTTGGCTGCGTCGACGCTCACGCCCCAGGCCGTCAGGAGCGAGTCCAGGTGCGAGGTTTTGTCCGCGCCCATGCCGCCCATCTGCGGGTTGCCCTGGGTCGGGTCGAAGAGGCTGTAGGGGTCGACGAAGGCCAGGATGCGACCGCCGCGCATGGCAAACTGGTCGATGGCGTATTCGGTGGCCGTGGAGAGCGCCTTGGGGTGCACGAGCATCAGCACGTCCACCTCGCTGGGAATCTCCTCCACGTCAGCGGCGAGGCTTTGAACTTCCAGGGACTGGCGTAGCCAATCCATGATCACCCAGGTCTCGCTAGGGGCGGGATTGCGCGGATCCTGGGAGGGCACGCCTTCCATGGGCAGGCTGGAGAGCAGGCCGATGACCGGCTTGTCACTGACCGCGAGGCGGTAGACGAGCTGCGTGAGCTCGTACTCCAAGGAGGCTTCCTTGGCGGGATCGAAGAAGGGGATCGTCTCCAGGTCGTCGACACTGTTCGTGCCGGCCAAACCGAGGAAGAACTGATCGCCCGCACGCGAGACGCGCGCACCGCGCAGGCCGAAGCCGACGGCCGCGTCCTCCTCCTCGGAGTAGGGCTGTGGGTCGACGATTTCCAACTGGAGCAGGTCGCCGGAGGCGGCTTCGTACTCCTCGAGTAATTCCTGCACGCGCTGGGCGTAGGCCGGAACGGGCGTGCTGCCCAGCTCCTTGAGGGCCAGGGTGCGCGAGTAGAACAGTCGCAGGGTGACCGGCTCATCCAAGTTGCCAAGGATGTTGCGGCTGCCCTGGGAGAGGGTGTAGAGGCCGTGCTCGGTCAGGTCCACCCGTGCGCCGCGGAAGGCGCTGGAGGAGAGCGCGTTGAGCGCCACGAATAGCAGCGTGGCGAGCGCGAGACCGGTGAAAGAAAAGAGGCTCTTGAACATGGTACTTGGGGCCCTCAGTCGGCCTTCTTGAGGTCGATTGCCACTACGTTGGCGTAGAGGAAGAGGCCGATCAGAGACAGGAAAAACACCAGGTCGGGCAGGCCTACGACGCCGCGCGAGATGGCGGCGAAGCGGTTTTGGAAGCTGAAGGAGGCGAGCACTTCCGCGGCTTGGTTGCCGAGCAGATCGCGTGCGCTCTCCACCACGCCGGGGATGCCGCCGAGCATGAAGAGGAAGCAGGCCACCAGGCTGATCACGAAGGCGATCACCTGGTTCTTGGTCATGGCCGAGACGAAGCCGCCGATGGCCAGGTAGCCGCCGGCCATGAGCAGGCTGCCCAAGTAGCTCGCGACGATTACGCCGTGGTCGGGGTCGCCTAGGTAGGCCACCGTCCACCAGTTGGTGGCGGTCAGTGCCAGGGCCACGGCCATGAATATCCAGGCCGCCAGGAACTTGCCGATGACCGCTTGGGCGTTGGATATGGGCAGGGTTAGCAGGAACTCTACGGTTCCGCTGCGCCGCTCTTCGGCCCACAGGCGCATGGAGAGCGCTGGTACCAGCACCAGGAAGAGGATCGGGATCCAGTTGAAGAAGGCGCGCAGGTCCGCTTGGCCGCCGTCATAGAAACGGCCGAAGACCCAGGTCAGGGCGCCCGCCATGAGCAGGAAGATGATCAGGAATACGTAGGCCACCGGGGTACCGAAGTACCCGGCCAGCTCACGACGTAGGACGACGAGTGTGCCGCGCATGCTAGGCCACCATCCCTTGCGTGATGGTGCGGAAGACCTCGTCGAGGCGGCCGCGATCCACGTGAATGCCGGTCACGTGCCAATTGTGCTCCTGGGAGGCAGCGAGCACCTGAGAAAGCACCGTGCCACCTTCGCCGGCGATCACGAGCCAGCCGGGTTGGCCGTCTTGCTCCGGAAGTTCTTCGACTGCAGCGACGCCGGCCAATCCGGCCAGCGCTTCGCGCGCGCCTTGAACATGGCTGCCGAGGCGCAGCTCAACCGCGCCCGCGTAGCGCGATTTGAGGCGCAGCTCCTCGGGGGAGCCGTCGAACTTGAGCTTACCCTGGGCGATGATCACGGCGCGCGTGCAGACCGCTTCGACCTCTTCCAGGATGTGCGTCGAGAGCACGATCACCTTGCCCTGGGACATCTCCTTGATGAGCGTGCGTACGTGGTGCTTCTGGGTCGGATCGAGGCCATCGGTAGGCTCGTCCAAGATCAGCACTTCGGGGTCGTGCAGGATTGCGAGTCCCAGACCGACGCGCCGCTTGAAGCCTTTGGACAGGGTCTCGATGCGCTTGTTGCGCACGCTACCCAGTTCCACACGTTCGATGACGCGCTCGATGGACTGGCGCCGGGTGGCCTTCGGCAGGTCGCGCGCGGAGGCGGCGAACTTGAGCAGGCCCATGGGGGTCATGTCGGGATAGAGCGGCGCGCCTTCCGGCAGGTAGCCGATGGCGCGCTTGACGCTCATGGGGTCGGCGATCACGTCGTGACCGGCAACCTTGACCGTGCCGTGAGTGGGCATCAGGAAGCCGGCCACCATCTTCATGGTGGTGGACTTGCCGGCGCCGTTCGGGCCGAGGAAGCCGAGGACTTCCCCGGAACCAACCGTGAGGCTGACGTCATCCACGGCCCTGAAAGTGCCGAAGCGTTTCGACAGGTTCTGAAGTTCAATCATCGAGGGAAGCTCCGCCACGCGGTTTTGGAGCTGTACTTGAGCGGTGTACGGGAGGGCGCGAGAGGCAAGTGTGATACCGGCTGCGCGGGTGCTCCGCAAGGCTCTGGCGCGCCCTAGTGTGTTCATGGGCCCCTGCGGGGCCTCTTTGACTGGCCTTTTGCGTGATAGGCAGGCTCAGCATCGGGACGCCGTAGTCGCGGGGAATCTGAAGGAACTTGGATCCGGCCCGCGCGGTTCCCTAGGCTGGATCCTGTACGCATCACGAGAGAGGGGTCACTCATGAACTGGAGCCGAAGTAGTCAGGCTAGCCACGCCCAGCGGGCTGCGGATCTGACACGTCAACTCACGGCGGAGCGTTCCGATTCTGCGCGCATGCGCCTGGAGAAGGAACATCACGCCAGCCTGGCACAGCGTGCCTTGGCCGATGCTGCCAAGTCACGTGAAGCGCGCGAGGATGTACGCCGTGTCTTGGCGGCGGCCATCGCGAATGAGAAGCGCGCCGCCGAGGAGGTCGAGCATGCCCGCGGAGAGACCACGCGACTGATGGGCGAGGCGCAGCAGGCGGAGCGAGTCCGCGGCGAGTCCGAGGGCAAGTTGCGCGCGCTGGAATTGCGTCTGGTGGAGGATCGTCAGAGCTCCGAGAAGGAGGTGCGTGAGGCCCACGACCGGGCCTGGGCGCTTTCGGCGGAGCACGGGCGCGCCATGCAGCAGATCGTCGCCGAGCGTGAGGAGGCGCGTGCGGAATTGCGTACCTTGGTTTCGCAGGTTCCCGAAGCTACCCGCGCCGCCTACGCCCGCTCGCTACTGGCCCTGGCAGCCGTCTGTCTGCTACTCGCCGGCCTGCTGGTGCCTGGACTGATCGGACGCCTGGCGGGGGATGAGCGTGCCTATTCACTAGACCTGTTCACCGGTCTGGGAGACAACGCGCCGCTGGTGCTCTTCGCTGTGCTCTGCCTGGCATCCATGGGCCTGATGGCCTTCGGCATGCGGCTCATGCGCATCTCACGTACGCCGGTGGTGGCCAAGTCCCTGTCGGCGCAGGTCGCGCAGGCCGTGGAGAAGGCTCCAGTCTCGACTTGAGCCTGGGACTGCGCCGGAATTCCGATTAGGAATGCGGTTCGTTGGGTTTCGACGCCGAAGGGTGCATGGAGGACTTTCATGCACCCTAGACGCCGCACCCCTTTCTGGTCTCGCAAACCGGCGCGCGCCGCGCTCCTTGTGGCCCCTATGTTCCTGTTCGGGGCGGCCTTGGCCGTCGTGCGCAAGGATGATTCGCGCCACTCAAGCCCAGGCTCGGAGGCACTGGCACCCGAAGTGATTCGGGCTCTGGCTCAAAGCGAGCCAGCCCGCCCTCTGCGGCAGTCCGTTGCGAATGTGGCCATGCAGGCGCAGCAGCAAGCGCGCACGGAGGTGCTGGAAGCAGTCGAGGACCCAGCACCCGTCGAGAATCTGCCGCCCTTTGCTCAGCGCTACTTGGACTGGGGTGCGGCTCAACTGCTCGCGGAGGCTGCCAAGCTCGAGCTGCGTGTGCAGACCCTGGCGCAGGCGCGCTGCGTTCAATTGCTAGGTACGTCCGAGGCTGTGGAAGATCGCGCTGAGGCGCCCGCGGGCGTCTACGCCCGCGGAGATGGCAAGCGCTACCGCTTGCCGGAGTCCGACCACGCGGACCTCTACGGCATGCTGGCCGAAGCCGAGTGGCTGCGCCAGCGCGCCGAGAGCCTTTAGCAGCCCGCTTAAAAAACAGCGACCTGTCGCTCGGCTCCCACGAAGCGCCTGGCTGCGTTGCCAGAACCCCCAAATAGCCACCTCTATGGGGGAACCTGTCGCCTTGCCAGACGATCCGTGGAAACCAATCGCTGGGCCGCTGTTTTCTTAAGCGGCCTGTTAGAGACCGACGGCGCCCGGCCGTAGGCCGGTGGCTGGCGACGGGAGGGTCGGGGTTGCTGGGGATGGCGAGTTATGACGAATGGGGTCAGGCACAAAAATTCATAACTCACTCAGGTGCCGAGGGCACCTTTGATGCCTTCGGCACCTG
>JBLIOL010000183.1:0-11063 GCA_047639615.1 Planctomycetota bacterium | reverse complement strand
GGTCAACTGGTAGCTGCCCGCCTTCAAGCCCACGAACTCGCCTTTGTAGCGCGCCACGAAGTCCATATGCGAGGGCTTGCGACTGACACCCTCGCCCTTCAGCCGCAGCGCGATGCGGTCCGTCCGGATCACCGCCCCATCCAACAGAATCTTTCCCGCCAAGCTCGCACCCTGCTCCAACCGCAGCCGTAGCCCAACCATTCCCGGCGGTCGGATCTCTTGCGCAGGCCTCAAGTACCCGCGCTTCGAGGCATGCACAATGATCTTTGCCACCTCGATCGGGTCATAGGTAAGTACCTCAAAGGCGCCGGCGGAATCCGTGCGGGTCGTCGCCATAGAGTCGCTCCCGCCGGGGGCCGTGCCCAGCGCATAGACGCCAACATCGACTCCCTCGATGCCTTGACCGTCTCCACCTACAACCGTGCCGCTAGCCAGCACCTGCCCCGGCCCCTTAGTAGGCCGCAAGACCACCGCGCCCACGTCGAGCTGGTCTACTTGTGCGTCCACCAACGGAGACAAGTCCACCTCTGCCGTCGACTCGCGTGGATCACGATGAAGCCCGAGTGTCAGCTTGCGCACGTCAATATCCGGGGGCACCTGCACCTCCCAAGCTCCAGCGGAATCCGTGATGACCCGCTGCTCCTGGGCTCTGTGTCTAGTCTCGTACCAGTTCGACAGGATCAGGATGCGCGCGCCAAGGGGCTCCTCCTGTGCATCTAGAGCGACACCTTTGATGGTAAGAGACTTCGGAACCTCCACGGTGACTTCGCATGTCTCCCCAGCCACCAACGGTCCATCCACATCAGCCGTGGCAAGCTTGCCCGTGCGACTCTGAAGATTGAGCATCAGGCCTAGCTTCCACCCGAGGCCGAAGGGCCCCAGTAGAAAGCTTCCGCGGCCTTCATCGAAGGTCTGGTAACGATTCATCCTAGGCTGCTCGGACGTGGTCACCTTGCGCCACGAAATCCCGTCCGGCAGCACCAGTAGCCCCCTCTCCCCGGAAGCGCCCACCACGTTCACGCGCAACCACCCAACCGGTGGCACCCCGATCCGCAAGAGCTCGCCAGCTCTGGGCACTTCCAAGATACGAACGACGCCCTCGCTCCCAGGAAAACTCCGCCCCTGCGCAGGCAGCAAGGCACAGCGCATGCCCATGTTTATGGCCATCTTGAACGGAGCATCCGCACCCGGCTCGAGCACTTGCTTCAACTGACGACGTTGTCGCTTGAAGCACGCAACGCCATCCGCACCGGTCCACTCCTGCTTCTGAGAGCGATACAGCCCTTCCGTCAACTCGCTCGCCACGACCAAGTCGATGGGTACATTCGCCACCGGCTTGCCGTCCGCATTCAGCGCGAGCACAAAGAGATCATCCTCTGCTCCCTCAGACTCTGGCTCTGCCCCAGCCACAGCTCCCGACTCGCGCTCCGCAACACTGCGCTTCACCGGCGCAAGCACCCCCGCCGGCGCCTGCAGGACCGCGGCGGGTGTTTCCGATGGCCCTTGAACAGGCTGCTGCGCCTGCGGCTCAAGCGCCGGCGTACCGCCGGTTTGCAGCAGGTTGGAGAGCGCAAGCCCGCCCAAACACAACACCGCAAGCCCGACGGCCAGTCGCTTCATCAGACAGCCACTTCGTAGCGCTCGTCGTCCTCGTCGCCCATGGGATACTGCGGCCCGCCCGGGCCGCCGATGACGTTCCAGGGATCAGGGCGCAGGCTCGGCTTGACCACGGTCTTGCTCACGCGCACAGCGGCGTAGTAGCGCGCACCGCGCAGGATCTCGCGCCAAATGAGTGCCACCAAACCGGTAGCGCCCAAGGCGAGCACCAGCCAGCGCTCCGGCTCCAGAGCCAAGCGACCCTCCAGCCAAGCGGTCGCAGCGCCACACAGGCCGACAACCACGAGCGCTTCCATCAGCGCCAGCAGGATCATCGGCCTGAGGGTCTTGATCGGATGGGCCAGCATGCTCCCGAAGGAGCACCAACCCGCCCACAGCACCGAGCGTGTGTCATGCAAGGCGAGGCGCGTGCGCGTATAGGTTGCCCAGACCAAAGTCAGGGCAAACATGAGCGCCATGAGCCCGTCCTGGGCCCAGCCCAAGCGGCGCACGATCAGCTCCGAATCCACGCTCTCCATGCTGCGGAGATCGCTCTTCGGTATCTCCATCCAGCCCTCGAGCACGACGCTCTGCCAAGGCATGCCATACAGCACCCAGCGGAAGAGCGCAGCCACCACGAAGGCCAACAGGGCCACGCGCAGGAAGCGCCAAAAGTAGCGCCAACCGCCCAATAGGAAGCGACGCAGGTACTGCCCGTGAGTGCGCTCCAGGATCACTTGCAACCAACCGCCGGCGGCAAAGACGCCCAGCAGCAAGGCCAAGGCCTGCAACACAAGTGCAGTCGCCGACACACCCGAACTCAGCTCGCGCATGGCGCTGCCATGGTCCGTGCGAAAGACCGTGTCGAGCCCCACCGCCACCTCGCCGACCGCATAGCGCGAACCGACCGCGCCACGGAACCAGTCGTGGGTGGGCGCAGCCAGAGCCAACGCAAACAACCCCAGAATCACACCACAGGTGAGCCACAGAGGTACACGCCAGGCTGCACGCCGGATAGCGGCGATAAAGACCCAGCTGTTCTCGTCGATGGCGTCGTCTTCTTGGATACGAAACATCTCAGCCCCCAAGGGTCGAAACCCAGTGCAGAAGATGCGCGTAGCGCGTGAAGACCCGCTCCGACCAGCGCAAAGGCGCAAGGCGGTCAGGTTGGGCGTACCACTGATTGTCGCTCATATTGGCTTCCAAGTAATAGAGCCGCTCGGGGTCGGCGACCACAGAGATGATCTTCGCATCACGCGGCTCTAAAGGTAGGCGCCACCACTGCTGCTCCGCTTGCGCAGCGCGTGTCCAGGTAAAGGTCTCCAGATGCTCGTCATCGAAGAGCACTTCGATGGTTAGCGGCAGGCGCAGGTTCCCGCGCCGGCTAATCACCACGTCGTAGCGACGTGCGGGACTTGGCTTAGGCTCAGCTGCCTCTTCCGGCTCGGCCTCGGGATTGATTGCAGACTCGGCTGCAGGCTCGGCTGCAGACTCGGCTGCAGGATCGATTGCAGGCTCGGCTGCAGGCTCGGCTGCAGGATCGATTGCAGGCTCGGCCTCGGACTCGGCTGCAGACTCGGTTGCGGGCTCCGCTTCAGCTTCCGGCTCATTGTCCGTGTCCGTGTCCGCGTCCGCGTCCCGCGTTGCGGCGTCGACCCACTCGCCGTCGATGCGGAAGAGTCCCTTGCCCTTGGGCTCCGTGTCCTGGCTGACGCTCACGGTCCAGTCCACGGTCGCGTCGCCCTGGAAGACATCCTCGAAGTACCAACTCACGTCGGTGCCCGAGAACTCGTTGAAGGCCGCGTAGAAATCCTCCGGGTAGGGGTGCCGATAGCGCCATCGCTCGGCATAGCCGCGCATGCCGCGCAGGAAGGCATCGCGGCCGACCACGCCGGACAAGGTGCGCAGGGCAGCGGCCGTGCGCGGGTAGCTATTGCTGGAGTAGCTCGAGCGGTTCATGTGCTCGAAGGCCACCGTCTGCAATGGATCCACCGCGGGACTGCCCAGGTAGCCGCGCCGATCTCCCCAGCGCGGATCGCTGTATTGCTCGACGAAACAGAGGCCCGGTTGGTCGCGCCACCAGCTTGTGAAGGGCGACAGGTTGAGCGGCTCTAGGCGCAGGCTCGAGAGCCAGCTCGGCGCGTCCTTGCCCAGCATGCCCGCCAGTAGCGGCCCGAGGTTGAACTTGTAGTCCTCCATGCTCGGCGCCGGCGCGGGTGTTGTACCCCAGACCGAGAGACCCGAGTAGGAGCTCGCTGCGCGTGAAGGCCCGTAGTGACGGAACATCACTTCCGAGTCTGTGTACGAATTGAAGCCCTCGTCCATCCAGGCTGCTTCGTACTCGTTATTGCCCACGAGGCCGTACCAGAATTGGTGACCCGCCTCGTGCACGGTGACCCCTTCGGGTGTGTGCATGGCTTCGCTGGTGAGCATGCGCGTGCCGCCCGTGAAGAGCAGCGGATATTCCATGCCGCCGGCGCCGCGCGCGCCCCAGGCGGGGTCGACGCAAGTGATGTGCTCGTAGGGATACTCGCCCCACCACAGGCCGTAGAAGAAGAGCGCCGCACAGGTGGCTTCGTAGTAGCGTTCCGCTTGGTCAGCGTGCTCGGGCTGCACCAGCACGGTCACATCCACGCTACGCAAGCTGATCTCTTCGAGAGGGCGCTCGAAGGCGATGGCGACGGCTTGCACTTCTTCGTTGTGAAGCTCGGCCCACTCCGCGAATTCGAAGCGCTTGTGGAAGACCACGTAGTCAGGGTCCGCGGTCCAGGCAAATCCGTGCACCAGAGGCTTGAGCTTGGTGCCGCCGCTATGGGTAACCGGATCCTCATACTCGCGCGTCTCGGCCGAGGGTGCTTGGAAGCGCACCTCTACGCGACCGTCCTCCACGATCGGCACGCCAACCATGGCGCCAGTCGCCGCGCCCTTGAAGACGATGCTCTTGCTCTCGTTCTCGAGCACCGCGTACTTGCCCGGCAGATCCAAGGTCACGTCGTAGGTGCCGTAGTCCGCGTAGAACTCGGTGTTCATATGGAACTGGTGACAGTTCCAACCCTCGCCGGCCTCAAAGACGCCGAGCTTGGGGAACCAGTGGCTCACCAGCAGGAAGTCCTTGTGGTAGCCGGTGCGGCGCCGCACGCGCGGCAATTGTGAGGTCCACTCGAGCTCCACCTTGGCGGTCGCGCCGGCGACGAGCGGCTGCGGCAAGCTCACGCTGAAGACCGTGCGGTCCTCCTCGCGCTCATCGTCCGGATGCTGAACGCTCAGCGTCGGGAACACGTCCGCGCCGTCGACGCTCAGGCTGGTGACCTCTTGATAGCTGAAGCCGGCCTTGATGCTGTGCCCGCGCAGGCGCCCTTTCGATTCGTACAGATGGCTCGAGAGGGTGTTCGAGTAGGCGTTGAGGTGCAGGTGGAACCAGAGCTCATCCACCGCCTCGCCGCTGTTGTTGGTCCAGGTGAGGACCATCTCGCCCTCTAGGAGCTTGGATTCATCCAAACGAGCATGGATGACGTAGTCGGCCTGGCTCGAGCGCCCATCGAGGACGGCACGGGCCTGCGGAGCCGCGCTGGGCGGGTCCTGGTAGCCGAAAGCTGGGGCCAGACCGGTGAGAGCGGCCAGCAGGAAAATTCGCGACATAGCTGCCATGGTGCGGGGCCCTCGCCATGCCCACAAGGGCCCCAGGCCAGCCAGCCGACTTTGACAGGAAGAGAACTTTGGATCTGAGCTAAAGCGAGCCCAATTCCTACCGAGAACCCTCCTGCAGGCCCCTCCGGCAGACTACGTACTGCTGCGTATCGAAAAGCCTGTCAGCTCCACCATGCAGCCGACCTTCCCAGCCCTGAACAGCGCTCCGCAAACTTTCACAAGAACTGCTCAGGAAACAGCACAGCGCCTCCCGATAGAAAGGGGCGCGAAACCAGGTTCTCTCCTGGCTTCACCGACACATGAGGTAACCGCCATGGAACTTCGAAACACACAAGGCCTTCCCGGCCCCGAACGACGCCCCGACCCGGCCAAGATGGCTCCCAAGGGCATGGAAGACATCGGCGAAGCCATCGCTGACGTCAAGCAGAACACCAGTGCACAGATCGAGAGCACGCAGGCATCGGCCAGGCGCTCCAACGCTCTGACACGAGCCGCTCACAGCGACTCCCTCGACCTTTCCGAAGTGGCGCGACTGTTCGCCTCCGACGATGTCGAGGCCCAGGCTGCCCGCCAGGAGCTCGTCAGCGAGCTGCGCGATGCCTACCAAAACGGCACGCTCAACACCCAAGAACGCATGGAGACGGCCGCGCGCCGCCTCCTGGGCCACAGCTAACTCCTGTAAAGAGCGCGCTCCAGTAGCGCTCGATGGAACAAAACGAGCCGGCTCCGCAAGTGCGGAGCCGGCTCGTCTTGTCTTAGCTGAAGTGGCTGAGCTCTAGCCCTCTTCGTTCTCGTCGAAGTAGTACCAGCCGCCATCTGCGGGCGGCGGGGCACCGACGGTCCCGTTTTCCTTGTTCACCTTCTTCCAGTAGTTCCGGTCGAGGCGGCGCTCCATCTTGTCAGCGCGCTTGCGCTTCTTCTCCATCTCGCGCTTACGCTTCTCGAAGGTTTGGGGGCTCTTGTTGCGTGCTATGGCTGATTTCCGTTGAAAGGGCTGTGTTGGTCGAGGTCCCGGGCCGTTGAGACCTGGTTGTTAGGCGCATAAGCATACCCCAAAGCCGATTGAGGCTGGGGGAACCGCGCACCTTAGGAGCCAGATTCGGACCTCAAACGTCCCTGAGCAAGCCCCAGCGGCCAATCAAGGCCTGAGGCCGCCCTGTTCCCCAATCAACATCGGCCATGACTGCTCCCTTCCCAACGAGATCTTCCTCCTGGGCCCCTGCCCAACTCTATTCTCCCCGCCGATGGGTCTGGCAAATGGTCGTTAAGCCCAGCGGGCCACCTCTCGATAGAGGAGCCAGGAACACCTAGGCACTTACAGATTCAGGATAGAGATATGGGTTGGAAAGTACTGATCGTGGACGACTCCGGAGTCATGCGCAAAATGATCACCCGTGCCCTCAGGCAGACAGGAATTGAATTCTCCGAGCACCACGAGGCCGGCAACGGCGTCGAGGCACTCGAAGTACTCAAGGAGCACACCGTCGACCTGATCCTCTGCGACTGGAACATGCCGGAGATGGACGGGATCACCTTCCTTAAGGAAGCCCGCAAGACCTACACGACTCCGGTCATGATGCTCAGCACGGAGGGCACCTCTGACAAGGTCAGCGAGGCCATGGCTGCTGGCGCACAGGCATACGTCACCAAACCCTTCACCCCGGAGAAGCTCAAAGAGCGTATCACCGTGGTTATGGGCAACGCGGCCTAGGCTCACGCCTCCCCACTCCCACAGGGATACGGATACGTGATCACCTTCGTCACACTCAGGGACGTCTGGTCCAAACTCAGTCAGGAGAGCTTCGAAAGAATCTTCTCGGACTGGGAGATGATGATTGGGCTCGAAGCGGAGTTGACCTCGGAAGAGATCCACATCGCTGCGGATGTCGCCGAAGTCGAGTCGGTAATGGATTGCGACAAGGTCGTGATCGCTACGCGCATCGAAGGCACCTGCGAGGGCCCCATCTACTTCGCCTTCCCGGCTACGCTCGCTATGGAGATCGTCGGCGAGGTGCTGATGATCCCCGAGCAGGCCCGCGCCGACAAGGTCGAAGAAGGCCTGGGCGAGTCCGAGATCGAGGCCTTCCGTGAGATGGCCAACCTGCTCTGCGGCTCCTCCAACATGATCTTCCAAGGCCTCGAGAAGGACCTGCGCATCTCCCAAAGCGTGGATCACTTGCAGGTCTGGGGTGGTCCCGACACCTCCGGCATCATGAAGAGCAAGATCCCCGAGGATCGCATGGTCTACATCGAACGCGGGGTCATCGTCGGCGGTGTCCCGTTCAAGATCATCCAAATGGTTCCCTTCGACGCGGCCTTCGCCATCACCGCAACCTTCGAAGAGTCCGAAGCCGCCTAGCCCGCCAATCACACTCGCCAGCACACATGCACGGCGGCCCATTCTTCCGACAACGAAGGGTGGGCCGCCGCTCTTACGCGCACCCGCTACGTTCCCGCGGCAGATTCCAGACGGTAAACCAGCACGGCCCGGCTCGCTGCTAGGCCGCACGCCAGCGCCCTGCCAAAGTGATAGCTGGCCAGTCGCACGGCGCGGCTGGCTGTCCCTCTTGAATACGACGCAGCAGCTCGAGACGGGCTGCACTCCTTTTCGCTCCCCCCCCACTGAAGCACCAGCCAATCCTCAGGCACTGGTACTGATTCGGTTCAGTGTGGTCGTGGTTGTGGAAAAGCCGGGCTGCCGGTGGCGTAGGTTGCGTTTCGGGCTAGTCGACCAGGCGCGCAGGCCCCCGGACCATGGGCAAGCTACGCAAACGGCCCCTAAGGGCATTAAGGATGCCCGGTTTGCTACCTGCTGAGCTTCACGGAACCACACTCAACCTAGCCAGTATCTTGGGCACACAAGAAGCCCCGGGTGCGCGGCTTGGCCGTGCACCCGGGGCTTCGGAGTGATTGCTCGCGAGGACTAGAACTCGCCCAGGTCAGCGTCGTTGTATGCCGGCGGCGTACCGCCGAACGACTGGATATCAGCAGCCTCGGAAGGCGCGTGGGATCGCACGGCCGGGAGAGCTGAGACCGGCGCCGCTGCCTGACCAGCGCCCCAGAACTTCGCCTGGTCCTCTTCGCTGGTCTCGTCGTGTAGCGACGGACGCCTGAGGTCGCTAGACCTCGGAGCGGCAGCCTGCTCACTAATTTCGTAGTGCGAGACGGCCTCGAGCAAACCGTGTACCGCGACTTGGGTACCATTGGCAGTGGAAGAGAGTTGTTCCGCTGCACTAGCGTTCTGCTGAGTCACGCGGTCCAGGGTTGCCACGCTGCTGTTGATTTGATCAAGGCCCTGACCCTGCTCGAAGGCAGCGGAGGAAACCTCACTCAGCAGCGCGCCAACACGCTGGGTGCTGGACACGATTTCGGAGAGTGAATTTTGAACCACGGCTGCGATGCTGGCACCGCGCTCGGCGCGATCGTTCGACTCGGCGATCTTCTCGGAGGTGTTCTTGGCAGCTTCTGCACTGCGCTGAGCCAGGGTGCGCACTTCCTCCGCGACCACAGCGAAACCCTTGCCCGCCTCACCGGCCCGCGCCGCTTCCACGGCCGCGTTGAGAGCCAGGAGGTTGGTTTGGAAGGCGATATCATCAATGACTTTGATGATCGCCGAGACCTCCGTACTGGAGGACTGAATGTCGGCCATGGCCGAAGACAGGCGCAACATTTCTTCGGCGCCCTTACCAGCAGCGGTTTGAGCATCAGCCGACAGAGCATCCGCTTCACGAGCATTGCTGCTGCTCCGCTGAGCCATGCCGGAGATCTCTTCGAGGGCTGCAGAAACCTCCTCTAGGGAGGCTGCTTGCTGCGAGGAGGATTGGGCCAAATTCGTGCTAGCTTCGGCCACCTCTTTCGAGCTCGCATCGATGCTGTTGGAACCGTCGCTGATTACCGAGAAGCTGGACTCTAGGTGGTCCATGAGACCGTTAAAGACTCCGGCGAGCTTGCCCATGTCGCCGCGATCGCTCACGGTTACGCGGGTCGTCAGCTTGCCGTGGGCGACACTGTCGAAGCCCGCCTTAAGAGCGTCGATGGGTCCTGCCACGCTGCGGCGTAGGAAAATTGCGAAGAGCCCACCGGCTACAGCGGCGATGAGGAGACTCCACATCAGGCCTGTCTTCACGAAGGCCGCAACCTCGGCATCCACCCCGTCCAAAGGAAGTACGACTTCCCATGCGCCGTGGTAGTCACCGGTCTCCCAGCCCTCCATGTTGAAGCCCAGGATGTCGCGCCCGTCGCCATCCGTATCCCAGGCGTTGCCCCTACGCCCGTGGCACATCATGCAGCTTGATCCCAAGCGGATTCCACGCATGTAGTGAAGGCTGTTGGTCTCTTCGTTGACGCGGTGAATGGTAGCGTCGCCACCGGCTTTTTCGGCTGCGATCAGGTCCGTGAGCAGCTTGCCATCGAAGGAACCAGCATCCGGCTCATTCGCCTCGTTGCGTGCCTCATAGGCGACCACGTGAAAGTCCAGGTTCGCCTCTTCGGCGGCGGCCTCGGCTGCCTTCCAGCCCACGACCACGGGGATCGCATCGAAGAAGCGTGTCGCGTGGAAGTCGCCACCCTTCGCAACGTGAGCTGCTAGCTCTTCCTCCAGACTCTCCAGATCGATCAGACCAGCATCGGTCATACCGCTGGCGTAGTCCTTGGTTTCCTCGGCCACTGCCGTGAAGGAAGAGGCCTCGCGCACCAGGGCGTCCATGGCCGACTCGCGATGCTGGGGCACAATCAGAGCGTAGTTCAGACTGATGCTGACGGCCAATACGACGGTCATCAGGATTAGTAGTCTGGTAACCAGGCACACAGAACGGATTGACTCAAGCATGTTTGGGACTCTCGGCATCAACCGAGAAGTGGCGCAGCACTGAAGGCAGGAGGAGAAAGAGACAGCTATCGCCTTTCCCGAAGCAGTGGTTAAGGTTCGTATCCAACACGTCCAGCATCTGGCACGTGGGTCTTAGCCTAGACCCCTTCCAGCCCTTTCAAATGGCCCCTAGGCCCCGATACGGAGGATGACGGCTTTCGTCAAAGAACCTTCGCCAGCTGAGCCGCGGCCAGCTGAACGAAGCGCCTCGGGGACACCAGAATGAGCTCCCAATGGTCCTCGGACAGATCCCCGCCGCGGCCAAAAGCCCAGGATTCGGCTGCGCTACGTGTGCGCCGATCGCCTGCATCAAGTTGCAAGTCGGCCTGCCAGAGGCTCATGCCTGTCTCGGCGCTGAGTAGCACCGCCTGCAGGCCAAGGCGCTGCGGTGTGTAGGCCTGTCGATCCGTCACGGTGACCACCACCAGAGCATCCAAGTGGTGCCGCCCGCTCAGCCCGAGTATGGACTCGACCGGATAGCCACCACGCAGATGCGGGTCGAACTGGGGCAAGCCCACAAGCTGATTTGCCCTCAGCCCAACGAACTCCACGCCCGTGGTGGCGCGAAACTCCGACACTAAGGCCAGCTGCAGATAATCAGCCAAGCCTTCGGAGAGCCGTAAGCCGCTCAGCGGCAAGACCCCCACCCGGCGCAGGTTGTAGGTATCGAAGTCGGCAACAACCGTGGCAGAAGCCAAGGTCGGCAAGGGACCGACAGGTGCGGCGCAGGAACTTCCAAGCACTAGGGCGCCGAGCCCGAGGAGTAAGCGCGTGGACCTCACTCGCCCGCTCCTTGATCGGCGGCCTGTTTCTCTTGAACAGTTCTTTCAAGTAGGGCCTTCTCAGCTTCGAGGCGGCGCAATTGCGCGGTGGCGAGCCTCTCGGCCAGCTCGAAGGCTTGTGCTTTGAGCAAATCCCCACCTGTCATCAAACGGGCGTTGTCGGCCTCCAA
>JBLIOL010000182.1:0-11104 GCA_047639615.1 Planctomycetota bacterium | reverse complement strand
GTGACCCCGCCGCCCTTGACGTTCACGAAGATGTCGTAGGTCTCAGCGGACTCGGTCTTCTCGAGCACCTCGTTGCAGTTGCTCTGGCTCTGGAGGGTCGGGAAGTAGACCTCCATGGGCTTGCCGTTGACGACGAAGGCGCCGGCACCGGGCTTCAAGCGAACGCGTGCGATGGAACTCTTGCGACGGCCGAGGCCCCAGGTCCAAGGATTGATAACTGCCATAATCAGATCGACTCGACGAGGGTGGGCTTTTGGGCGGCGTGCGGGTGCTCAGCGGTCGCGTAGACCTTCAAGTTCTTGAGCATGGTGTGGCCCAAGCGATTCTTGGGCAACATGCGGCGCACGGCCAGTTTGACGATGTCCGCGGGGCGGTTGTCGCGCACGCGGTCGATGGAGACTTCGCGCAAGCCACCGGGGTAACCGGTGTAGTGCTTGTACTCCTTCTCCTGATCCTTCTTGCCGGTCAAACGCGGGGTAGCGCAGTTGATCACGACGATGTGGGTGTTCCCGGTCTCACTTGCGGTGTAAGTGGGACGATCCTTGCCCATCAGCTGCGTGGCGATGCGCGCCGACATGCGGCCGAGGTTGTGCTGGCTGGCGTCGTATACGAGCCAACGCTCTTCGACATCAATGGCACGAACGTGAGAGGTAGTCATCAGTCAGGGTTCAGAGTCCGGCGCTTGCAGACACCACAGGGTGGGTGCTGGATTGGCGCGGGCGGGGTTTCAGGGGTCGGAATCGTGGCCAAAAACGCTTGTAGCAAGCCACGTCTCCCGGGTTCCGCCCGGACCTAAATCCGTCGGAGGGGCAGGAAAGGTACGGTCCGCCCCCCCCCACGGCAACCGCCTGGCCAGAGAATCCCTAGCTCTCAGCGAAGAACTAGTCGGAGCCAGACCTCATACGGACGGCCGGGACCTCCAAAAGTGCCCGCTGCGAGCCTAGCCAGAAGCGCCCCACGGCCCGCCGGCAGCCCCCCGGCCAACCAGCTGGGCAGGCTCTCCAAGTCGCTCTCAGCGCGCGCCTCAGGCAGGGCCTGACCCTGTTCCCAGGCCCCGTGAAAAGCCCATGGGGCCCCATCAGACCTGCTCCAAACCGCGTCCAGCTTCCCCCAGCCGTTCAATTCCGGCGCCAGCACGCGCATGCCCGGCCGCAGTTCGGCCCGCACCCAGCTGGCCGCCCGTTCCAATTCGAGCCACCAGCGCGGCTTCCCCGCGGGCTCCGAAAGCTCCCCGCGCCAATGCCAAGGCCGGCCCTCCGGCTCGCTCCAAACCTGAGCGCCCGCCCAGGCCGAGATTTCCAATTCCCCACGCACCCCATCGGTCAGGGTCCAAGCGGCTACGCCCAACTCGCCGTCGAGCACGCGCACGCGCAGGTCCGGCGGGCTCCCTCCGGCGCTCCCCAATAGCAGCGCCCCAGCCGCGGCCAGCACACTGGCCAAGCAGGCCTGGCCGAGCTTGCGGCGCAACCCAGCCACCGCCGCTGCGCCCGCCAGGAGCGCAGCCAAGGCACCGATTGGAAGCGTCCGCGAGCCACCCGGGGCCGGGGGCCGCCCACGCAAGGGCTCGGAGCTAGGGCGCGCCAGTGCGGCGACCCCAGTCGCGTTCGCCGTTCCGCCACCTTCAACCGCCCAGACGCCTGCACCCACCAGCGCGCCGGCCGGCAGAGGCACGCTCAGTCGCAGGGATTCGCCGCGCACCAGGTTCAGCCGCAGTTCGGTGGAGCCCATCCCAGGCAGCTCGAGCCGGACCGCGGTCAGCGGTCCCTCCAACGCGAGGGTCTCCACGGGCACCGCCTGCTGAGAGACGGCCATAAGTAAGGCGGCGATCACGGCTGCTGCTCCCAATCGCCTCGCGGCCATCCCGCCAGCAGCAACAGAGCCAGCCCATAGGGAGCGAGCCAGGCGTCGAGTGCATGCTCGCCCTGGGCCGCGCCCGCGAGCCAAGCATGGGGAGAGAGTCGCGCGACCGCCTGCAGCCAAGCGGGCTCGGCCCCGGCGCCCCAGCCAGCCACGGCAGCCAGCACGGGCAGGCCAAGGCCCACACCCAGAATCAGGGCCAGATACACAGCTGCGAAACGACTGGCGCCGGCCGCCGCGGAGAAGCCCACAGCGAGCGTACCCACCAGCAAAATCCCGAGCGGCCACTCGCCCACGGAGGCTGTCTCCAGGGCCAGCGCCGCCGCCAGCGCAGGCAGGCACCAAGCCATGGCCAAGACGCCGCTATGCAGGCGCGTGCCCGATCCCGCTTTCGCCGGAAATGCCGCCGCCACACTCCAAACCAGGCAAACGAGGGCGAGCCTGGTTCCTTGCTCCCAGATCAACGCTCCTTTCCAGAGCCCTGCCGGCAGGTACTCCGCCCCCAGAATCAGCAGGCTCGCGAGCACCGCGCCCAGGGCCGGAACGGTCCCCATCAGCGCGACTCGCCGGCCGGCGCTAGATCCTCGCGGCGCAGGGCCACGGGCTCATCCCAGCGCACGTCCAAGAGATCCCAACCCTGGCCGGATTCCAGGTCCACCAGGGCGTTCAAAAGGTGCTGCCACTTGAGGTGTGCCGGTAGCTCCCCCGGATTGCCGGAGCCGGGCGGCCGCCCGAAGAGCACCGCTCGGGCGCTCTCCAATTCGATGCGCACGCCTCCCGGAAACCCATCCGGAGCCAAGCGCGCGGAGGCATCCACCAGGATGCGTCCCAAGCTGCGTTGTTCGTCAGGGGTCAGGGTGCGTTGCATGGATTCCACCACCGCCAGAGCGTCCGCGAGAGCCGGCAGGTTCAGCACATCCCCCGGTTCCGGCTCAGGCTTCATCCCAGCCACCAGCTGGTGCGGCCCAAGCACCGGTAGCCAGGCGCCGTAGACCTCGTGGGGCGCATACGCGTAGCCAGCCAGCACCGTCCCATCGAACGCCACGGGCAGGTAGTCGTCGCCCACACGGATCGCGGCCACGGGCTCCAGCAGCCGCAAGGGGACCACCAAGCCATCGGGCCAGACAACCTCGGCGGTACCCACTTCGGCCACGAAGGAGAGCGCTTCCAAGTCGCTCACCAAGTTCTCGAGGGCCTGGGCATCGGTGGCGTCCAGTTGGGCGCCCTGGCTCAAGATGCGCTCAAGCCTGGCGCGCCAGGCAGCGGGGAAATAGCGCGATCCACGGTCCACGCGATAGCGCGTCAGGTCCACGAAACCCACGCCGCGGTCATCGGCGCTCTGCTGCAGGCCCTGAAGGACCCACACAAAGCCAGCCAATACGAGTCCTAGGGGAACCCAGGCCGGAACCCTTCCCCTACGACTTATCGCTGCACCTGCACTCCCCATGGTCGCCCAATCCTACCCCCGTGCGGGCGCGCCCTCTGGCTGCCCGCCCGCCCAGTGGGCTAGTTGCGGGTGGGCACCAGGGTGGTGCTACCGGTGTTGCCGGCGATTCCAGCCCCACTGCGCACGCTGAAGCCGCCCTGACGGGCGCATTCCTCGATGAACAGATCCAAGGTGGTCTGAATCTCGACCATCTCGTCCCTGGAGAGGGTGATGGCCTTGGCGGTGGACTGAATGTGCAGCTCGTGGCCCAGGAGGCGCGAAATGACCTTCAATGAGGACAGATGGCGCTGCATGGAGCTGGCGGTTTTGGATGCGGAATCGTTCATGGGAAGCCCAGTGCAGGGTCGGAGGAAAAGGAACCCAGTGTCGGAGGAAGAGGAACCCGAGGTCGGAGGAAAGGGAACCCAGGGTCGGAAGAGGAGGAAAATGAGGTCATGACATGGACCAAGCACACGTGCCTGGCCTTGGACCCCATCGCGCCCCGTGCTTAGATACCCGTCTGAGAGCAGCGACTCAAGCACGCCCGCTCCTGATTCCTCGGTCCTCCAGGTGTCGGGACACAGCGCATCGCCCGCTGCGACAATTTCTATGACAGGCAACGGCTCCACCAACCCCTCCCTCCCCTTCGGCTTCTTCCAGGGCGACAACGTCCCCGAACCGGCGCTGGCGCCCACCTCGGAACCGGCTATGGCAGCCGATGCACCGACGGAGAAGCTCACCGAAGAGCCACGCGTACCCGCCGACCAGCCGCGTGCAGGCGAGGCGGAGTCCTACGCCCCGGACGGCCGTGTGGTGGAGTGGAAAGGCTTCACCCTGCTGCCCTTCCAGATCCGCGCCGTGGAAGCCATCCGCGCCGGCCGCAACGTGCTGGTCTCCGCGCCCACCGGCGCGGGCAAGACTTTGGTGGCCGAGTACGCCATGGAGGACGCGGTGCGTCGCGGCCTGCGCTGCATCTACACCTCGCCCATCAAGGCACTCTCCAACCAGAAGTACCGCGACTTCCGCGACGACCCGGCCGTAGACGTGGGCATCATGACCGGCGATGTGACCATCAACCCCGGCGCCCAGGTTTTGATCATGACTACGGAGATCCTGCGCAACGCGATCTTCGAGAACCGTGACCTGCTGGCCGACGTGGCTCACGTGATCTTCGACGAGATCCACTACATGGACGACCGCGAGCGCGGCACCGTGTGGGAGGAGAGCCTGATCTTCCTGCCCAAGGGCGTGCGCCTGGTGTGCCTCTCGGCCACCATCAGCAACGTGGAAGAGGTCGGCGCATGGCTCGACGAGATCCGTCACGAGACCACCGAAGTCATCCTGGAAGCGCGCCGCCCTGTGCCGCTCTCACACTGGATCTGGACCGAGCGCTCTGGCAGCTTCGACCCCAGCAAGCTCAAGTTCCAACGCAAGAAAGCCGAGCAAGAATTGGCCGATCGGCGCGCGGCATCGAAAGCCCGCAAACGCCGTAGTCGAGGGGCTAGGGGGGGGTCCAGACGAGGTGGCGGTGGCCACGTCGGACCGCCGGATCCCACCAAGCTCTTCGACGAGCTGTGCGAGAAGGACATGATGCCGACCTTGGTGTTCTCCTTCAGTCGCAAGGATTGCGAACGCCTGGCGATCCGTAACGCAGACCGCGAGCTGCTCAACCCGGAAGCCAAAGCGCGCATGCTCAAGCTGCAGGACGAGCTGGTACTCACCTTCAAGACCGGTGAAGGCATGCTGCGCGGCGAAATCATGAGCATGGCGCGTAACGGCGTCGCCTATCACCACGCGGGCATGCTGCCTGTGCACAAGGAGATGGTCGAGCGCATGTTCACCGAAGGGCTGCTCAAGCTGCTCTTCACCACCGAGACCTTCGCCATCGGCATCAACATGCCGGCGCGCTCCGTGGTGTTCAACGCACTGCGCAAGTTCGACGGTGTGGACTTCGACTGGCTGCGTACGCGTGACTACATGCAGATGGCCGGCCGCGCCGGTCGCCAGGGCATGGACGACAAGGGCTTTGTCTACAGCGTCTGCGGTCCGCGCGAGTTGGTGGAAGCGCCGCTCGAGCGACTCTTCGCCGGCAAGCCCGAGCCCGTCACCAGCCGCTTCCGCCTGTCCTACTCCACACTCTTGCACCTGGTCGATCGACTTGGTCGCGAGCAGATGCACGAGGCTTGGGAACGCAGCTTCCATGTCTACCAATCGCGCGAGAAGAACAAGCGCGCCCGCGAGCGCCAGTCCCAGGACCAGCGCCGCCTGGTGGAGCGCCACCTGACCCTGCTCGAGGACTTCGGCTACCTCAAGGGCGACAAGGTCACCCCGCGCGGCAAGGTCGCGCGCCTGCTGGCCGGGTATGAACTGCAGGTGACCGAGCTGCTCTTCCAGGGCACCCTCGAACACCTGCCGCCCCAGGCCCTGGCCATGACCATGGTGGCCATGATCTTCGAGGAGCGCCGCCGCAATCAGCGCACCTACGTACCCAACAAACTCTTCGGATCCGAGCGCCAAGCCGTCGGCCACGTAATTGGCGACCTATGCGGAGCGGAAGCGCGCCTGGGTATCGGCCCCGGCATGAAGCGCCCGGACTGGGGCCTGACCCCCGCCGTCCTAGCCTGGTACGGCGGCACCGACCTGGCCGGCCTCGAAGAAGCCGCCGAGGCGCCCATGGGCGATGTCTGCCGCGTGTTCCGCATGGCCCTGCAGCTGATGCGCAACCTGCGTCGCGCCATCGACCCCGAGTGGGATCTCTCCGATCGACTCGAGGAAGCCATCATCGCTATCAATCGCGACGAAGTGGATGCCCGTAGGCAGCTCCAACTCGGCTAGAGGCACCGAGAAGCCCGTTTTCGACACCAGAATCTCAAAACAATCGCCCTCCATCGGTAACCAGGCACGCGCCACTTCTATGTCTCGCCTGGAGGCGGCGAGTCAGCGTCTCACGAGCACAGGGCCCGCCCGCCCTATCCTTGTGAGCACCTGACTTGCGTCCTAGCCGCCCGTGATCATTGACTCGGGTTGGCGCCGGCTCCCCCAGCCGGCCATCCCCCCCAAATCTGCCACCGTCCAAGACGACCCTCAGCTCCCCCGAATCATCCCGAGGCAATGCCTTGGGGAGGTCCCCATTCGGGGCTGCCGAGCGTATGGTCTGGCCCCCCGCCAGCCCCCGAGCTTGCGGTGCGCCGCCTCCACCCACCTTCACCCGCTTCCGTCACTTCTGCCCGACCTCGCCCCCTTGCGGGCCTCCCCCGGGGTCAATTTTCTGCCGAGCCTATGATCGCGAGCCTGTTCCTCGTCGCCACGAGTATTCTCTCCGTCGGCGAGCCCCAGCCTGAAATTACCGCGATCATCGCCCCCAGAGAGGCGAAGTCCCAACCGGTACGCCTGCGCACCGAGGACAAGCAGGATCTGTCCGGGCGCTACTTCGCCCCGAGCAAGAAGGGCAAGGGCCGTGCGCCCGCCGCGCTCTTGATCCACGACGAAGGCTCCTGCGGCCAGCCCATGGACGCACTCGCCGCCTACCTTCAAAAGAAGGGCTTCGGCGTACTCGTGCTCGACCTGCGCGGACATGGCTCCAGCGTCGGCGAGAAGATGGACTGGGAAACGGCCGACCCCAAGGAGCGCAAGGCCCTGTGGGCCTTCGCCGCCAAGGACGTCAGCGCCGGTGCCCTCTTCCTGCGCAAGCAGAGCGAACTGCACGCCTCCAACCTGACCCTGATCGGCACCGGCGCGGGCGCGGCCCTGGTCGTGCGCCACGCCATCGACGATGACGCCACCCAGGCCGTGATCCTGATCGACCCGGTCAAGGACGCCCAGGGCTTCGACGTCATGAAAGGCGTTGGCAAGCTCGGCGGACTGCCCACCTTCATCCTGGCGCCCAAGGCCGCCAAGAAGACCGTCACCGCGATTCAGGCCTCGGCCCACAAGGCTAACAACGACTACGAGTTCGTCGAAATCAGCTACCTCTCATCGAAGAGCGACGTGATCCTCGAGGACAAGAAGCTCGGCAACTTCGCCTACTCCTGGTTGAAAGACCAGGTGATGAACTAGCTCTAGCGCCCCCCGCCCATGGGGTCCTTGCGATTCATGGGCTACGGCGTGAGGATAGGTGCGTGCAACGCCCCCTCGCCCAGAGCCTGATCCTCGGTCTGCTCGTCCTGCTGGCCTTTGGCGGAGCCCTCTCCCTGGGATTCGTAGGCTTCGACGACCCCGTCTACGTGACGGAGAATCCGATGGTGCTCGGCGGGCTCTCCTCCGAGGGCTTCAGCTGGGCGTTGAACACGCACCACGGCAACACCTGGTTGCCGCTGACTTGGCTTTCGCATCAGCTCGACGCGACCCTCTTCGGAGCGAGCCCCGCCGGCCACCACGGCACGAGCGTCGCGCTGCACCTGGCCAACGCCCTGCTCGCAATCTACGTGCTGCGCCGCGCCACCGGCAAGTACTTGGCCGCCTTCGGCGCCGCCGCCCTCTGGGCCTTGCACCCCCTACGTGTGGAATCCGTCGCCTGGGTTTCCAGTCGCAAGGACCTGCTCTCCGGTCTGTGCTTCCTGGGCCTGCTACTAGCCTGGATCCGCTACACGGAGCGCCCGAGCGCCCTGCGCTATTCCCTGGCCGTCTTGCTGATGGCCCTCGGCCTCGCCGCCAAGCAAGTGCTCGTGACCGCGCCCTTCGTGCTGCTGCTGCTCGACGCCTGGCCGCTCAAGCGCAAGCTCGAGCCGCGCCTGCTGCTGGAGAAGCTGCCCCTCCTCGCGCTGGCCGCCCTGGCCTCATGGAAGGCCACCCTCAGTCAAGCCGGCAGCGTCGAAGCCAGCACCGAAGTTCTAAGCCTCGGCCAACGTATGGCCGGCGCACTACTCGCCTACGGCAGCTACATCCGCCAGAGCTTCCTACCCGGCGGCTTCGCCGCGCACTATCCGGACGCGGGCACGGACCTCTCCATGGGCGCCGCCGCCGCAGTCGCGGCCATGCTGCTCGTCAGCATCCTGCTCGCCCTGCGCCTACGCCAGCGAGCGCCGGCACTGGCCGTGGGCTGGTTTTGGTTCCTGGGCATGCTGGTCCCCATGCTCGGCTTGGTGAGCTTCGGCATCACCACATCCCACGCCGACCGCTTCACCTACCTGCCCAGCCTGGGCCTGGCCATAGCCGTGGTCTACGGCATCAGCGCCCTGCTCGGCCCCGCCGGCCAGCCTGCCGCCGCGCGCTCCGCCGGCGCCTTCGCCCTGGTATGCGTGATCCTCTCGCACCAACAGACGAAGACTTGGAACGACGACCGGAGCCTCTGGAACCACGCGCTGATCGCCGCCGGTCCGAGCTCCACCGTCTACTTCAACCTGGCCGAAGAACGCCGCCGCGCAGGCGATGCCGAAGCAGCCCTAGGCCATCTTAAGCAGGCCCTACTGCTCAGCCCGGACGACGCCCACATCATGAAACGCCTGGGCGCCATGCTGGCCCAAGCCGGCCGCCCGCGCGAGGCCATGCCGCTGCTCAAGCGCGCCTCCGAAGTGCTACCCGAAGACTTCGAAGCCCAAGCCAACCACGGCAGCCTGCTGGTTCAAATGGGCGAGTACGACGCCGCCCTTCCGATCCTGCAGCAGGCCTTCAAGCTCGACCCCACCCAAGAGCTCATACGCCGGCAGGTTGGGCAGATCTACGAAGGCCAAGCACGCCGCTTCGGCCAATCCGGTGACTGGCCCGCAGCTATTCTCAAACTGCGCGCCGCCCTCGAATTGAATCCGAACGAAGTCTCCGTACTGCGGATGCTGCAGACGGCCCAGACCAACGCCGGCCGCAACAAAGCCGCCGCACGCACCGCCGAGCACCTGCTCCAGCTACAGAAGTAGCCCCCTAGCGCGTGGACTCGTCGCGCTCCCAGACATAGCCGTCTAGGTCCTGCGCCAGACCCGCCGCGCGCCGGCGCACCCACAGCTGCACGAGCACATACCAAGGCAGCAGCGGCCAGAGCATGGGCGGCAAGCTCGCTGCCTTGCTCCCCGCGCCAGCCTCGCGCTCACGCTTCTTGGCCCACAGCTCAGGAAAGCGCTGGGCCAACTCCAGGTTGCCCAAGCGGCTGCGCGTCTTGATCTTCACCAGATCGCCCAAGCTACGCGGCGCGCGCACGCGCGTGCTCGCCCCCGCCACCAGGGCGATCTCCCCCGGCCCAAAGTGCGCGCGCACGAAACCATCGTCAGCGATCACCGGCGGGAACTCTCCGAAGCGCGCACGTCCCTCAGCCGAGAGCGCATACAGCCCCGAGCCCACCGCCCCCGGTCGCTGCCCATGCAGGGCCTGCCAAACCGCGTACCAGGCGCGCACCCCTAGAGAGGCTCCTTCCAAATCCAAGAACGGCCGCGGCTCCGCCGCCACAGCTCCATTCTCCAGCGCCGCCAAGATCAGGTTCAGCTGCTCGCCCGAAAGCTCGATGTCCGCGTCTAGGTACACCCGAGGACTACCCGGAAAGGCCGCATCCCCCGCGTTGAGCGCCACGACCTTGCCGGCCGCCTCCACCTCCACAACGTGCACGCCGGCCTCGCGCGCGATCTCCGCCGTACGATCGCTGCAGCCATTGGCCAGCACCACCACCTGCACATCCTCGCGTAAACCCTCCAGCAGCACCCGCAGTGTGCGCGGCAGCACGGCCTCTTCATTGTGTGCGGGCAACAGGACGACGGGCATGCAGACAGAATGGCGTCAAGCACCCCGCCATGCAAACCACGCGTGGTTTCCCGCATACTGTGCCGCGCACGATTCTTCGGGCTGAGGAGAGCCAGAGGGGAGATTCAACCGTAGGTCAGCCCGAAGAATCGAGCGCTGCACAGTACTCAGATTCGAGCCTGCAGGGTGTAGAGCCGGTGGTAGCGGCCTTCCTTGGCCATCAGTTCGGCGTGGCGGCCGCGCTCGATGATGCAGCCGTCCTCGATCACCAGGATCAGATCGGCGCGCTGGATCGTGGAGAGGCGGTGGGCGATTACGAAGGTAGTGCGGCCCTTGAGGAGCTCTTCGAGGCTGGATTGGATGTAGGCCTCACTCTCGGTATCGAGGCTCGAGGTCGCTTCGTCGAGCAGCAGGATGCGCGGTGCCGCCAGCAGGGCGCGGGCGATCGTTACGCGCTGACGCTGGCCGCCGGAGAGCTTCACCCCGCGCTCGCCGATGATGGTGTCCAGGCCGTCGGGCAGACCGTCGGTGAACTCGGACACGTAGGCCTTGTCCGCGGCCTGGACCAGATCCTCTTCGCTGGCGCTCGGCCGCGCGAACAGCAAGTTATCGCGGATGCTGCCGTCGAAGAGGAACTCATCCTGCAGCACCAGGCCTAGCTGGCATCGATAGCTGGCTAGCTCGACCGTATCCAGGTCGATGCCGTCCACCAGGATGCGCCCAGAGTCGGGATCCAGGAAGGACACCGCAAGGGCTGCCAATGTGGACTTGCCCGATCCGGAACTGCCCACGAGAGCGACCACGGTGCCCGGCTGCACCTCAAAGTCGATGTCCTTGAGTACGGGCTTGTCATCCTCGTAGGCGAAGTGAACGTGCTCGAAACGCACATGACCTTTGATGTCAGGCATGCTCGTGGAGCGCTTGGGGTCATCGTCTTCGCCGGGCATGGAGAGCAGCTCGGCGGTGCGATCCAGGCCCGCGAAGGCCTCGCTCATCTGCGTGCCGATGTTGGCCATCTGCACGATGGGACCGATCAGGAAAGCCAGGAAGAGCGTGAAGCTGAACAGCTCGCCGACGGTCAGCTCCTGATCCAGGATCAGGTTCCCGCCATAACCCAGGATGATGACGCTGGCGAGGCCCACAAAGAAAGTACCCAGGCTG
>JBLIOL010000181.1:0-11119 GCA_047639615.1 Planctomycetota bacterium | reverse complement strand
GACGATGGTAGCGGGTTCGTCTGGGGATCAACTTGCCGCAGACCCAGACCAGTGTTGGATCAGGGATCCTGCTGTATCGGCAGCTAGGCCCCCTAGAGCTGCGAGGTTCTGCCGGAAGCTGGCTCCTGCGCCGAAGCCGGCACCATCGGTCACCACCCTGAGGGCCGCCCAGGGCACGCCAGCCCGCACGGCAACGGCGGCCGCAGCGGCGGTCTCCATCTCCGCCACACAGGCTTCCGGGTAGGCCCGGCGCAGGCGCATTCGTCGTAGGGGGTTCAAAACGGGACGGTCAGCCGTCAGGAAAGAGACCCCGGGACCGGGCACAAGTTCACGCCAAAGTGCCGCCAGTTGCGCATCGGGCTGAGATTCACGCCCAGCTCGGTGGGCCAAGTCCACCTGACAAGCGCGCTCGCAGTGCACCAAGGTGCCAACCGGCAAGCCGCGATCCAGGGCCCCGCAGGTGCCCACCACCAAGAGCGCGCGGGCCCCCTGCGCCAACAGAGCCGCTGCCCCATGTGCCGCCGCCACCTTGCCCACCCCAGCCGCGCAAGAAATCACGGCCGCGCCGCCCAGGGTCCCCATTCGCAGCTCCAATCCGAGCCAATGCTGGCGCTCCCACTCCTGGGCACCCGCCGCCCCGAGCTCGGCCTCGAGAGCGCACAAGATGCCCACCGGCCCTACTTTCCGATCCACGTCCATTCCCGAAGCATGCCACGACAATGTGTTGGATCAGAAGAACGCGGTCATTGTTTGAGTCCCATTCTCGGGCTGGCAAGGCGCGGCCACGCCGGCGTAGCCGTAGCTACTTCAAGAAGCCGTAACGCAGCCAGCACGCGAATGGGGCCGAACAGTGGCTGCGGGCTTCTAATCCAGCACATTTAGCCCCCAGTTGGAGAAGCTGACAGCTGGATCCTCGCCCCGGGCTCCCCCGCCGGTATCCTGCTCGCACTCCCGCTCCCGTCCCTCCACGTCTGCTATGCGCATCGCCATCACTGGCGCCACCGGCTTCATCGGTGGCTACATGACCCGCGGCTTCTTAGCCGCCGGCCACCAAGTCCGAGTCCTGGTCCGGCCCGGCCGCGAATCCGCCCTCGAGGTGGACGACCCCGAAGCTGTGGAGTTCCACCAGGGCGACCTGACGGACGGCGACTCCATCAAGGGCTTCCTGAAGGATTGCGATCGCCTGGTGCACCTGGCCAGCGCCCACGATCACTTCAGCAAGGAGCACATGCAGCTGGTGAACGTGAAGGGCACGGAGCACCTGATCGAGGAAGCCAAGCGCTACGACACGAGCGAGTTCCTCTTCATCGTGGTCTCCTCCGCAGTGATCGGCGTGCCGGTCTACAGCTACTACCGCGACTCGAAGCGCGTTCAGGAAAAGATCATTCGCGGCTCCGGCCTGCACTGGGCCTCCTTCCGTCCAACCCTGGTCTACGGCAAGGGCGACTTCCGCCACACGGCGCCGCTACTGCGTCGCTGCGGCGCGCAGAAGGGCAACTACTGGGTCTACCACGAAGGCCTCAGCAAGCTCAGCCCGGTACACGTGGACGACATGGTCGACGTGATGCTGCGCTACTTCAACTACGACCGCGCCCTCGAGGACTACCGCGTCTTTGAAATCGCCGGACCGGAAGGCATCCCCTTCAATGACTTCATCGACCAGAGCATCGCCGCCGCCGGCGGCAAGGTCAAACGCCGCAACATCCCGCGGCGCTGGGTCGAGCGCGCCATCTTCCTCAAGGGTCTGTTCATGGACGTGACCCGCGAACGGCGCGGCGCGGGCTACTTCTCCCTGCACCACGAGCACGACATCCGCCCGGCTCAAAATGATCTGGGCTGGCAGCCACGCCCCTTCGACGAAGGCATCCGCCAGGTGGCCGAAGGCGACTGGTGGCACGAGACAGGCGAGCGCGAAGGCGAGGCTGTGCGCCTCGGCACAGGCGGCGTGTAGGCGGAATTTCCGCCGGATCGGCGGAAGTGCGATAGTTTTGGATGTAGCACCCTGCCTTGGGCTCGGTGCGCCCCTCCAGGCATCCATCCCACTACTCCGCCCATGCAACGCTCCCACTCACTCACCTGGGCACTTCTGGCAAGCCTGCTTGTGGGCTGTTCCGAATTCGAACCTTTCCGCAAGAGCGATCCCGCGCCGGAAGTTCAAGAGGCAGCCAAGTGGGTTGAGACGCGCACCGTCAAGAATGCGCGCGAAGCCCGGGCTGAGACGCCCGAACCCGTACTGGTGGAAGCCCCCGCCCCGGTCAGGACCGATCTCGAGAGCAAGGATTGGACGCGCACCGTTCAGGCCTTGCCCACGGGCGACGTCGCTACTAGCGCGCTGCTCTTGGAGAAGCTCGCCCCGCGCGAAGTGGTTCAAGGCGTTGACTTCGAATACCAACTGCTCGTCAGCAACCTGACCGATGTCTCTCTGGAGCAGGTGGTCATCATCGAACACGGCACCACAAACCTAGTACTGCGCGAGACCGAACCGGCCGCAAGTATTGACGCAAGCGGCGCGGCCACCTGGGCCCTTGGCACCCTCGCTCCCAAAGAGCAGTTCACGATCCTCGTGCGCGCCGCAGCCACCGGCGGCATCGAAGTGGTCGGCATGGCGCAAGCCACCTACCTCACCAGCATGCGCAGCACGATTGCCGTGGTGGTCCCGATCCTCGAGCTGGAATTCCACATGCCCGCCATTGCGGGCACGAATGAGGACATCCCCCTCGAACTGAGCGTGCGAAACGCCGGCACCGGCGCCGCCCGCGACATCCTCCTACAGGTCAACCTGCCCGCCGGCCTGGTCACCGAGCACGGTGACAGTCACATCGCAATCCCCGTGGGCACCCTCGGTGCGGGCGATTCCAAGACCCTCATGGTCGTAGCGCGCGCCCCCGAGTCCGGCGACTTCCAAGCCAGTGCCAGCGCTAGCATGCGCCACGGCGAGGCCGTGCTCGCTCCCACGCGCTGCATCACCGTCCAACAGGCCGTCCTGGCCATCGACGTCAGCGGCCCCTCGAAGGCATTCCTCGGCCGGCCTTCGCGTTGGACCCTGCGCATCAGCAACAGCGGCGACGGCGAAGCACGCCAGGTTGTGCTGCAGCACCTGATCCCCGTTGGCATGAGCTTCGTGGAGTCCTCCGTCGCTCCCCAGCAACTGGGCGACAAGCTGGTCTGGAACCTGGGCAGCCTGCCCGCCGGCAACACGAAGAGCATCGAGCTCTACCTCCAAGCCGAGGACGAGGGCACCGCCCGCATCCTGGCTCAGGTTTCCGGCGAACGCCTCGATCCTCTCAGCGACACCGAGGAGATTAGCCTCGGCCGCATCAGCGCCCTACGGCTCGCAGTCCGCGATCAAAGCGATCCCGTGCTGGTTGGCGAGACGCTGACCTACGACGTGCACGTCACGAACGAGGGATCCGCTCCCGGCCAGGACATCCGCGTGGTGGTCACCCTCGACGAGGGCATGACGCTCGTGAACCCGCAAGGCCCCACGGCCGGCGTGCTCGATGGCCAGGTCATCACCTTCGAGCCCCTTGAATCCCTAGCCGCGGGCGCCACCGCCACCTGGCAGATTGCCGTACGCAGCAGCCAAGAGGGCGACCAGCGCCTTGGCGCAAGCATGACCTCCGCGCGCCTCACGCGCCCGGTACCCGCTACGGAAGCCACGCACTTCCACAAGTAGACCTCTCGGAAGGATCCCCCCCTGTGGCAAATCGCGAACGGCAAGCTCGCGCGCCACAAGCCCCCCTGCGAAGGCACCCAGGTCGATTCCCTGGGTGCCTTCGCTCTATTCGCCTCACTCGGGCGGCGCCAAGTGCGACAAGGTGTAGTAGATCGCCGCGTGTAGCAACGGCGCGCCGCCGCTCTCGAGCAACCCATCCAAGTGGAACTCGTGCACGTAGCCCTTGCGCAGCCCATCGATCTTGAGCCGCACCGAGAGCCCGTCCTCCGAGACCTTGACCGAGCGTACTTCCAACTGCTGACGCTCCACCTCCGGACTGCCGTAGTCCGAGTGCAGCAGATAGGTGTAGCTCTCGAGCTTGTAGTTGTCCGTGTCCTTGGCCGTGCGTTTGTCCACGGGCTTGGTGAAACGCAACTCAAAGCCATCATGCTTGGCGTGGGTCGAGAGCACCTCGAAGGGCGTCTCTCCGCGCCAGCGCACGCGCTCTAGGCCGAAGGACTTGCTTCCCTTGCCGCCCCAGCCGCGATTGGTCTCACCCACCAGCAGCGAGCCATCGTCCGCGAATGCCAAACGAATCGCGCCGCAGGCCAGGCCCTCGCGGAAGCGATAGACCGCCCCCTGCCAATGACCGTCCACCTGCTCGAGGGAGACGCGCATGATCAAGGCCTCGTACTGATCGACCACAAAGCACTGGCCCTTGAAGGGGCCAAAGGCGCCCTTGGTGTCCCAAGCGATGCCAGCCGGACTGCGTCCGACCTTGTCATAGGGGAACCAAACGGCCGGCATTTGGAAAGTGGGCTGCTGTTCCGCAAAGAGCGGGAACAGGATGCCGTTGGGCGAATCCGGCGGCAGCGGATGCTTCCAGCGCGGACTCTTAGCGCTCGGCACGCCATGCGGATGGCCGTGGAAGCTGCCCGGGGTAATCAAGCTGAGCTTGCTCGCGCCGCACCACTCGCCCTGATTGTCCGTATAGAAGAGCTCGCCCCAGGGGCTGAACTCCACACCCGCGGGCGAGCGCAAGCCCGCCGCCTCGGGCACGGCCTTACGGCCATCGAGGCGCATGGCATAGCCGCGCCACTCCACGCGCCCGAAGGGCTCGGGGCCGAAGGGTTTGTTGAGGGTGATCCACAGGGAACCATCCGGAGCACGGCGCGGCCCGAAGCAATACTCGTGGTAGTTGCCCGAGAGCTCCCAGTCCTCGCAGATGGTTTCGATGCGATCCATGCGGCCGTCGCCATCATCGTCGCGCATGCGGCTGACCTCGCCGCGTTGGGTCAGATAGATCCAACCGTCCTCCTCCGCCAGCAGTCCCAGGGGTTCCTGCAGACCATCGGTGAAGAGTTCCAGCGAGGCGTCCTCGATATTCTCCGCGAAGGCGTTCTTGACGATGTAGACCTCACCGCGCCGGGTGCAGACCATAGGCCGCCCATCGGGCAGGAAGGTAATGCCGCCCACCTCGAGGATCTGCTCCTCCGTAAGCGGATAGCCCTCCACCAAGAGGTAGTCGCTCTCCTGCGGAATACTCGGCAGCGCTTCCGGTTCCTGACACACAGCCGGCATGCAAGCCAGCACAGCAATTCCAATGAGCATTACCACTGCACCTCCCAGGAGCATGCCCCCTCAGGGGGCCCGTCAAATTGATCGCCGGAGGCGACCAGGAAAACCAAGGCGCGCAATTCCATGCGGCCCTCTAACTCGATGATCTCAGCCTTCGCGCCGTTGATGGACGCGACCTGATAGTCCGCAGCACCTTTGACCGCATAGCCACCACCGTCGAGCGCCGTAATGCGATCGCCCACCGCCAAGCGCAGGTAGATCCCACTCGGATCCACACCGCTGCCAGCAGACACTTGCACCCGGCGCGTCATCGACACGCCGCCCACGCGCATGCTGGGTTCAACGCTCTCAAGCAACTCCAAGTCGCCGAGCCTGTAGCTGAAACCCGGACGACCGAGGTCGTCGTAGCTGCGACCGAGGCCTTGGGCGCCGGCCTCCTTTCCTTGACCGCCTGGCCAGGGATCCGAAGCCTCGTCCAAACGCGCCACCAGCAGTCCCGGCGCAAACATCAGAGCCGCACCACCCGGTGCCGACTCCAACTGCCCAGCCCGACCCTGCCAGGTACCGCGTGCGTTGAAGAAAGCCCCGCGCCAAGCCACGTGCATGCGCGAGTGGCCAACGTCGAAGGCATAGTGCAAGCGCTCGGGATGGCCCACGGCCACGACCCGCGGTCCGGCCCCGCGCCAGAAGGTACTGACGCACTCGACGCCGGTGGTGGCATGCAAAGCGAAGTCCGAGTCCGGCGCCACCAACCCGTCGGGGTAGGGCATGGCCCACCCCAAGGATAGATAGTCCCAGATGGCGTCGATTTGCGCATCCGGATCGCCGTCGAGCACATCCGCAATCGGACTGCGCCCATCCACCCAAAGATCCGCCATGCGCGTGTTCATGTTGACGCTGGCGGGATCGCGCAGCAGTCGCTTGAACCAGTCCGGTCGTAGGCGCTCGTGCATGCGCGCCATATCCGCAGCGCGAATACCCAGCGAGGGTACACCCGCAAAGTCATGGCATTGAATACAGCCCAACCCTTCGCGCCCGGCGAGGTGCTGAGCCATGACCACCCGCTCGGCGGGCAGCTCGCCGCCAGCCTCGACCGCCTGGGCCTCGGCCGCGGAGAGATCCGCCTCGGCGAAGCTCTCCACCATCCAGCCCACGCCCTCGCTGCCGAACTGCGGCATGCGCACCTTCACATAGGGCCGCACGCCGTCACCCTCGAGCAGCACCGCAGCCAGCGCCGCGCTACGTAGCTTCGAACCCACGCCGCCCAGAGGCGGCGGATAGCGACTCTCGTCGCCCAACTCAGCATTCTCATCGGCTAAGAAGTAGTCCTTGCGATCAGGATGCACGCCGCCGATATCGCCGCGCCGGTGGCAAGCTGTGCACGCCATCCGCTCCAGGTGACGCGCCACACGCTGCTCGGCGGTGGGCGCTGCCGACATGTCGCGCGGTTGCGCTAACCAAGAGCGCAATGCGGTGAGCTCTTCGTCGTCGAAACGGAAGCGCGGCGAGCTCGGCTCGGGGCCGCCCACTTCCAAGCAACCAGCAGCCTCAAGGCCGTGCAGTTCCAGGAGCGGCTTACCCAGGGCTGTTCCGACCCCAGCCTGGCTGTCGATCTCTTCCACGCCCGTGGTGTGGCATGCGGCGCAACCGAGTCCCGTGAAGTAGCCCTGCCCGGCGCGCACCTGGCGCCGATCGAGCTCCGGCTGCTCGCCGTCCAAGGGTTCGAGCACCAAACTAAGGTGCGAGAAGGCCGAGGCCGGAATGCTCTCGAACTCATCCATACCCGGACCGCGCCAGAGCATCTCCAGCTCTTCGCCGCCGCTGTTCTCGAAGTAGGTCAAGCCCAAGCTGTGGGGCCCCGCGTACAGATCGAGGGTCACCTCCTTAGTCTGTGGCGCATGGTTGCCCCAGTTATCGATCACCTGACGGCCATCGAGCACCAGACGCGAGCCATCATCCGAACGCAGGCTCAGGCTCCAGCTCCCATCTTCAGGTATCTGCAGCATGCCGCGGAAACGCAAGCCGAAGTGCTCGTCGCGGCGCTCCATGCTGATATCCGGCCGAGGGTGCGAGCCTGTACGCACGGGCAGGTCCACAGCGAAGTCCGGCTCCGACTGCCCCTTGGGCTGTTCAAACAGCTCGTAGTGCAGCCCCGTGATCTTCTGCATGCCCTCGCCCGCAAACGCGCGCTCGCGCAGCAGATAGAGGGCAATGGCGCGCGCCTCATCTTCCTCCAGACTCATATTCGGCATGTGGCCGCTCGGGCGCACTGCCACCGGATCCAATAGAAAGGCCGTCAGTGCATCGGGTCCGTACTTGGTTGGCAGGAAGCTAGCCAGGTCCAGATCCGGCGGTGCCAAGGTCCCGGGCAGCATCCACGGCTGCTCCTCGTCGTCACCCGTATCGAACAGCTCCACCCCTTTGGCCTCCGCTTCCAGGAGCTCCAGAAGGCTGGCTTCGCGCTCCCAGGATTCCTGTTGGGGCGCATGGCACGCCACGCATCCGATCTCGTGAAAGAGCGCGCGACCACGCTCCAACTCGGAGACGTCCATGGGCACGCGCTGCTGCTGCACCCCTTCGCCGAGAGTACTGAGGAAGGCCACCAAACCATCGGCCACCTCCGCGCGCGTCTCAGGCCCGAATTTGCCCAAGAGATGCGGCATGCTGGTCCAGTCCTTGGTGCCGCGCGGGTCCAGCAGGTAGTTGCGCAACCAAGTCGCTCCCAGACGCGAGCCCACATGGGTCAGGTCCGGAGTGTTGCGTGTCTGCAGCCAAGCTTCAGCGTTCGCCGGCGCCTGGTGGCAAGCCGTACAGCCGTGTTCTCCGATCAACTGCTCCGCTAGTCCGAGTGCGGGCGTGGGTGCGTCCTGACCGGCAACCGGAGCAATCAATCCGAGTGTGAGTATAAAGGAGAGCATCAGGCCTTCTCCCCGCGCAGCGCCTGCAGCACTTTAACGTCTTCAATCGTCGACATATCGCCTTTGGTTTCGCGGCCCGCCGCGATGTCTCGCAACAGGCGCCGCATGATCTTGCCGGAGCGCGTTTTGGGCAGCGCATCCGTCAAACGAATTTCCGCCGGCCGTGCCAGCTTGCCAATTTCCTTGGCCACGTGTTCGCGCAGGATGCCCTCGAGCTCCGGTCCCTGCTCCACACCTGGCGCCGGCGTCACGTAGGCCACGATGGCCTCGCCCGTCAATTCATCCGGCCGCCCCACCACCGCGGCTTCCACCACGGAGCTGTGTGCCACCAACGCGCTCTCCACCTCCATGGTCGAGAGCCGGTGCCCGCTAACATTGATCACGTCATCCACCCGGCCCAGGATCCAGAAGTAGCCGTCCTCATCGCAGCGCGCTCCGTCGCCCGGGAAGTAGATGCCCGGCCACTTGGACCAGTAGGTCTCTTTGTAGCGCTCCTCGTCGCCCCAAATGCCGCGCAGCATGGAAGGCCAGGGCTTACGAATGGCGAGCAAGCCGCCCTCGTTCACGCCCAACTCCTTGCCCTCCTCGTCGAGGATGGCCGCATCCACTCCGAAGAAGGGCCGCGTAGCGCAGCCCGGCTTGGTAGCTGTCACTCCTGGCAAGGGCGTGAGCATGATCCCGCCGGTCTCCGTCTGCCACCAGGTGTCGACGATCGGGCAGCGCTCGCCGCCAATCATCTTGTGGTACCAGATCCAAGCCTCCGGGTTGATCGGCTCGCCCACGGTTCCGAGCAGCCGCAGCTTGCTCAGGTCGTGCTTGGTCACGTGCTCGTCGCCCCACTTCATGAAGGCGCGGATGGCCGTGGGTGCCGTATAGAAAACGGTAACCCCGTGGCGCTCGCACATATCCCAAAAGCGCGACGGGTCAGGACTGTTGGGCGCACCCTCGTACATGACCTGAGTCGCGCCATTGGCCATGGGCCCATAGACGATGTAACTGTGGCCAGTGATCCAGCCCACATCCGCCGTGCACCAGTACACGTCGTCGGGCTGCAGGTCGAACACATAGCGTGTGCTCAAGTAGGCCCCGAGCATGTAGCCGCCGGTGGTGTGCATGATGCCCTTGGGCTTGCCCGTGCTGCCCGAGGTGTAGAGCAGGAAGAGCGTGTCCTCCGAGTCCATTGGCTCAGGCGCGCAGTCGGTCGAGGCGCCATCGATCAGCTCGTGATACCAAGCATCGCGTCCCTCGGTCCACTGCACCTCGTTCTCGGTGCGGCGCACGACCACCACCGTGTGCACCTCATCACGACCTTCCAATGCCGCGTCCACTTCGCGTTTGAGAGGCAGCACCTTGCCCCGGCGCCAGCCGCCGTCCGCAGTAATCACCGCCGTACAGCCGCCGTCGTCGATTCGATCGGCCAGGGCTTGCGCACTAAAGCCCGCGAAGACTACCGAGTGGATCAGCCCGAGCCGCGCACAGGCAAGCACCGCCACTGCCATCTCCGGGACCATGGGCAGATACAAGGCCACCCGATCGCCCTTCTTCAGACCGCGCGCCTTGAGCGCATTCGCGAACTGGCAGACCTCCGCATGCAGCTCCGCATAAGTCAGATTGCGCGAGTCGCCGGGCTCGCCCTCCCAGATGATCGCCAACTTGTCGCGCAGGGGCCCGTCAAGGTGCTGATCCAAACACACGGCCGATGCATTGATTTTCCCATCTACGAACCAACGCGCCCGCGGGGCGTCGCTCCAGTCTAGCACCTGTGTGAAGGGCTCTATCCAAGGCAGCTCCTGGGCCACCCGACCGAAGAAGGCATCCGGGTCGTTCACCGACTCCGCATGCATGCGCTCATAATCTTCGACAGTCGAAATACGAGCACGAGCACGGAAGGCGTCGGAGGGCGGGAAGCTACGGTTCTCGTGGAGAACGTTCTCGATGCGCTGGGTCATTGACGATGCCAAGGAGACAAGAGGGGGAGCGCCAAGTCTAGTCATGCACCCTCAGTCTCGCCGAGAGCTAGCTCGGTAAGGCTGCGCTCAATCGTCAGAAGTGGTCCACGAGCGGACCGAAGAAGCTGAGAAATATTAGCCATTTCACTACCTGTCGAAGGCCTGGGAACGGCGTCGAAAAGCCGAGGGAAGACGGCAAGAACGGGCCAGGGGCGGACGAAGGATCAGGTCCCCCCTTCACGAACCGACCCACCCACCCGGCCCGCGCGCGGACTCCCCCCTCCGCCCAAACGGTCTCCCCAAAAATCTCTCGAAGACCAATCACTTGACCATCCTCGACCAAGACCTCCGCATGCAAGCCCCGCCCACCAGCACCCAGGCCGTCCAGGTCCTACAGATGTGGAATAATTGGGCCCTCGTGCGCTTCCCCCAGTCCGGCGAACGCCGCTGGGTGGACTTGGAACAAACATCCCACGCCCCCCTGGCCTCAGCTCGAGCCGCGGCACCAGGATCGAATCACACCGGCGCGAATTAGCCCCCCCCCCCGCAGCCCCCGCAGCCCCCGCCCAGATTCTCTGCCCGGCAAGAGAACCTGTGGGCCACCGGCACACGAGCAGCTGCCCCAAGGCCTGATACAGAGGGATTTTGAGGGCCATGAAGCCCCTCCAATCCCAGGCAAGCTCCGATGCTCAGCCAAAGCCTGTTGCCCCGGCCATCTGCGCACTCTCCAGCGACCAGCCCAGCGACCTCAACGGCCAAGCAAAGTCAGCCCCCGGACCGCCCGGCGCTGAGGCCCGCCAACGCATTGCTGCCGACTCAAGATCTGCACTCGCACCGATCCAGGGGGATGGGCGCGCCGCGAACACCAGCGAGTTTGGCTTGAGCGGGGGAAGCTCGGTAGTGGCGGACCCGAGCACCTGCCTTTACGCATGGGGTAGGACCTGGGCAGCGCCATGCTCGCATTCGAGGCTTGGGGTCAGGCGCGAAACCGCATCACTCCGCCTGGTCCAATGGCCCCG
>JBLIOL010000180.1:0-11178 GCA_047639615.1 Planctomycetota bacterium | reverse complement strand
CGCGGCACGGACCAGCCCTTCTTCCTCTTCGCGCACTTCTTTGATGCGCACGATCCCTACGTATCGCCCGAGCCCTACCACTCCCAGTTCGATCCGGACTACACGGGCCCCATCGACGGCATGCGCGTGACCTCGCCGGACTCCCCCGTACGCGCCGACATGGACCCGCGCGACCTGCACAACCTGATCGCGCGCTACGACGGCGGCATCCGCTACGTAGACGATCAAGTCGGCCAGCTACTCGACAAGCTCGACGCCCTCGGCCTCGCCGACAACACGCTCGTGATCGTCACCAGTGACCACGGCGAGGAGTTCTTCGAGCACGGCCACAAGACCCACCGTCGCCAACTGCACGCCGAGTCCATCGAAGTACCCCTGATCCTGCGCTGGCCCGCGCAGCTCCCCGCCGGCCGCGTCGTAGCCGGTAGTGCCGGCATCGTGGACATCACCCCCACCATGCTCGCCGCCGCCGGCACCGGCCTCGGCCACGCTTGCGCCGGGCAGAATCTCCTGCCCAGCGCCAAGGGCGCACAACTCGAGCGCCACGACTACCTCAGCGAGCTTCTGCTCTTCGACGAGGGGCCGAGTCCCCTGCGCCAATTCGCCTGGCACGACCAGCGCGCAAACATCACCCTCGGCCAAACCAGCGGCAGCGCACCCTGGCAATGGCAGGACTACGAGGGCTCGCCCATTCCTATGGAGAGCCCCGAAGTACGCTCGCTCATCCCGCGCTGGGATGCACTCCTCACCGGCTACCGCGCCCTCGGCGCCGCGATCCCCTACCGCTCGCTCAGCGCCACCCCCCTCACCCCCAGCGAGCTGGCCGAACTCGCCGCCATGGGCTACAGCGGCGGCGACGACGACGGCCTGACCACCACCAAGCCCACCCGCCGCCTCTCCATCGAAGGCGGCCCCTGGCCCGACTGAGTTCGGGCGCATGGGGTCAGGCACAAAACGCCCGAACTCAGCTGCGTACGCGCGCGACCGCTGCGCGCCACTTGACTAAGCGCTCGGCGCGCGCGCCGGGGTCGATGCTCGGCTCGAAGACCTGCGGCGCGTCGGCGAAGGCCGCCGCCTGGCCGGGATCATCCAAGAGGTTAGCACCCAAGGCCGCCAGCGCTGCCGCCCCGCGCGCCGTGGCTTCGGCCTCGGCGGCGCGCAGGATGCGCGCGCCGCTGAAGTCCGCCTGCATCTCCATCAGCAGGTTGTTGGCCGTGGCGCCGCCGTCCACGCGCAGTTGATCGACGGGCAGGCCGCTGGCATCACGAAGGAGCTCGATCACCTCCGTGCACTGCAGGGCGATGCACTCCAAAGCCGCGCGCACGATGTGCTCCGATGTGGAACCGCGCGTCATGCCCAGGAGCGCCGCGCGCGCATCGGGATCCCAGTAGGGTGCGCCCAGGCCCGCGAAGGCGGGCACCAGGTGCACGCCGCCGCAATCGGGTACGCGCCGCGCCATAGCCTCCGACTCGCTCGCTTGGGCCAAAATCCCCAGGCCGTCGCGCAACCACTGGATCACCAAGCCGCCGGAGAAGACCGAGCCTTCGAGCGCATAGACCGGCTGCCCGGCGCGCCCCACGGCCAGGGTCGTGAGCAGGCCATTGTCCGAGTCAGGTCGCTTGGCGCCCGCGTTCTGCACCAGGAACACGCCCGTGCCATAGGTGGCCTTGCACTCGCCCGGCTCCCAGCACGCCTGCCCAAAGAGCGCCGCCTGCTGGTCGCCCGCCAAACCAGTGAGCGGCGCGCTCTGGCCACCCGGCAGCTGCGCCATGCCGAAGTCCGCGGTGCTCCCGTGCACGCTCGGCAGGCTGTCCAGGGGCACGCCCAGCTCGGCGCACAGGTCCGCATCCCAGGCGCGACTGTCGATGTCGAAGAGCAGCGTGCGCGACGCATTGGTGAAGTCCGTGAGCGTGCCCTCCCCAACGCTTAGGTGACGCGCCACCAGGCCATCCACGGTGACGAAGTCCAGCTCGCCCGCTTGCGCTGCCGCGGCCACGGCCGGGCGCTCGCGCAGCATCCACTCCGCCTTCGTGCCACTGAAGTAGGGATCCAGCAGCAAGCCCGTGGTGCGCCGCACCTTAGCTTCGAGCCCAGCCGCCTTGAGCTCCAAGCAACGCGCCGAAGTGCGCCGGTCCTGCCAGACGATGCCCGGGCCCAGGGCCCGGCCCGTGCGCCGGTCCAGGGCGAAGAGCGTCTCGCGCTGGTTGGTGAGCCCCATAGCATCGATCCGGCCGGGGCTGCCGGCCAAGACCTCGGCCAGCACGCGGTCCACCGCCGCCAGGATTTCATCCGCCCTGTGCTCCACCCAACCGGGCTCCGGGAAGTGCTGAGGAAACTCCGCGTAGGCGCGCTGCACGGGGCGCAGGTCCCCGTCGAAGATCACGGCGGTCACGCCGGTCGTACCAGCGTCGAGTGCAAGGATGCGTGTCACGGGCAGGCTCCGGAAAGGTGGAATAGCAACGGCGCCACGTCATCTTAGCGATGACGCAGCGCCGTGTTGAGCTCGAACGGCCGAGGGCCGCCTGCGCGCTTGGCCTACTGGTCTTGAAAGACCTTCAGGATGCCAGCGCTGCTCTGCAGGGTGAAGCTCCCGACGCCGCCACCGAGCTGCAGGGTGGTCATCTCGAAACGGTTGTCGAGCAGACCAGCCTGAGCCATCTCGTGGATGGGCAGGGCCAGCTTCGAGTCCATACGCAGGGATTGGAGCTCAGTGAACAGGCCGTCGACGCTCACATTGAAGCGCATGGGGCTGCGGATGCCGGACAGGATGCCGACCTCCACTTGCCCGCGGGCGACCGTGCTGTGACTCAGTTCGATGTAGACATCGCCGCGGAATTCACGCCGTACGAGGCCGGACTGCTCCTCAACCAGGTCGTAGCTGGCACCGTTGCCCCAGCTATCGAGCACTGCGAGCTCCTGGACCACGTCGCGGGGACCGCGTACGTAGAAGCACGGTTCGAAGCGTGCGGGAGCTTGGTCGCTGGTGCCGTCGTCGGCCGTATCGGGGAGACTGCCCACTGAGTTCGTACCGCCAGCGGTGGCGTCGTGACTGGCGCTGAGAGTGAATACTGCGACAGCAGCCGCAGCACTGGCCATGGAGGCCAGGGTCACCCAACGCGTTGTCAGGGTCTTAAGTACTTGCATCATCATCATTGGACTCCTTGGCGCTTACGCGCCCCCGGAGGTCAGGTATTCGGGGCAGCGCTCGGCGAACCGCTCGGCAAAGCCAGCTTGGCCCTGCATCGCTTCTTGGAACAGTTCAGCGCTTACAGCCAGCTTTGCAGCTTCTTGGATGCGGTCAGGGTGCTTACTGGACAGTCCAGACAGATAGTCGAGGCAGCGGCCAGGGTTACCCATTCCTAGGTAAGCCATGGCGAGGTTGAAGTCGACGAACCAGAAGCGAGCATCCTGCTCGGCCAGGCCACTGGTGCACACCCAGCGGTAGTAGATAGCTGCCTGACGGTGCTCGTCCTCCGCGGTGTGGAGTTGGCCGATCTGGACCGCAGCATGGCCACGGTTTTCCTGGCTGATCGCGGTGTCGAAGACTTCGCGGTAGACCTTCGCAGCTTTCAGGCGCTTGCCTTGCTGGGCGTAGACGAAGGCCAGGTAGATACGGGCTTCCTCGTGGGAAGCGTCGGTAGCGATCGCCTGCTGGAGCAGGTGGAGGCCTTTCTTGAGGGGATCCTCAACGCGCTCCAAGCGACCGTTCAAGTAGGTGCGGGCTTCACGCCAATCGAGGCGCTGCTTGTCGGCGCGACCGCCGAGCAGCACACCGTCGACGAATCCGCGGCCGCGGGTGCGGGTGGACTCGATCGGGACCGTGGTCTCGAAGACGCGCTCACGGAAAGCCTTGGGCTCGATGGCGCTGATCACGTAGGCCTTGCCGAGCTGGTAGAAGATCGTGGCCAGGCGGCTGACCAGGTCGATCTCTTCGGTGCGCTCCATGATCTGGTCACCCGTGAGGGAAGCCAGACGTGCCATCACCCGTTCGGGCTCAGCCATGTCGCGGTGCAGGCGCGCGAAGCGTTGGATGTCGTCGAAGAACTCGCGGGACTCGTCATCCTCTTCAAGCTTGACCATCACGCGGGCGGCAGCAGCTTCGTCGAGCTCGCCGTCAGCTAGGCAGGAAAGATCCGCCTGCAGGGTCATTTGAGAAGCGTTGAGCTGCTGGTCCCAGGCATCAAACTCAGCCTGGGCTTCCATCCCAGGGGAAGACTTCGAGAACGGGTTGTTGTGAGATTCGGGGCTCATTGCGAGTCCTCCTTGCTGGGCGTGCCCGCAGGTCCAGAGACCGGGGCGGCGCCATTCTCGGCGCTGGGCCTTGAGGGTAAATTAGTCGGTAAAATCGTGCGTAGGTCGTCGCTAGCGGACAGCCGGTTGGAGCCGGCGGAAGCTTCGGATTGAGGCTTGGGGTCGCGTGCGGGGCGGCAGTCGTGGGGCAAGCCCTCGAAGACGCGGCGCATGGCCCGGTGGATTTTGCGGCGAGCGCGGAAGATGACCATCTTGAGGTTCTCAAGCTTGATCTCGAGCTCGGCGGCGGCGACCCGGTAGCTGCAGTTCTGCACCTCGACCAGGTGCAGTGCGCGGCGCTCGCGGTCGGAGAGCATCCCGTAGAACTGCAGGTAAAGCTGCAGGTAGGTCACGTAGACCTTGGCGCACTCGTCGGTGGTCTCGCGCTCGATCGCGCCCGTAAGCGGATTCGACGCCTTCGTTTCGGGCTGGTCCGAGAGATCTTCGAAGGGCACCTCTTGGCGTCCCCCACGACCTTGACTGCGTAGGTGCTTGAGCACCGTGTTGCGCACAATCATGGCGGACCAAACTCGGAACGCATCCTCGCGGGCCGCGTTGAAACGGTGCGGATAGCGGTAGACGTTGAAGAAGACTTCTTGGAGCACGTCCAAGGGGTCTGCCTTGCTGGAGTAACGTCGCAAACGTCCCTGAACCTGAGTCAGGAGATGCGAGCTGTTCAACTCGTAGAGGAGACCGAAGCAGGCGCGAGAGCGTGATTCACGGAAGCAGTCCATCAACATGGTTGAGACTGCATCTCGCACGGATTCCGGGCTTCGTTCCATGTCGGCCACGATCGCCAGCATGCGACGAGCGTCGTCGGCTCCCACTTCAGAAGGCAGGTCCTCTAGGCGTGCCTGCAGCCGTGGTCGGGCTGCAGAACCTGTTACCAGGTTGCCGGAGGTGAGGGGGTCTATGGCCTGCATGGAGAGGGAAAGTGGGGGAAGATCGCCGAAGCTAGTCTACGTCACGACGGACGTTGACGAGTCCAGAGACTCGCAGGGCGAGGGGCAACTTTCAGAGGCAGCGGGACCAATAACGCACCCAGCGTATCGTCGCGTGGGGTGGGGCAGGACTCGGCGTTCAACCACCATTAGGAGCGGTAGGGTCAGCTGTAACCCAACTAGGACAAATTCCCAACGAAAGCTGGGACAGCCTGAGACAAAACGCCCCGAAACCCATGCTATAGCAGTATTTAGGGTGATGGTCCGTTCTCCGCAGAAAGGCGCATAGGGCTCGCAAAAAAGACCCAGGTGAGTCGCACTTGGGATGCGCGGCGTGCCTCGACTACGAACAGATGTTTCCCCTTGAGTCAAAACCCACCGCAGCACGGCCGAGCTCGAGACCCTCTCCGACTGATACTGACTGGGTTGCGTGAGATCCCCCTCGGCCCCCACAGCGCTGAATCGAGCCTCTGGATGCCGTGAGGGGCGGCCAGCAGCGCCGCTCCGCTGCCCAGGGGCCTAGGCGCCCGTTCGACCCTCTCGAGAGGCCACGGACTTGACTGGCAGCCCGGCTTACTCACGACCACAATCACACTCAGCCCAGTCAGTATCTATCCTGCACCAGTGCCCCCCACCCAACGTGCCCTTGAGATCGCCACCGAGCTGGGATTCGATCTTGTGGGCGTGGCGCCCCTAGCGCCGGCCCCGGATGCGCAGCGCTACGCCCCTTGGGTGGAAGCCGGGCACCATGGCGAGTTGGCCTACCTAGAACGGGCCCAGGGCCCTATCGCGGACCCCGCCGGGCACTTCACGGGCGGCCGCAGCCTATTGATGGTGGGCCTGGGCCATTCCCGGGCCGCCCTCGAGCTCGCCGGCGGGGCACGCGTCGCCCGCTACGCGGCCGGCCGCGACTACCACAACCTGATGGGCAAGCTGCTCAAGCGCCTAGGCCGCGCCCTGGTAGCTGAGGGCCTGATCGAGCACAGCCGCGGCCGGGTGGACGCCACCCCGATCCTCGAGCGCTCCCACGCAGAGGCCGCCGGACTCGGCTTCTCCTCAAAGGCCGCCAACCTGCTGCATCCGCGCTTTGGCCCCTACTTCTTCCTGGGCGAGCTGATCCTCGACGTAGAGCTCGACCCCACCCCGGCCCCACGCCCCATGGGTAGCTGCGGCAGCTGCACGGCCTGCCTGGACGCCTGCCCCACCGACGCCATTCTGGCTCCCGGCGTGGTCGACGGCCCGCGCTGCATCTCCTTCCAGACCATCGAGCAACGCGGCGCAATCCCCCACGAGCTGCGCGCCAGCATGGGCGCCTGGGCCTTCGGCTGCGATGTGTGCTCCGAGGTCTGCCCCTGGGCGCGCAAGGCCCCCGACTTAGCCGAGCGCTTCGGCCTGCACGCCAGCCTCGACCCGGAGCAAAATCCCGGCGGCCTGCTGGACTGGCTCACGGCCCCCGCCGACCCAGGCGCCTTCGCGGCCCGCTTCCAAGGCTCGCCCCTGCGCCGCCCCGGTCGCGCCGGCCTGGCCCGCAATGCTGCGGTAGTCTTGGGCAACCAGCCCTCCGAGGCCGGACGCGAGGCCCTGCAACTGGCCCTGGCGCAGGACCCCGATCCGGTGGTGCGCGAGGCCGCCGCATGGGGTTTGCTCCAAGGCCACGCTGCGGACGAAGGTGTGCGCGCCCATCTCGAGCGCGCACTAACCAGAGAGCCCGATACGGACGCTTTGGCCGGCATGCGCCTCAGTCTGAAGCAGTCCTAGGGCAGCTCTAAGAGCGCGTTCATATGAATGGACATGCAGCGGCGTGTTCAGATTCCTGAACACGCGGGCAGAGCGTCCCTGCAAGCCCTTGCCAGTCCAGCACTTGCGGCAAGCGATCAGCCGAGAGCAAGCGCTCCTGGACGCTTCACCCCCCACAGCGTGCCCCAGAGCCCAGCTATCGGTGTCGATTCAAATCAACATCGCCGCGCCCCGTCGCAGAGCCCAAAAAGCCCCTTCTCGGCCTAAACACAGGCCCTGGCAGCATTTACGTCATCCTAGGTGGATTCAGCGCCGAGTTGGCCGTGCCTTTGCTAATTGTCCCCCGTCCACCAAGCCGACGAGGAAACCAACCCATGAGCCAATCCGACTTCTACAAGAACCAGAAGTTCTGCCCCACCTGCGACCACTACGTCTCCTACCTGCAGAGCGTCTCCAACGCCTACTGCATCGAGTGCGGAGACGAAGTGCGCCTTTTCTCCACCGATGACTGGGAATCGTTCAACAACCGTGTCGACGCCAAGCGCCCCAAAGGCGGCCGCCCCAAGGGCAGCCGCGGCAAGCAGCCCCAAAAGAATGCCGCCCAGAAGGAAACCCAGCAGGAAACCCAGAAGGAAACCCAACAGAAGACCCAGCAGAAGACCGCAAGGAAGAGCGCCTAGCGTGACCTAGCCGCGCAGTGCACGCGTCATGCGCGCGTGGATATCGAGCATGCGTTCCTCGCCGCCGCCGCCCACCTCGGCCGTGGCCCAGCCCGTGAATCCGATCTCACCCAGGGCTTCGCGCACCTTAGGCCAGTCCACATCGCCCTCGCCGATCTTGGCCCAGCCGCCTTCGACGCCCCAGTCCTTCACGTCGAGCTTGACCACGAAGCGTCCCAGAGTACGGATCCATTCCTCGGGCCGGCCGTACTTGCGATGGTTGCCGATGTCGAAGTACGAGCCCACCCAGGGGCTGTCGATCTTCTCGAGGTACTCGCGCAGAGCTTCGGCGCTCTGATCCGCCCCGCCATCGTGGTCGTAGAGGAAACGGTTCCAGACGTTCTCGATCAGGATGCGCACACCCAGCCGCGCCGCCTCGGGCAATGCCGCGCGAATGCCGGCGATCGAACGCTCCTCCACCATGGCTGCGTCTTCGTTAAGGCCCTTCACAGCGCCTGGCACCAGTAGCACGGAATGGCCGCCCATGGCGTGACTCTCGCGCAGGGCCTCGATCAGGCCAGCCACCGCTTTCGCGCGTACAGCCGCATCGGGATCCGAGAGCCGCGTCCCCCAGTGCATCGAGTTGACCGCGCCGTGCACGGGCAGGCCCACCTCGCGCGAAATGCGCAGCACCTCGGCCTCGTCGTAGCCATTAGGGCTCTCCATCTCGACCCCGTCAAAGCCCACGCGCTTGAGCATGGCAAAGCGCTCGGCCATGGACTCTGGTGCGTTCACCATGGGGTATTTGACCGAGAACAGGATCGGCCCGGCGGCGGCGCTCGACGACCGCGCAGCCAGGGCCGGGCGCGGGAGCAAGGTGCCTGCCGCCAACGCAGCGGATCCGGACAAGACAGCGCGACGTGTGGGATGGCTCATAGCCACCTAGCTTAGCGGCGTAAGGACCGAATCCCTGTCAAACTTCGCGCAGCCCGCTCAGCGACCTCGGTGTTGCCCGCCGCCTGCGCGCTGCGCTGCAGACGCTGGTAAATGCCCTCGGCCCGGCGCAGATCGCCCGCACCGAGCAGCAAGCGCGCCAAGCTCTCCAGCGCATCCAGGTTCCCCGGTTCACGCAACAGGCGCTGCTCCAAGGGACGCACCGCCGACTCCACATCCAGCAAGTGTTTGTGCTGGGCGCGCGCTTGCTCGGACTCTTGAACCTCGCCCACTTCGTTGGCCGCCTGCGCTCGCAGAAACCACCCGCGCGAGCTGAATGGCGCAGCCTCGCAAGCGCGACGCGCCGCCTTCAAGGCTTCCTCGGTGTGCTCCTCGTCATACAGCAACGCAGCCCGCCAATAGAGCGCCTCGCCATCCGTCGGGCGCTGCGCCAAGACCGCGTCCAAGTCGGCCAAGGCACCCGTCGCATCCCCGAGGCGAAAGCGCACCACCCCGCGCGCGCGCTTGGCCGCAAGATCCTTCGGCCGCACCTTGAGCAAGCGCTCATAGTGCGCCAGCGCCTCCGCCGAGCGACCCAGCGAGTGATAGCAATGCCCCAACTGGCGCGTGCGCACGATGTCCGCCGGCACGTGCTCGAGCAAGCGCTCGTACAACTCGATCGCATCCCCGTAGCGCCGCAAGCGATATAGACAGGCAGAGCCCAGTAGGAGCGCGGGCGGATAATCGGGCTCCTGCTCCAGCGCCTTGAGCGCATGCCTCAGCGCAACCGGAAGATTCTCCGTGGAGTACGCCCGCAAGCCGATCATGTAATCGCTGCTATCCGCAGCCGCTGGCGCCTCCGCTGACACCCAGCTAGACCACCTAGCAGCATCCGCGCGCGGCAACGCTGCGGGATCCTGCGGAGCGCAGAGCCCCAGCACGAGCAAGCAAGCGGCGATCATTGGTTGTCCTCCGCGATCATGTGATAGCGCCCGGACTCCGGCTTCTCCAGCACCTGCACGCGCCCGGAGGGCCAGCGCACCTCGATGCTGCTCACCGCCCCATCCGCGCCCAAGCCAAACACGCGCCGCGCCGGCCGCGAGGCCTGGTAACCCGCCGAGCGATGCACTTCCGCCGTGCGCCGCTGCTCGCCCTGCAGCACGCTCACCAGCGCACCGATTCCGTCGCGGTTGGTCCCGGCTCCGCGCAACTGCACGCCGATCCACGCGCCCTGCTTCGGAGCGTCATTGCGCAGCACGCGCACGCCCCCGTCCAAGGTCAGGACCACCAGGTCTTCATCCCCGTCGCGATCCAAGTCCCCCGCCACTCCCGTGCGACTGACCCGCGCGGGCCCCGCGACCAAGGCCTGCTCAGCAAAGCGCCCGGCCTGCGCCACGAAGAGTTGATCCGACTGCGCATAGCTCGTATCCGTGCCGCGCGTATCAGCACCTGGATAGACGTGACCGTTGAGCACCCACAGGTCCAACTCCCCGTCCAAATCCGCGTCGAAGAAGCCCGTGCCCCAGCCCAAGCGCGAGCGCCCCGGCCCCGCCAAGCCCGCGCGCCCGGCTCGCTCGCGATAACCAGACCCGCGCTTCGACGGCCGATAGAGCACATTCGACTCACCGCTGAAGTTCGTAACGAAGAGGCTCGGCGCCGCACCGCCTTGCATGCGCCCGACAGCAATGCCCATGCCCGCCTGCTCACGCCCGTCAGCGTCGTGCGAAGCACCGCGTTCGAAGCCGCGCTCCGCGAAACTGCCGTCACCCTGGTTGATCCACATATGGTTGGGCATGGAGTCATTGGCCACATACAAGTCCGGCCGCTGATCGCCGTTCAAGTCGCAGAGCACGAGGCCCAAGCCAAAGGCCGCCGTCACCCCGTCGAAGGCTCCGGCCACTTCCTCAAAACTGCCGTCACCCTTGCCGCGGAAGTAGCGGTCGCCCTGGGGCACGAGGCCCTCGGGCCCGGCCATGACCGGCATGTCCTTCCAAACAGCGCCGCTCTCCCCGCGCGCCGGCACCTTGTCCGTGTCGAAGTTCAAGTAGCGCGCCACCGTCAGGTCCAAGATCCCATCCCCATCCACATCGTGGAAGGCCGCGCTCGTATGCCAACCGGCTCCGCCGAGTCCGGTGTCCGTGGCTTCGACCAGACCCTCGCCACCCTGGTTCAAGAACAACCGCAGCTCACCCCACTGCGTCACGAGCAAGTCGCACCAACCGTCACCGTTCACATCACCAAGAGCGAGCCCGGTTCCCCAGTGCCCGCCGCCCACCTCCCAGGCCTCGCCCGCCGGCTGAAAGCGTCCCTCGGCCGAACCAAGAAACACCCGCGGCGGCAACCCCACCTCGCCCGCGTTCACGCGTTCAAGCGTCGAGCCATCCACCAGAACAAGGTCCAAGTGCCCGTCCCCATTCAGATCCTCAAGCCCGAGTCCCCCGCCGTTGACCTCAATGATCCAATCCTTAGCGGCCGTACCGGAGGTGCCTACCACCTCCGGCAAGGCCGCTTCGGTCACGTCCACAAACCAAGGCTCACCCCCGCCCTGACCAGCGGCGTGGTGGTACGGAGCCATGGCAAAAACCACCACCACTAGCGCGTAACGGCATAGCCGTTGC